>JAJFLV010000171.1 GCA_021772535.1 Opitutales bacterium | reverse complement strand
GCCACACTCAGATTGATGGGGTGAATCTGGAATAGCTCCCGCATGTCCGTTCCGAATACGGTGAAATTCAGGAACCAGGGCTGCCCGTAAAACCAGACCATGAGAAAGCCTCCGGCCCAGGCCACGAATATTCCGGAAAATACGAGCAGGGTGGTCAAAAAGGACTGGAATTGCAGGTAGAGGATGATAAAGATGACAAACAAAGCCACCGGTACCACTACCATCAATTTTTTAGCCGCCCTGAGCTGGTTTTCATAGCTTCCGGCAAAGGTGAAACTGACTCCAGCCGGTAAGATGAATTCTCCGCTTTCGATCTTCTCCTTGAGATAGGCCTGGGCCTCTTCGACAACATTAACTTCCGCATAACCCTCCTTCATGTCGAAAACCACATAGCCGACCAGAAAAGTGTCTTCGCTCTTGATGACCTGAGGACCGGACAAGTATTCAATCTCTGCCATTTGGGTTAGTGGAATTTGCGCTCCGCCGGGTGACGACACGAGAATGCGCCCCAAAGATTCGATCTGATCGCGAAGCTCTCGAAGGTAGCGAACCCGTACCGGGTAACGCTCGCGGCCTTCGACCGTGGTGGTGAGGGGTTTCCCTCCAATGGCTACCTCGATTACGTCCTGAATTCGCCGAATGGGCACCCCATAACGGGCGATGGCCTCGCGGTCGATTTTGATTTCAAGGTAGGGTTTTGCCACGATGCGGTCGGCCACCACAGCTTCCGATTTAACCGATGGCACTTCCTTTAGAAATCTTTCAATTTGCAGTCCTACTTTTTCAATGGTATCCAGGTCCGGTCCTTTGACTTTGACCCCCATGGGCGCTCTCATGCCGCTTTGCAGCATCACAATACGGGCTGCGATGGGCTGTAGCTTGGGGGCCGAGGTGGTTCCGGGAATTTTCGTAACAATTACAATCTGGTCCCAGATGTCGCCCGGTTTCTTGATGCCCGCCCAGACTTTTCGACCGGGATTGATTTGCGGATCCAGGGGTCGCCGCCAAAAACGGAAGGGTACGCCGCCACTGTCCGGGATCAGCCTTCCGCTGCTGTCGCGCTCGTATTTGCCTTGAACCTGGTAGGGTTGGCCGTCCGGCGCCAACTCCGGATTGCCCGATTCGTCCCGGAAGAGGTCGATAGCCTTGTGGTCGTGCTTGAACTTTAATCGTCCGCCGCCCCGATCAACGAGATATTCCGGCTTGTAATTGATGGTCGTCTCGAACATGGAAATGGGGGCCGGGTCGAGAGGGCTTTCCACTCGCCCAAGTTTACCCACAACGGAATCGATTTCGGGAATGGCGCGGATGGTCAGGTCCTGCTTTTGCAGAACGTCCATGGCTTCGCCGATGGAGGCGTGGGGCATGGTGGTTGGCATGAAGAGATAGGAACCCTCATCCAACGGCGGCATGAATTCTTTGCCCAGACCTGGGAAAGCATTGGCCATGGAGGAAACAAGTGACGTTTTTTTAATGCGATCCGGCATCCATCCCAGAAAGGTGTCGAATCCTGTCCAAACCAAACCGCCGAACAGGATCAGTACAGCTGGAAGGCAAATAAAGGCGAACTTGTGATTGAGGCACCACCTGAGCAAGCTGGGATAAAAAATCCTAAAAACAGTGAAAGAACCGAGCAGTCCACCGATCAAAACGGCAACGAAAACCAAGTTCCGGAACATGCCCTTTTGCGGTCCCAGAGGCATCCAATGCTCCGTTAAGAAATAAATTACCGCCGCGGATACGGCCCAAATGGCAAATTGGGAACTTGCTTTAGTAAGAACCTCAGGAATTCGGCCTTTGAGAACATGATAAGTTCCAAGGGCTATGATGATGGCACCCACCCACCACTGAAAAAGAAACGCAATCAGGATACCGGCCAAGATTATGCTCCCGTGCAGAATCCATTTGGCCTTCCCGGACCTGGTCCGTGGCACGAAAAATAGTTGGGCCAGAACGGGGATCAGCGTCAGGGCAAGAATAACCGATGCGAGCAGTGCAAAGCTCTTTGTGAATGCCAGCGGTTTGAATAATTTGCCCTCCGCTCCCACCATGGCAAAGACGGGGAGAAAACCAACCAGGGTCGTTGCAACCGCCGTGACAACGGCACCCCCAACTTCGGTCGAAGCATCGTAGATGACCTCAAGAGAGGAGCGATTCATCAGGGTGCTTCCAGCCGCCTTTTCCTTGCGCCATTCATCCAGGTGACGAAGTATGTTTTCGCACACCACGATACCCATATCGACCATCGTCCCGATGGCGATGGCGATTCCGGAGAGAGCGACCACATTGGCATCGACCCCGAACTGCTTCATGGCCACAAAGCAGATCAAAACGGCAAGAGGGAGCACCATCGAGATCAGCATCGAGCTGGCAAAATGCATCACGCTGATGAGAACCACGATAACCGTGACCATTATTTCATCGGACAAGGCGTTGTTCAGCGTTCCCAACGTTTCGTAAATCAAACCTGTGCGGTCGTAAAACGGCACAACTTTGATTTTGCTGAATTTTACCCATTCGGGACGGTTCTCGATGGAGGTAATTTTGAGCCATTCAATCCAACCATCCTGGTTGAGTTTACTCCCGTCATAGGCGTCGAATCCCTTGGAGGCGGCAAAGAGTTTAATCTCGCCCGGAGTCGTCTTTGAAAAGTCAATAACCGCTTTTTCCGGCAGTCCGGGAGCGATGACCTCGATTTGTTTCTTAACGTTTTTTATGGCCGCCAGCGGATTTTCGCCGTAGCGGACGACGACCACTCCACCCACCGCTTCGGAGCCTTCCTTGTCCAGAGCGCCACGCCGCAAGGCCGGTCCGAGAGAAACTTTGGCCACATCCTTAACATAGATAGGTATGTTCTCATTGACCTTGACTACGCTTAATTCGACATCCCTGACGCTTTCAATAAATCCCAGGCCGCGAATGAAATATTCGACTTTGTTGACTTCGATGCTTCGGGCGCCCACGTCGATATTAGAACTTTTTACAGCCAGGAGTACCTCTTCAAGACTCACCCGGTGCGCCCTCATGGCATCGGGATCGACATCGATCTGATACTCCCGGACAAAGCCGCCGATGGAGGCTACCTCGCTGATGCCTGGGGTCGAGAGCAGGTTGTAGCGCACATACCAGTCCTGCGTTGTTCGCAATTCGTCCAGGTCCCAGCCTCCGGTCGGTTCTCCCTTTTCATCGAGCCCCTCCAGGGTGTACCAGAAAATCTGCCCCAAGGAAGTCGCGTCAGGCCCCAGGGCTGGCTGAACACCATCGGGCAGTGTTCCGGCCGGAAGGCTGTTCAGCTTTTCCAGAACACGGGAACGCGACCAGTAGAATTCGATGCCTTCCTCGAAGATGATGTAAATGGAGGAAAAACCGAAGAACGAATAACTGCGGATCGTTTTCACTCCCGGCACCCCAAGCAAAGAAACGGTCAGCGGATACCCGATCTGATCCTCCACATCCTGGGGCGAGCGGCCCATCCACTCTGTGAAGACGATCTGCTGGTTCTCTCCGATATCGGGAATGGCGTCCACCGGAACCGGATCGCGGGGAAGGCCAGCGATTTCCCAATCGAAAGGGGCCACCATGACTCCCCACGACGCACCCATCAAGACCAGCAGGGCTACTATGAATTTATTGTTCAGGCAGATCTTGATGAGCCAATCGATAGCGGCAATCCGCCCATGCCCGCCCTCCGAAGAAGAGGGTTCCTTGCTTTCGTTATTCAATGGTCATGGCCTCCGTGCGGGTTTGATTGACTGGCCAGCGTTTCTATGACGCTGCCGCAGGTGGGCATTTCCCGTCCGTAATAAGGATTTCGGGTGGTCTTGTCCCGCTGCAACCAGATGGCGCCCTGACCGTTTGAAGCCATCGGACAGCGCAAGACGTAGAGGTCTTCATCACCGCCCAGTCCGAATTGCTTCGCCGTTTCCGGAAGTTGGGCCGAAAATTCGGTAAGTCCCTTGCGCATACCTTCCAGATCGGCTCCTTCAAACAACTTGCCCGCCTGCTTCAATTGTGCCCAGCGCTTCATCCACTCCATGTGGGCATGCCCCTCCAAAAGCTTCATATCGACCGCTCCGAGAGCCGCCATGGTCTCTTCGGCGGCAACCCTGGCGGCCTCCAGGTCGTCATTGGCCAGCGCCTCGGGAAGGCCCAGGTAGGATTCGTAAAACCGGGCAAGCTGAGTTCGGAATCCGGAAGGCAACTCCATTTTCACTGATTCTTCCACGCTTGAATGCCCGGAGTGCTTCCCGTTATCAGGATCCAAGCGAGGAGCTTTTGGGGCCGGCGCCGAACCGCCCTCAGGACCGCCGTGCTGATGCCTTGGGGCGGGGCCTCCTCCGGTCGGATTCATCATGCTCGGTTTGGCCAGGATCTGGATGGCGCTGTCGATCTTGAAGTTTCCCTCGACAACCACCATTTCGCCCTTTTTAAGCCCCTCTTTGACAATATAATAATCACCGGTGCGCGGACCCAGGACAATTTCCCGTCCCTCGAAGCGCCCTTCCTCTGCATTGAGCTGCACGTAAACCACGGCTCGTTTGCCGGTGATGAGGGGGGCAGAGGAGGGAATCACCAACGGCGCTTGATCCGCTGCCATTCGCGGGCTCTCGTATCCCAGCGATCTGGTGCTGACCAGAGGCATGCCGCAAATATCACAATTTCCGGGCTCGTCCCTGATGACACTGGGATGCATTGGCCCGATCCATTTTCCGGCCAGGCTGGCATCGATAACCTTTCCTTCCGCAGTTGTCCGCGAGCGAACGATGGCTCGTGTGAACATGCCTGGTTTGAGCCGCCCGTCCAGATTGGACACGTTGACGCGGACCTTCACCGTGCGGGTCTTTTCATTTAAAACCGGGTCGATAAATGCGATGGTCCCATGAAATTTTTCCCCCGGGTAAGCTTCCGTCTCGAACTTGACCTCCTGGCCGTAATGAATCCAGGACAGGTCGGATTCGTAGGCATCCAGTTTTACCCAAACCTGCGAGAGATCCGCAATGGTGTAAATCTGGGTGCCGAAATCGACATACATCCCTTCGAGTGCATTCTTATGGATGACGATTCCGCTGATGGGCGAATAAATGGTCAGGTGGTCATCGGCTTTTTCATTTTGTTCGATGGCGCTTATCTGTTCAGGCGACAACCCCCATAACCGGAGCTTCTCGCGGGTCGTTTCGACCGTATCGAGCGCCCGATCCTTGATCAGGGTGATATCGCTGTTTTCGAGATTTTTTACCGTAACCAGGGCCTGAATCAGCTCTTCCTGAGCGGCCAAAAGTTCAGGACTATAGAGATAGGCCAGATGGTCGCCTTTTTTGACCGAAACTCCGGTATAGTCCACGTAGAGTTGGTCCAGCCGGCCCGGAACCCAGGCCGTGATATAGGCCAGGCGAGTCTCGTCAAACTCCACCTTCCCCACCATGCGGATTTCATTTTCAACGAACTTTTGCTCGACAGGAGCCACTTCCACTGCCGCCAGCTTTTGCGCTGCCGCTGTCATTTTTAATTCCCGCGGTCCCAGGGTTTCTTCATTTTCATCGTAAACGGGTATGAGGTCCATCCCGCATATCGGGCAGCTTCCCGATTCTGGAAGTTGGATGTGGGGATGCATGGAACAGGTCCAGAACTCGGGCGCCGATTCCTCCGAGGCGGATTGACCGTGTCCCTCATGCACCGCTGGGGCCATTTCTTGACTGGACTTCAATAAATAACCAGCCCCGAAGGCCGCAATGGCGATCCCGGCAATCGGGAGGATTTTCATGTTTTTCAATATCCCCAACAGTTGTTTTTTCATGGGTTTTCTTTCTCTAAATTTAATCGTATTTAAAATGATTGATTTTGATTACCCCATCAGCGGGTCATTGTGTGGCCGGTCAGCATTTCGATCTCGGCCAGCTGCTGCTCGCGGTTGGCCAGCGCCCGCTCAAAGGAAAGCTGGAATTCGAGCAACAAACGCTGCGCGTCGATAAGGTTGAGAAAATCAACTTCTCCAGACCTGTAGGCTTCCTCCGTGATGTTGAGCGATTGCTCCGCTTCCGGTGTCAAGGTGTCGCGAAACAAATCGATCTTGCGCTTGGCGTCATCGAAGCGGAAAAGCGCCATTTTAAGGTCCGTTTCGAGCAGGTTTTCCCGATCTTCCCTCGAATTCAGAGCTGCCTCGCGGCGCTGCTCCGCCTCTTCTACTTCCGCTTTGTATTTGCCCCTCCAAATCGGTAGGTTGATGGCGAAGAAGGCCGTAACGGGATCCTTGCCGCTACCCGGGGTCGTTGGATTCAAGGCGCTTCCGGTATCGACATAATCGATACCCAAAGTGAAATCGGGATAAAAATCCTTCTTGGCCAATTCGATGGCATTCTCCTCTTTCACGATGGCATGGTCGAGGGACTTTAACTCAGGGCTTAGTTCCCGTAGCCAGCCGAACAACTGAGCCTGGGATAATTCGATGTCGTGGAAAGGCGCTGATCTCGGCCAGGGCAGGGGCGCATCATAAGGCCGGTCGAGGACAGCATTGAGCCTGGCCACAATCGGCCCGCGAAAATCGTTAAGGGTGCGCGAACGGTCATCGAGCTTACCCAATTCCACCTGTGCCTGAATTGCCCCGGAAAGCGGAGCGCCGGCCTTCGCCTTGGCCTGGGCTACGCTTTCGAGGTGTTTGAGAAGTTTGATATTGTCGTCGGTAATGGCGATTGCCCGATCCAGATAATAATATTCATAATAGACATTCTTGACCTCATTGAAGAGCCGCAGCTTTCTTGATTGATATTGCTGGTATGCGGCATTGGCCGCCTCCGCCGCCACATCCCCGCGCAGCCGCAATTTGCCGAACCAGGGGAAATTTTGCGACAATCCGAACTTCTGCTCCTGCGGACCTACCCGCGTTTCCACTTCGCGAACGAATACCGCATAACTCAATTTCGGATTCTGCAGAGTCTTAACCTGCGGCACCTTCTGCAGAGCGGCTTGCCACCTGTTGTAAGCGGCCTCCAAACCGGGATTGTTCAAGGCAGCATAGGTGAGGTAATTCGGCAAGGAGGATTCATCGTCCAGCAAAGGCAGATCATCCGGTAAATTTTTGTTCCCGATATTGATTGAGCCAGCGCCGGATATATCCGGCTCTTGGCATTGAACTTTTGGGCTCATAAAAATAATGAAAATGGCAATAAATCGGGCCAGCCATTGTTGAACCGCGGTATTGGTTGTCTTCCTCATGATAACAATAATTAATATTAATAATATCAGCGTTTAGAAATTCTTTGTTTGATCCCATCACCGTCCCAGTCGTACACGATGAATATCACAATTACGAGTATGTGTGCGGATACAGTCCGGCCTTGAACAGAATTGCCTTGGCAGGCGAAACAGGCCGGGCCTCTCAATGATCCCTCAGTGGGATCAAAGGAGATAGGAACAGTGTAATTTGCGAAGTGAGGGTAGGGGGGGACTTCGCAATGACAGCGTTGATTTCAGGATCGCGTATGAGGGGCTCCCAAGCTGGAAATTGTTCCACAACACCGGGACATAGGCTGTAACTGGCAGATGTTGGCCGGAGGGCTTTAAAATATCCCTGGTTACGGTAGTTTGCTTGAGCAGGGGTTTCCCCTGCCGGTGGGGACAAGATTTTTCGCCCTCGTCCTCCGGGGTGGGTTTGTCGATCGGCTGGCAGCACTCGGGCATCGCCATGGAATCGTCGCAGTCGTCCATTTTCCCTTCGCTGTGGGCCCCAGCCAGGCAGCAACAATTCGGGTAAACCACAAAAGCGGCGAGAAAAGTTGTGATGGTGGAACGCCAGTTCATCGGGTGGAGGGATCTTTAATTAATACAAGATAGGGAAGACCGGAAGAATTTCAATCGAGTTCCCTTTTTTTATCAGACGGGCAAGGGATCGCCGGGAATATCAATGTACTTGCTTTTATTTTCCGCTACCACTTTGGAATAAGGGGTTTCGGTTAGTGTGGTAATAAATTTTTTGATTGCCGGCGTAAGCACCCTGCCTTTGCGGTGTATAATCGCCAACGGCCGGGTAAACTGTTTTCCCTTGATGGGAATGGCTTTAAGGAGTCCTTGTTTCACTTCCTGTTGCACCGTGATTTCCGGAAGAATGGAAACCCCGGCTCCAATTTCGACAGCCCGTTTTACCGTCTCTATGTTATCGAATTCCATTACCGGTTCGATGCTCAACTTGGATTCCCTGAAAATCTGATCAAGAGCTTTTCGGGTTGGAATGTCGGGATCGAAACTGATGAATTTAAAATTGGAAAGGTCATCCAATTTCACTTCCTGGTGGGCGGCAGCAGGGTGGTCGGAGTTACAAATAAGAACCAGCTTGTCTTCGAGGAATGGGATTACTTCCAGCTTTCGCATTTTGCTGGGATAAGCGACCAGGCCGAGGTCGACGGAATTGTGAAGTATGTCCTCGTAAACCATATTGGAGCGCCGGTATTCGACCCGAACATTGACAGAGGGAAATATCTGCAAGAATTTTTTCACGTAAGGAGGCAATTCGTGCAGGCCAATGCTGTAAATGGTGGAAATATGAATGGTGCCGCTGATGATTTTTTTCATTTCCTGCAACTCGCTATGTAGTTTTTCATACCGATGCAGTATATCGCGGGCGCTGCTGTAAAGTTTCTGACCTTCGCGGGTGAGCTTGAATTGTTTTTGACTGCGGTCCACGATGATGACATTAAAATTCTTTTCCATGGCCCTCAATTGCTGGCTGACGGCAGACTGGGTGATCCCGTTCAATTTGGCAGCTCTGGAGAAACTTTCACTTTCCACCAGGTCCGAGAATACCTTAAAATTTTCAATGTGCATAAATTATATTTATAAATAAACCTTATATTGTTCAATACATCAGTTTATCTAATATCTTGAAGAGTCAATTATTTTCTAATATTATGGTTAATTATCCGCAATTTGAGGACAACGCCAATAGAGTACTGGAGGAGATCGCCCGGGCTTGCCACAGTTGCGGCCGCGATCCCGACGAAGTGAAATTGTTGGCCGTGACAAAGTCCCATCCGCCGGAAGCCGTCGATTTCGCCATCCGCTTCGGGTTTGAAGCAATCGGGGAAAACCGGGTGCAGGAAGCCGCCGACAAGAAGCCATTGGTGCAAAAACGGATCCGCTGGGAATTGATTGGCCATTTGCAGTCCAACAAGGCCAAGCTGGCGGTTTCCCTTTTCGACCGTATTCAATCGGTGGATCGGGTTAAATTATTGAATGCTCTCAATCGCTATGCCGGTGAACAACAAAAGGAGTTGCCGGTCTTATTGCAGGTCAACACAGGGGAGGATCCCAGGAAATTCGGATCAACTTCCACCGAAGCGGCGGATCTCCTGCAAGCGGCCTTGAATTGCCCGCATATCCTGGTCCAGGGATTGATGACGATTGCACCGCTGGATGAGGACAAATCCGTTGCTGCCATTGCCTTCGAGCGCCTGCGGAAGTTAAGAGACGAGTTAAGCGCGTCTTTCGGAATTCCCTTGCCGGAGCTTTCCATGGGTATGAGCGGAGATATGGCGGAAGCCATCAGGGCGGGCAGCACCTGTGTGCGGGTGGGTACGGCACTCTATGGTTCGAGGCAGTAAATAATTTTGCCGAAGAACCCGTATCGAAGATCGATACTTCCGTACCTTTGAGGATGCCTGCGAAGGAATTTATTGGAAATACGGGCGCTTGTAATGCCCAGTCTTGGCGATTGCCGGGAGAATAATAATTTAATTTATTGCCTGAGAAG
This sequence comes from Opitutales bacterium, assembly GCA_021772535.1. GTDB lineage: Bacteria > Verrucomicrobiota > Verrucomicrobiia > Opitutales > UBA2987 > JAJFLU01. The sequence goes on along the minus strand of JAJFLV010000171.1, from coordinate 1,356 downwards.
GTTTAATCAATATAAAGAAAATCGTGATCGGGCAAAGGCTTACGAAGGAAAGAGAAGAGGCGTTAATCCAACTCATGGATGACGATTCTCCCGTTGTCCAGAAAGCACTTCAGCGAGAATTGGAGCGGCTTGATGAAGCCGGCGCAGCTTTGCTCAAAAAAGTGCTCCGCAGTGGAAACCGAATTCTGGAAGAACATGCCCGTCTGCTTCTTGAGGAATTACAGGGGCCGGATACGGTGAAGGGGTTTATTCGATTCATTCGTTCCCTGAATTATGAGTTGGAAACCGGCTGTCTACTGCTGAACCGAACCATTTATCCCGAGATTGAGAGTGCCGACAGTTGTTTTTTTCTCGATGCCATAGGCGCTCGGTGCCGGGAGCTGTTTGTCTTACCGGGAAGCCCGCTGGAAAAATGCAAGGTAATCAACCGTGTGCTTTTTCATGAATATGGCTTTCACGCCAACAAGGATAACCTGGACGATCCGCAAAACAACTTTCTCAACCAAGTTATTGAGTCCCGTAAAGGAAATCCAACAACGTTATCGATAGTTTATATTCTCATTGCCCAAAGGTGCGGACTGCAACTGGAACCCGTCATTCTCTCCGATCACTTTTTGGCCGGACATTTTCAGGAAAATGAAACATTTTACATAGATGCCTCTGCTCGGGGCGCTTTCCGTTCTCCGCGGGAGGCCAGAAAAATATTTTCAGCAGCCAACTCCAAGCCTGAGAATAATCATCTGGTTCCTTCCCCGGTAGGAGAAGTGCTCTGCCACTGCTGCCAAAACCTGGCGAGAATTTATTCTCTGAAAAATAATCAGGGACGGGCCCGGTTGTTTACCGGTTTTGTTCAGGAATTTGAGGCCACCTACCGGCGTCACGCAAAATCTTAAACAAAAAAATGCCGACTGCCGCCGGATCCGGTTTGCCGCCCGTATTTACCCTGGCCGATCTGGAAAGATGGTCGATGAAGGGAGTTTTCCTTGGAGTAATCGGCCATCCCATAGGCCATTCCATCAGTCCGCCCATGCACAATGCCGCTCTCGCCGCCATGGCGGAAGAGGAGACTGATTTCGGGAACTGGGAATATCATCGCTTTGACATAAAGGCCGATCAACTAGGTCCGGCATTGGACAAAATGCACAGTCTCGGTTTTCGGGGTCTTAACCTTACCATCCCGCATAAAGTGGAAGCGGTGGCTCTTCTGACCGAAATTGATCCGGCGGCAGAGCAAATGGGAGCCGTTAACACCCTTCTCTGGCAACCACAGGGGTACAAGGGCTTCAATACGGACGGGTATGGTTTGGAGCAGGCGCTACTACTCGGCCTGGATGTTAAAATCGAGAATGAGACCAT
>JAJFLV010000018.1 GCA_021772535.1 Opitutales bacterium | reverse complement strand
GAAAACCAGGCAACCGGACTTTAAAACCATAACCCCAACGTCATTGAGAAGCAAAGACAGCGCCCTCCCAAAAGAAAATACCACTAAAATGAGCGCCCATCAAAATCCCCTCGCAAAAATCACCCTTTTGGGACAGCCTCTAACCTATCACCAATACCACCAGCGAAGGCTTAAACGCGAAGATCCAAATCATCAAAGCCAATGCGCGAGGTTTTCGAAACTTCCAAAACTACCGAACCGCCATCCTCTTCTACTGTGGAAAATTAGATATGCTCCCACAATAATTTACGAAGAACCCTAGTTTAAGGGTTGAATCCAGCCGCTTATTCAATGATTTCGTAGTCGGATTGATCCTTGAATATGCGGCCAAAGAGGTCGGTTACTCGAACCTCGATCGTATAGGAGCCCGGGGCTAGGTCGGAAGGGAGGGGCGCTGCCCATAAGTGTGTGGAAAATGTGGGAAAGGGTAGCGTCCGCCCAGGTTTGGGATTGTGTGACATTTCCCGCGTAAGTCGGGTAAAATTATAGTCGGGATCTATGGTTTGAATTTGTTTCATGGGAGCCCATTTTCCAGATGTTCCCGAAAGATGCCAATCAACCCGTGCTTTCGAAGATCCATTAAAAAAGTTAACACTAATTATTTCGTTTGATATGTCGGTGGGAGCCCGTCTCACTGTATTCGGGACATGAATCCGCATTTGATAGGAAGCCGGAGCATTTGCCACTTTGTAATCATAGCTATATTTGTTACCGTCAAAAATAAATATTGTGTAGCCATTGGGAGTGCCATCCCGCATTGTGGAATCAGGAAGGGAGTTTTCATCGAGTTCCCCCTTCCACCAACTGCCGGATGCCGTACCTACATTGTAATGATGGTGGGGCTTCTCTTGCATCCACCCATCTTCTTTGGTAAAAAAATAGTGGTTCTGAGTATGAGTATGGCCAGAAAGGGAAAAGGTATGAGGATGATTTTTCAGTAATTCGAAGAGGCGACGCCTGTCTTCCTTAATGAAGCTTTCAACGCGATAAGGTTCGTCGAACAAGGGTATATGAAACAGGATCACAACTAATTCATCGGATGGTACATGCCGGAGGTAGTTTTCAACAAATAATAATTGGTTTTCGTTAAGACCCCCATCGTAGGGATAGCCAGAATTGGAAACTGGGGGATAAATTGTGTTGTCGAGAGCGATAAAGTGGACTTGGCCGAACTGAAATGCGTAGGAGGGAGGTCCGTAAATTGATTCCCAGGTTTCGTCGGAATAACGATCTGTTTTGGCATCGTAGTTGACATCGTGGTTTCCAGGGATATTAAACCACATCAACCCCAATTGACTTATAGCGTAGTTGAGAGGATGAAATAGAGCGGGATTTTCGCCCACAATGTCCCCGAGAGTTAGGCCAAAGAGAAATTCATCGGTAATAAAGGTTTTATTTTCACCGGATATCGAGGGATTTTGGTTGTTGGCTCCGTCTGATTGGATTGGGACAATTTCGTTGAGAATATCCTTTTCAAAATACTCCACTTCTTGTTCATTGTATGGTTGTGGGTCAGCAAAAACCAAAACCTTAAAGTAATCGGATTCCTTGACCGGGTAGAGCGCAAAATCAACGGATTCGGGAAGTGCTCCGGTCGGAAGGGATCCCGCAAATTTTAGTATTGGGGATCCTTTGGGTTTATGGATATAATAGACTTTGGGAAGGTTGAGGGCATCTGTCAATGGTTTCCAGTCCCTGGGTTTGATAACAAATAGGATGGTGTCATCGCTAACAGGTAATTGATATCGACCGGTATTATCTGTGAGAACAACATCTATTCCATTTGAGACCGCTATTTGAGGTATGCCTTTTTCGCTTGAATTGTGCTTACCATCTAGGTTGGCATCGTGAAAAACGAAGCCCGATGCTGTTAGTATTTCATTCGCTGCAATGGTGCAATAGGACAGTATGAACGCTGCAATGCTGCTATAGGAAATTCGCAATAAGATTGAAAGGCGTGGCATAATTTTTGATTATTAACACAAATAGTTTGAAGTTTCAAGAAGTGGGGTAACAAATGTATCAAAGATACGGCCCAAGCTGGTTTCATTTTTTTTGGGATAGAGGGAAAATTTAGCTGTAGGGTGATGGAGTTCAAGGGGCCTGTCAATCCAGCTCCCGAGGAAGGAAGAATTGTTATGTTGCTCCCCAACCCTTACCCAGGCAGTATTTTCTTTAAAATTTGTTCAGGTTGATTTTGGCGCACGGAAACTCCTATAATACACCGATGGGGTTGCAGTGGCATCCGCTCACTTGGACTTGCTTCGATTACTGTGGCAGCGCATTAGCAATTGTTGACAATCGGCAACAAACAGTATTTGTTGCCGTTATTGAAGAACTCACTGAGGGGGAAGAAGTTGAACGAATTCTTCGTAAAAAAAAGTCCAGATGTCTACTACTTTCAATACCTTGGGCGATGGTATTTTAGCGTTAGATAGCAGCAAACGAATTCGAATCTTCAATCCGGCAGCGGAAAAGATATTTGGTTATTCCGCCAAAGAAATAATCGGCCGGGATGTTTTTACCCTTATTGAAAAAGAGTTCCATTGCAAATATAGTGAAATTTTAGAGGCTTATATGGAAATGGGTGCGGGACAACCTCTTGTAGGGCCGCAAGAGATATCCGGTTTGCGAAAAGATGGCTCTTTTTTTCCGATGGAATTTGTTGTAAATATAGTGAAAATGGAGCCAAGCCTTACGAAAATCGCGATTGTAAGAGACATTACCAAGAGAAAAGGAATTGAGGCAGAGTTGGAAAACCACCGGCAAAGCCTCGAATGCATGGTGGAATCTCGAACGTCGGAATTGCGCCTCTCAATGGAAAAACTGATGGAGACTAACCTACGGTTAACAGCGACCAACAGCCATCGCAGCCATTTTATAGCTTCAATAAGCCATGAGTTGCGCACCCCCTTGAGTGTTATCTTGGGGTATGCGAATCTTTATAAAAAGAAATACGGTATCTCTGCCCATAAAGACGAAAACGTCTATATCGATAATATTGCAAATGCGGGCAAGCATTCGCTCAATCTGATCAACGGCCTTCTCGATTTGACCAAGATTTAATCCGGAAAAATGGATATTGAATTGGAAACATTCGCTTCCGAAGAATTCATCAAATCGATAGTGGATATGATGAGTGCCCGGTTCGAAGAGAAAAACTTGCATGTGGTAACATCTATTGATCCTTTTTCAAAAGAGATAACTGCCGACAGGAAGAAATGTATGCAGATCATGTTTAATTTTCTGTCCAACGCCATTAATTACACACCTAATGGAGGGCGTATTGGAATTAATGTCCTTCCGGATCGGGAAGGTGGAGTCAAAGTAGAGGTTTCCGATACGGGGGCAGGCATCGAAGCGAGGGAATTTGACAAGATTTTTTCCGAGTATTACCAGATCGGCAAAGCCAATTTATGTTCGGCCGAGGGAACGGGTCTTGGGCTCGCTTTAACCCGGCGCCTGGTGGAGCTTCAAGGTGGCAAGATTGGAGTCAATAGCCAGCCTGGTTTGGGGGTAGTGTATAAAAAAAGAATGTTATTTTGTATTTTTTGCTGTACAAATAGCGTTAGGCAGTTTATTCTTAGTGCATGGTTACTAAAATTATTAATTGTCGGCACTGTGGAAGTGAAAATATCATTAAATTTGGCAAGA
>JAJFLV010000170.1 GCA_021772535.1 Opitutales bacterium | reverse complement strand
AAGGCCCGGAGCTTGCCGAATTCTCTATTGGAAAAGCTGGTCTCGATTCATTTCATGAAGGCCCAGGTGCAGACTCTCTACACTTTTTTTGCAACCCATTGGAAGATGGTGCCGGTCTCCCAGGTATCGCCTTATTGGGCCTTTGAAGAAGGATTTCGTCTCAATATCAGTTTAACCTACGAGAGGGCCAAACGGATTTTCGATATCATTTTCGCACTAATTGGGATTCTGATCCTTGGACCCGTGATGCTGATTGTCGCCCTGATGGTACGGATAAGCAGCTCCGGTCCGGTGGTATTCAGGCAGGTTCGAGTAGGGCGTGAGGAAAAACCATTTATCCTTTATAAATTTCGCACCATGGTGGTGGGAGCGGAAGAGGGGGATCTCTACACCCGTCCTGAGGATAAACGGATAACCCGGGTGGGAACATTCCTGAGAGTTTCGCGCCTGGACGAATTGCCGCAATTGTGGAATGTGCTGAAAGGAGACATGAGTGTCATCGGCCCGAGGGCGGAATGGGAAAAAATCGTAAAGTTATACGAAAAAAAGATTCCCTATTATCATTTTCGCCACCTGGTTAAGCCGGGCATAACGGGCTGGGCACAAGTCAATTATCCCTATGGGGAAAACGACAAGGACGCCGTTGAGAAATTGAAATATGATCTGTATTATGTTCGCCATTACTCTCTCTTGCTGGATTTGTCGATTTGCCTGAAGACCATATACGTCATTTTATTTGGCATGGGACGGTAATCCTCTGCAAACGAGTTCCTGTCCGCGGAATTTAAATGTGAGCCATGACACTCTCCAATAAAAAGGTGAAATATATTCAGCGGTTTGCAGCCAAAAAACCGGCCTCGCAAATAGCGCGTGAATTACGGATTCCGGTGGAGCAGGTATTGTCGGTTACGGGAAAGAAGGCGAAAGCGGACGTTGAAATAGAATGGAACGGGTTGGAGTCCTTGAGCAACCTGATTTTACCGGTTCTTATAATTGTGGCGCCTCTGCTTTTTTATGAACCTTTTTGGGACTACACCAATATGCCGAAAGCAGTGTTCATCCAAATCGGAGCATTGCTATGGCTAACCATCTGGTTATTTCAGGCCTTTCGCAAAAGCCGATTGGAAATATTGAAATGCCCCTTGTATTTCCCATTGGCAGGATTGATCGGTTGGGCTTTTTTATCGCTATTTTGGGCCAAGGAACCTTTTGGAGGTTTCACCATTTGGTCTCATTGGTGCGCCTGTGCAGTCATATTTTTCCTCGCCTTCCAAACCATGGGCAAGCCAGGCCAGATGAATCGCGTGTTTGCCTCCGTGGCAATATCCGGAGCGCTGGTCGCTTTTATCGGGTGTTCGCAATACTTGTTTGATGTTCAATGGGTCAAACAAACGGCTTCCCCGGCCTCAACTTTCGCCAATAAAAACATGGGGGCACAAATGATGATTGCAGCCCTACCGGCGGGAATGGCTGTTTTCCTGTTTGCACGCCGAACCGCAATGGTCTGGATGGGCGCTCTTTCGGTCTCCATTATGGCAACTTACCTGTTTTACACATTCACCAGAGCGGCCTGGTTGTCCGTCGCTGCGGAGATTATTCTGGCGGTGATCTTATTATCGATTGGTATTCTGATCACGAAAATACGGCCCTCCTTAAGTGGTCGCAAAATACTTCCAGGATCGATTGCATTGCTGCTTATCATTCTGGCCACAAATTTTACTCCCGAGGGAATAAAATGGCGCTGGGGAGAAGCTGCTCGAGCTTTAACAGGGGTTCGCACGGCCCTCCAAAGTGAAGAGGCTACGGCCGAGTCCAGACAATCAGCAAGGTATGGAACAAGCGGTCGCGAACGTCTGGCTTTATGGGGCAATATTCTCGAAATGGTGAAGGAGCATCCCGTGAGAGGTGTGGGCTTGTATAATTTTATAGTGTATTATCCATTGGCGGCCAGCAAAGGAGGATCGCAAAGAGGTCTAACCATGGTCCGGCGACCAGCCGAAGCGCACAATGATTACCTGCAGGTAACTGCCGAGATGGGGATTCCTTTTCTTATTTTTCTATTCTGGTCAGTCGGCTTGACCGCAAAGCGAGTTTGGGAACTGCTCAGGAATCCCGGACCGAGCAAAGATAGGGCGGCGGGCATCGCCTTCCTGGCAGGAATTACCGGGTTGGGTGTGGACGCCCTCTTTAGTTTCCCGTTTTACCGGGCAATGCCGCCATTTTTCCTGGCCGTATATTCTGCGGGCTTGTTTTCGCTGAATCCCACAAATGGAGGAGAGAAAAGACCTTGCCAAAGCTTTTCGAAACCGGGAATTGCCTTGGCAGGGATGGCAACCAGCCTGATTCTTCTTTTGATTTGGACCTCCGTGCAATACCGATGGATGAAGGCAGACCGGTTTTTCCGCTCACAGCGGCATGCCATGAATCGCAAGGAAGATTGGCAGGTCGTTATCAATCTGGGGGAACAGGTTCGGAAGTACAATCCATTACGCAAGGACACTTGGCACCTGATGGGCCGGGCCTATGCGATCACCGGCAGACCGGAAGAGGCACTCGTCCACCTGGAAGCCTATGACCGCTACTACCCCCACAACGGTTTTAACCTCTTTTACCTGGCCCAGGCATACGGCGATCTGGAGGAAATGGACAAAGCGGAAAATGTGCTGGAGCACGCAACGGAGATTTTACCGCAGGATGGCTTTCTGCAAGGCGGGTTAGGACAGGTTTACCAAATCGAGGGACGCCAGGAGGAGGCGTTGACACAGTACCGCCTGGCTGCAGAACTGCTACCCAATAACAGTTTTTACTACTCCTTGCAGGGAATAATGGCCGCTGCCCTTGGGCAAATCAAAGAAGCCGAGACAGCCTACACGAAAGCTCTTTCAGCCGACGGCAATTCTGTCCGTGCCCATAAAGGACTGGGGGAGTTGTTGATACAAATACCAAACCGGCAGGAGGAAGGGATCAATTATTTAGAAAAGGCCCTGGAACTGGAGCCAGAAATGGAGGATGCCTCCACTATTCGCAAATTGGTTTCTGAAACCATAAAGGCCAACAGTAATTGAAATTGAAGGTTCCGAACAATGGAGTCAGGCTAAGAGGGTGTCTAAGACAAAACCACATCCGAAAAATGATCCGCAAACCCCGCTAGTTATCCGATCATGGCGCTTTCCAATAAAAAGTTGAAATACTTGCACCGGCAAGCGGAACGAAAAAGTCCCGCCGAAATAGCGGCCGATTTAAACGTTCCTCTTAAAGTTGTGAGGGCCGAATTGGAAAAAATGCAAGGAAAGGGTGAAGCAAGCATCAACCGTATTCAAAGAAAGGAGAAAATCCTGTTCTGGATGCTTGCCAGTTTCGTCTTTTTGGCGCCGTTCATTGTTCTGCGGGATTTTTCAAATTTTGCGGATGCTCCCAAAAAGGCGTTAATTCAAATCGGCGGCTTAGCGTTATTCGGCATGTGGCTCTTCCAGCAATCAAGATCGCCGCGAATCGAAATTCGTAAGTGTTCCATTTACCTGCCATTAGCCTTTGTCATCCTGTGGGCATTCAGCTCCGTATTTTGGGCTAAAGATAGTTACAGCGCTTTTATCCAGTGGGCTCATTGGGCTGCTTGCGGATTAGTATTTTTTGTTAGCTACCACATTCTGGATGATTCCCGAAAGAGTAATTTTATATTGGGCTTAATATTCGCCTCGGCTACCCTGGTTGCCTTGCTTGGCCTCGCTCAGCATATATTCGAGGTCGATTGGGTTCGGCAAATAGCTCCCCCCGCTGCCACCTTCGCCAACAGGAATGCTGCTTCTCAATATGTGGTATTAACCTTCCCTCTGGGATTGATATTTTTTTTAGCTGCCAGAAGAAACACCTCAATCTGGATCGTCTCCCTGGCAATGGCTTCCATTTGCGCCTATTTATTTCATACATTCACGAGAGCGGGCTGGCTTTCGGTAAGTGGCGAGATCTTTCTTTTCATAATTTATTTGGCTTTCAGGCACTACAAACTCAAATCCGCTCTAATTTCGGGTGGACGAAAACTCATTGCCCTTGGGACAGCCTGTGTCGTCATAATTCTTTTGGCCAATTTTTCCTCCCAAGGCTGGAGTTGGCGGGGAGAAGAAGCGCTCAACCGGTTTTCGAGTTTGTGGAAAGGCGATCTGCCGGATAGGAATGCCCCTGAAGAAACAATGGTCAAAGGGGAGGAAGAATACAGCAGTGTCCTAACCCGCAAAACCATTTACCGCAACACACTGGAAATAATTAAAAGCCATCCATGGAATGGAGTGGGGCTGGATAATTTTGCAGTCCACTATCCGGCCAGCACTCTTTCCGGCTGGCAAGACAAGGAAATAGGACTACACAAACACCAGGCCAAAACCCACAATGACTACCTTCAAATAACAGCGGAGTTGGGTGCGCCCGCGGTTGCGGCCTTAATTTGTTTTGTGATCGCGCTGGTTAGAAAGTTTCCGGTTTTATTTAGCCGTAAGCTACCAGAGAATGACCGCGATACCGCATGCGCTTGCCTGATTGGGATACTGGGCCTCTCGGCCAATGCGATTGTCAGCTTTCCCATGTATCTGGCCATACCTCCATTTATCCTGGCAATTTATGCCGCCATATTTTTTCGGATTCTCGGCCAAGAGAACGAAGGGAAAGACGATAAATGGGTTTGGGAAAACAGAAAAATGGCCACACCCGGAGTTATCCTGATCGCCTTGATTCTGGCCGGATGGATTTTCTGGCAATATCGATTTTTCCGATCCGAATATTATTACAATCTTCAAAGTATCGGACTCCGGGATCGGTATTATAAAGAGTCCATACATTGGGGGTTAAAGGCTCAAGAATGGAATCCTTACCGTCTGGATGTTCAAAATTATCTGGGACGAGCTTTGCTCAAGATAGAAGATCGAAAAGGGGCAATTGAACATCTGGAGCGATTTCACAAATCCATACCTTATGCCACCTACAACCTCTATTACCTGGCGCTTGGATACAAAGAACTGAATGAATATGCGAAGGCAAAGCCACTTCTGGATACCGCCATTAACATCCTCCCGGACGAAGGCCGGCTGCGCGACCTAATGGGTTGGGTTTACAGTGGGCTGAATCAGCCGGAAAAGGCATTGGAGGAATTTCGACTGGCAGCACAACTGGTTCCCCGCAAAAGCAATTATCATTACAACCTGGGCGTAACCGCATTTTTATTAGGGCGCTACGAGGAAGCTGCTGAAGCACTGCAAAAATCGGTGGCTTTAAAGGACGATTACTTTCTGGCCCGAAAATACCTTGGTAAGACCCTCATTCAACACCTGGATCGGCCCGAGGAGGGAATTCCCCACTTGAAAAAAGCCATTGAACTCAGTCCAGATGGCAAAGAGACGCAATCACTGCGAAAAATTCTCGAACAGATTAACAAGATGGAACCTTGAATCAATTTACATCATTGAATACAAAACCGCCCTACCCTTTTTCAATGTGAAAAGTTTCACTTTTGAGAACGGGATTTGAAATGAGTCTTTCCAATAAAAAACGAAAATACATCCAGCGCCTGGCGGGAAAAAAAAGGTCTGAAGCCATTGCCAAGGATTTGGGAATTCCGGTCGCTCAGGTGGAAGCTGAAATCAAAAAGCTTTCCGGCGCAAAGACAGTCACTGTCAGGAAAAAAGAAAGCTATTTGACCAGTTTCAATATCTTGGCGGTTCTGGTCTTTCTGGCCCCGTTTCCCATGTTCAAGGAAATCTATTCGAGTTCCTACCTGGCAAAGGCCGCGCTTATCCAGATCGGTTCCCTACTCCTCCTGACCGTCTGGTTGTTCGAACAGTTTCGCACCAAATCCTTCACCATCGTCAAAAGCCGGTTTTATTGGCCCCTGGCAGCCTTTTTGTTGTGGGCATTGGTTTCCATAAGCTGGGCCATGAATACTTACGCAGTGCTTGCAAAGTGGACGCATTGGATGGCCTGCGGACTCATTTTTTTCCTGGCCATGCAAATAGTAAAAGAAAACAGGCAGGTCCGGTTCCTTTTCAAAATGATGGTGGCCTCGGCCGTGGTGTTATCGTTTTTGGGATATTTTCAATATTTGCAGGGAGTGGAATGGTTTCCCCAAACGGCCCCTCCCGCTGCCACCTTTGCCAACAAAAACATGGCCGGGCACTTTTTCGTGCTGGTCTTTCCGGCAAGTCTCTACCTGCTGCTGAGCGCTAAAAATAAAAAAGCGATATGGACTTTTGCTTTCTGCCTGGCCTGCGTGAATCTATTCATCTATTACACTTTCACCAAAGCAGCCTGGGTCTCCGTTGCTTGGGAATGCCTGCTTTTCATGGCAATATTCGGTTTTGAACGGCTCCGTTTTGAAACGAAAATTATTCTTGGAAAACAAAAAACGGCCGCATTGGCGGCAGCGATTGCGCTCACGTTTGTAATGTCGAACCTGACTCCCGATGGCTGGAAATGGCGCTTGGGTGAAAACTATTATTACCTTTCGGGATTACTATATTCTCCTGAAGAGGTTAAGGATGAGGAACAAGTATCAAACATAAAAACGTCCAGAAAGTACTCAGCTCTAAGCGTCTATCTTCGGTTAATTTTATATAAAAACACCCTGGAGTTAATTGCGGAGAAACCATTGCTTGGAGTCGGCACAGACAACTTCAGCGTTCATTACCCGAAGACATCGATCAAGCGACCAAGGGATACGGAAAGCCTGATACTGACCCAGGCCTATCACGGACACAACGATTACCTGCAGTTGCTTTCGGAACTGGGTTTGCCCTTCGGTCTTTTATTTCTCTGGGGCTGCTGGCTGTTGGTCAAAGAAGCAGGTAGCCTGCTGATGAAAGAACGACCGCCGGAAGACCGGCTAATCGGGGCGGCGGCCTTGATTGCTCTGGGCGGTTTGGCGTTGAATGCAAATATCAGCTTTCCTCTATATCGGGCGGTGCCGCCGTTATTACTGGCTGTATATTCCGCTATTTTCTTCAAGTCGGCCCAGGGATGGACTGCCCAAAAAGGAAGCCAACGGGATAACTGGATCATTGCCGGAAAAAAATGGAGCGGAACAAGCTGCATTCTCTCAACTATTGCTCTGATTAGTTGGACCTATGCGCAATACCGTGTGATCAAAGCGGATGAGCATTACCATTCCATGCATGTGGCCATCAAGCTGGAGCAATTCGAGGAAGCGCTGACACAGGTGGAAATTGCGAAACACTATAATCCATTGCGAAAGGACACTTTGAAGATGAAAGGGCAAATATACCTAAAATTGGGAGAAGTGGAAAAAGCCAGGGATTTACTGGCCGCCTACCGTGAAATCAACCCCAACTATGCTCAGGGTTTGATGCTTCTTGGTCGAAGCCACCAGTTACTAAAGGAGTACAATGAAGCGGAGAAGGTCCTCGAAAAGGGTATCGAAATCGACCCCAACGTGGAAAGAATGCACGATTTGCTAGCCAGCGTAAAATCTTCCCTGGGCAAGCATGAGGAGGCCCTGCGGGAATTCCGCATGGCAGCAGATCTGAAACCTGAAAATGTCAGCTACCAATACAATCTGGGGATCAAGGCAAGATCGATGGGGCTTTTAGAGGAAGCAGCGCAAGCTTTTCGGAAAACAGTTGAATTGAACGATTCAAATGATAAAGCCCATTTGCTCCTGGGATTGATTCTTTTTTACGAGTTGAATGAGCCGGATTCGGGCATAAAACATCTGAAAAAAGCACTGACGTTGAATCCGGCCGTCAAAGATGCGGAACAACTCAGGCAAATGATTGCCACTTATGAATCGGGTTTACAGAAATAAGGGGCTGAGGCCGTCAACCGGATATGGGGATTTCCAACAAGAAGCGCAAATACATCAAACGGCATGCGGGTCGAAAGCCGGTTGCGGAAATCGCTAATGACCTGGGGCTTTTACCGCAACAGGTAACCGCGGAATTGGAAGGAGCCTACGGACAGATTCCAGCATCGAGTTTGATATCCCCTTTGCAGGACAATCTCGTCTTCCGGTTAATCCTGGCCCTGGTTTTTTTGGCGCCGTTTGTCCTTATCGATGGAATTACCGATTATAGCGACTTGCCCAAAAAAGCTTTCATCGGAGTGGGCGCGCTTCTCATTCTTAACACTTGGTTGATGATAAATTTTGGCAAGGGCGGCATGGGTAAAATGTTTACCTGCCGCCTGTTTCTGCCACTGGCAATTTTTCTTGGGTGGGCGCTTATCTCGTTATCCTGGACGATTTACCGGTTTCTCGCCATTGCCCAATGGGCTCACTGGACCGCCTGTGCCCTGGTTTTCTTTATTGCTGTTCAGGAATTGCGGAAACGGAGCCGTTGGGAAAGCCTTCTCAAAGTTTTAACAATATCCGCTTCACTTATTTCTCTATTGGGAATGTTGCAGCACTTGTTTGCCGTCGAATGGGTGGGACAGACTGTTGCCCCGGCGGCTACTTTTGCCAACCGCAACATGGCCGGCCACTTCATCGTTATGGCCTACCCGGCCGCGGTTTATTTATTTTTCACCAGCAAAAAGAAAGCCTTCGCGTGGATGTGGGTAATGGCAGCCACAGTAATGCTGACTTATACTTCTTATACCTTCACGCGGGCTGCCTGGGTGTGTCTGGCCCTGGAAACCGGCCTATTCATACTTTACTTTCTACATGATCGTTTGATTGCAAAAAACGCGCGGTCACTGGATCGATTTAAGTTATACCCTTTGTTGGGAGCATTTATCTTTCTGGCAGTAATGACTCACCTGGGACCAACCGGATGGGAATTTCGCGAAAAAGAGGTTTATTACCGGGTGATAGGCATATGGGATTCCGGCCAAAACACGGGGGTGGAAACCGAGACAAGCAAAGTTCTGGCGAAGTCACATTCTTCAATCAAAGACCGGTTATTCGTCTGGAACAACTCCCTGCGTATGATCAGGGACCATCTCTGGATCGGGGTCGGTGTGCACAACTATCGAATTCATTTCCCGGCCACTTTAAAGGAGATGGACAGCGACGTTTCATTGCCCATTTACAGAAATCGTTTTCAGGCTCATAACGACTACCTTCAACTCACAGCAGAACTGGGACTGGCCGGATTAATTGTGATTCTCTGGATGGTTTGGGAGATGTTAAGAATGGCCCTAATACTCCTTGGTCCGGGCAATAACGGGCAATCGCGGTTTATGAGCGCTTCCGTGTTCACTGCCCTGGCGGGAATGTCTGTCAATGCCCTATTCAGTTTTCCGCTCTACAGCGCAATTCCCCCTCTCGTTTTGGCGCTCTACGCCGCCCTTCTGGTGAGAATGAGTGGAACTGAAAAAGGAGTAAGTGAATTTATCTCAAATAAGGCCGGTAGAAATAAACCGGGACCACGATTTCTTGCAATCATGGCGATTGCCCTAGCCTTATTGGCCGGTTTCGGATACCTTCAATTTCAATGGCTGTTAGCGGACCGTTACATAAGCAAGCAGAGGAAATCAATCAGCGGAAAATTGTGGCAAAATGCAATTATTTATGGAGAAAAAGTGCGTGCTCACAACCCTTACCGAAAAGATACCTTGAACTATACCGGCAGGGCATACCTGGCCCTGGAAGAATTGGAAAAAGCAAAATTTTATCTTGAAAAAGTGGATCGGCTTTCCCCATGGGAGGCGGGGAACCTCTACCATCGGGCCACGGTGGAATACAACCTGGGAAATTATGAACAAGCGCTGCCATTAGCCCGTAAGGCAACCGAATCCTCCCAATGGGACGGCGGCACTCATTACCTGTTGGGGCAAATATTCGGAGCATTGGGAAACGACCGTGAGGCGCTGGAAAGTTTCCGTGTGGCAAGCCTGTATTCAACGAAAAAAAACCTCTACCATTACAATCAGGGTTATTATGCCTATAAAGAAAAACTCTACGCCGAAGCAGCCTCCGCTCTGCAAAAATCGATCGAACTGGAACCTGATTTCGAATTGGCCCACAAATATCTGGGCTATGCACTTTTTTACGGATTAAACAAGAAGGAGCAAGGAATCCTTCATTTGAAAGCATCACTGGAAGTGAACGCCAACCAAAGGGAGGCTGAACAACTACGGAAAATCATTGCCGATTATGAAAAAACAAGCCCATGAAGCAGGAAATGGGAGTCAGAAGATAGAATGCGGGAATCCTGAAATCTGAAACCTGAAGCCTGTATCCTTACGTGTTTCGTACCGAACAATGACACTTTCCAACAAAAAAAGAAAATATATCGAGCGGTTGGCGTCCCGCAAACCGGCTGAGGCCATTGCCAAGGAGTTAAAATTACCCGTGGCACTGGTTAAAAAGGAAATTGAAAAGATTACCGGTAAGCCTGTCGAGGAGAGGGAACCGGTTCTGGAAAAATTTTGCTGGCTTCTCTTTTTGGCCATCGCGTTACTGCTTCCCTTTCCCATTTTCCGAACGACTTTCGATTACGCCAATTATCCGAAAACTATTTTTCTGCAATTAGGGGCTATGCTGGTGCTGGCAATCTGGCTGCTCAATGGCCGGTTGGTAAAGTCGATTTCGGTTTTCAAATGCCCCCTCTATCTGCCAATGGCCATCGGTTTCGTTTGGGGCGGTCTCAATGTTTTCTGGGCTAACTACAGTTACTTAAGTCTGGTGCAATGGATCCACTGGTCCGCCTGTGGCTTGGTATTTTTTCTGGCCGCGCAATTACTGGACCGGCCCAAACGCAGGAACCAACTGCTGGCAAGTCTTTCAATAGCGGGGGTGCTGGTCTCGGTCATGGGCATCCTGCAACATTTGACGGGGCTCGATTGGGTCCACCAGAACGCCCCTCCGGCAGCCACGTTTGCCAATAGAAACATGGCCACGCATTATGTGGTCGGCACTCTCCCGGCAGTTCTCGTGCTGCTCGGCGCCATTCGTGGAAGGATCATTACCTGGCTCTGCGCCGGAGCACTGGCAACAATGCTGACCTATATTTACTTTACGGTTACCCGCGCCGCATGGTTGGCAGTAAGTGGGCAATTCGTTTTTCTGGGAGCCTATTTTCTTTGGGACCGTCTTCGGAGGGAGCCAGCCCACCGGTTGGATTTCAAGAAAATCGCCGCGTTTGCCTCTGCCCTGGTGGCGACCGTTTGCGTGGCTCTAATAACCCAACTGAATTCCGATAAAATAGAAGGAACGAAGGCCAAAACAGGAAGGGAAAGCAAAGCGAAGATCACTGCCTCTTCGGGGATAATAGAAAAGATATCCAATACTACCTCTTTGAGATTTCGGCTCATCTATTGGGAAAATACCTTAAAGATGATAAAGGATCATCCTCTAACCGGAATCGGAATCCAGAATTACAGGGTTCAATACCCCAATTATCATGAGGCGCAAAGGGAAGACAATGAGCTGAATCTATTCAGGGCGCCGCGGTATTCGCACAACGATTTCCTGCAACTCGTGGCAGAGTTGGGTGTTCCGGGTCTATTGATTATGCTTTGGATCGTTTTCCTGTTGCTAAGGATGAGCCACAAGCTGTTTCTGCGGGAGGAGGGGAAACCCGGCCGGTTGATGGCGGTCAACAATCTGGCGGCGATAATGGGGATTTGCGTGATTGCGTGCTTCTCCTCCCCTTTTTATAGAGCCACCCCACCCTATCTGCTGGCGGTGAATATTGCCATGCTGGCGCAGCTGACTCCCTGGCCCAGGCAAAAGGACGGAAAGAAAAAGTTGGTTTTTGGGAAGGTCGGCCATTTGCGATTCGCGGTTGGGGGCGCCGTGGTTTCACTGGTGTTGGCGGTAATCTGGGGCACGCTGCAATACCGTTGGGTGAAAGCGGACGGGTTCTATGAGTACCAGCGGTTTTCCATCGATCAGGAAGATTGGAGCAACGTAATACGATTCGGGGACAAGGTGAGGAAACTCAATCCCTACCGGGCAGATACTTTGAACACCAGCGGGGCCGCTCTGCTAAAGTCCAATAAAAACAAAGAGGCCAGGGAAGTATTGGAACGATATACTCATTATTTTCCGCATTCCCCCTCAGCTTTATTTTACCTGGGACAAGTTTATGAAAACTTGCGGGAGTACGACAAAGCAGAGGCCACCCTTTCCCACGCTGCGGATATCGTTCCCTACGAGGGCTGGGTACATCGAATTCTGGGCCGCGTACTGGTGGCCAAAGGCAAAAAAGAAGAAGCGATGAAAGAATATCGGCTGGCAACGTCGGCGACCCCAGGCATCCGGTCCTTTCATTTCTACCATGGGCGACTGGCCTCGGAATTAGGACTTCATGGAGAGGCGGCGGAACAACACCGCAAAGCGGTGGAAGCCGATGAAAATTGGGACAATGCTCAAAAATACCTGGGCCTGATCCTCTTCAATGAATTGGATCAAAAAAAAGAAGGGGTGGAACACCTGAAAAAAGCGCTGCAGTTAAACCCTAAGATTCATCAAGCCGACATGATCCGATCATTAATCGAAGAGTACGAATCGACGATTTTAGAGGAAACCGATACTTCTCCTGATGATCAATAGGTTAACCATTTTTTAAGGACGACGGGACAAATCACCTTGCCAGCCGTAAACGCAGGTTTAAATGCCATTTCCATGGTATTGTTGACCATTGGCTTCTTGCTCATACGAAACGGGAAAAAGGATGCCCACCGCAAAGCCATGATATCTGCCTTTACCGTATCCTGCCTCTTTTTAGCCGGATATGTAACGAACCGGATTCTGGTAAAAGGGGTCCATACGGAATTTGCGGGAGAAGGAATGTGGGCCGCAATTTACTACCCGATGCTGATTTCCCACATCATTCTGGCCATGGCCATTGTGCCGCTTGCGTTGCGGACGCTTTACTTGGCAGTAAAGGGAAATTACGAAAAACACCGCCGCTGGGCCCGGGTGACGTTTCCGCTCTGGTATTACGTTTCCCTGACGGGAGTGCTGATATACTTTTTCCTCTACCGGTGGTTTCCCGCCGGATAAGAATTTCTAGGGATTCAGGAGTCTTTGACGACCATCAATCCCTTCATGCCAGCCATAAAGTGACCGGGAAAAGTACAAATATAGGCATAGTCCCCTGGTTCGGATGGCGCTGTGAAAGTGACTTTGACTGATTCTCCTGGACCGGCAAGATCAGTCATGGCAACGACACTCTCTTTCATTGCCGGTGGGACGTAATCGGTGTCTTTGGATGATATGCCCGCCATGGCGAATTTCATGGCATCGGTTCCCTGCTGTATTATGACGATGTTATGCGCCATGGCCACCTTGGGCAGTTTTCCGATATTTTTCAGAATGATCGTCACCTCCTGTCCGGCTTTAACCTCAAAGGAGGAAACATCAAACTTCATTTGATCGTTTCCGGTAATTTCGATGACCCCTTCGTCGTTCAACTGCCCCACTTCGTCAGCAGTCAAAGAGGAGCCATTCAGAGTCAGGAAACCCGCAGCCAATAACCCAACGCTAAAATCACGGCAGAAGATTCGAAGGCAGGCCAGGTGAAATATTTTTCCAATTTTATTGTCCATGTTGATGAATAGTATTGTTATAAATGTTAAGAATCAATGTTAGATAATTTTGCGTTGGCAAGCAATCTCAAACAATGACCTGGGAAATTGCATTCATATTTCTTCTGCTGGTTTTTGCGGTTTTCAGCTTTACCCTCGAAAAATTGCCCACGGACCTGACGGCAATTACTCTTTTCGGGGCCGTCATGCTGGGCGGGCTTCTGCCTTGGGCGGAGAAACTGCCTGGTCCGGATGCTTTGATCCGGGTTTTTGCAAATCCCGCTCCAATCACCATTGCGGCCATGTTCGTAATCAGTGTCGCCATGCAAAAATGCGGCGCCATCGATTTGCTGGCCGGAGCGCTCGGGCGGGTGGCAACCATCGGGCCTAGGAAATTCCTGCCTTTGATGATCCTGTCCGTAGCGTTAATCTCCGCCTTCACCAATAATACACCGGTGGTGGTGGTTTTCATGCCGGTTGTGCTGAGCCTGGCCCGAACCATGGATGTGCCCGCTTCGAAACTGCTGATTCCCCTATCCTACGCCTCTATTTTCGGCGGAACCTGCACCCTGGTGGGCACCAGCACAAATATACTGGCGAGCGAATTCATGAAAGAGGCCGGCCAGGTTCCATTGGCTATGTTCGAGCTGGCCTGGGTTGGACTACCCCTGCTTTTGGTGGCTACGGTCTATCTCTCGTTGTTCAGCTTCCGGCTGCTGCCGAAAAGGGAAACCTTGACCTCGATTTTGAGCGAAGAGGAAAGAAAGGAGTTTCTAACCGAAGCCTTTGTCCAAAAAGGATCCAAATTGAAGGGGAAAACAGTGGATGAATCCGGCATTCTGAAAGGGAAAAGCCTACGGGTCCTGGAAATTGTGCGCAGTGAGGTGGTTCTCCGGGGAAACCCCAAAACCATTCCCTTAAAGGAAGGCGACCGCCTGGTTCTTTCCTGCCGCCCATCGGGATTCGCCCATGCCCGCAGTCTTGAAGGACTCAATTTGATAGCTGAAAAGAATCTGGGCCTGGAAACCATTGCGGCGCATGAAGGCTCCATTGTGGAAGGAGTCATCGGCCCTCGCTCCAATTTAAGCGGAAGAAAGATAAAAAACCTCAATTTCCGGCAGCGATTCAACATGATAATCCTGGCCGTACATCGGAAGGGGATCAATGTGCGCGAAAAGATGGGCGAGCTTAAGTTCAATTTCGGCGACACCCTGTTGCTTATGGGTACTGACCGGGCAATCGAAGAATTGCGGAAAAGTGACGACATTCTGCTGCTTGACCGGCCTGCCACTCCGGCCAAAAGCGGAAGAAAAAAAATGCCCCTGGTTATCGGAACCCTGGCCGTCATCATTCTTCTGGTGTCTCTCAACTTGGTCCCCATCGTAGCGGCTTCCCTTATCGGGTGTGGATTTCTTTTCCTGACCGGCTGCCTGCATACGAAAGAAGCCTACCAAGGCATCGACTGGAGTATCATCTTCCTCATTTACGGAATGCTGGGCATTGGCCTGGCCATGCAGGAAACGGGCGCCGCCAGCCTTATTTCCGGAGGCATGGTGTCGCTGGTGGAAACCCTGTTTTCCGATTCGATCAAGCCTTATGCTTTGCTGGCGGGGATTTATCTTTGCACGGCCATTCTAACGGAACTGCTCTCCAACAATGCCACCATTGTGCTGATGGCCCCCATAGCATTGGGAATTGCCACCGATTTAGGGATCGACCCCCGTCCGCTTTTCATCGCCACGGCCATCGCCGCCTCGGCAAGTTTTTCAACGCCTATCGGCTACCAGACCAATACCTATGTTTACGGCGTTGGGGGCTACAAATTCAGGGATTTCGCCAAAATCGGTCTTCCACTGAATCTACTCTATTTCACGGTCAGTGTTTTGTTAATCCCACGGATTTGGCCGCTCTAACGGTCAATTATCCTCAATCGTTATTTTAACCTCCGGGGCCTTTCCATAGGAAACCGGATTGGGATGAACCATTTTCGGGAAACGATCTTGAATCAGCGTCCAGCAGGGAGTCGGAGTCACAAGGTCATCAATATGGGTATCCCCATCGCAAATAGAAATTTGGGTGGTTTTGATTCCGTAAAGGCCTCCCTGCATGAGGCAAGAGCAACCATGCCGTTCATCCGGAAGTCCGAAAATACCGTGAAAAAACTCATGACAAAAAATTCGCACATAGCATCGCCCGCCGCTATTGATAAACCAGTTGGCACGGCCAGAGTTATAGCAAATAGCTCCACCTCCATCCAGGAGGGTTAAGTTCAATTTACCTCTTTCGATGATGATCCGGCCCTTTCTCGTCTTGTCGGCCACACGGATCTCATTGAGGTAAACCTGACCTTCCGTCAGATCCCAGATAAACCAGTTCAAACGCCTGATGCGCCATGAAAACTCGTCGAAAAACGCGGCATC
>JAJFLV010000169.1 GCA_021772535.1 Opitutales bacterium | reverse complement strand
GAATACTCGGAGGCAAGGGTGGAAAAGATTTTTTTAGCTTCTTCATACCTGCCCGCCCGGTAGAGAAGTTCTCCGTAGAAGAACCTGTGCTCATCGGTTTCGACCATTTTGGAGGGCAGTTTCTCGACCCATTGAAAGGCCTGGTCGTATAATTCCTTGGCGGCGGGGGCATTCCCTTTGGCGGCGAGGGTATTGCCGGTGTCGAGAAGGAGCCGGCCAGTGGAAAATTCGCCGATGGGGGTAAATCGATAGGAGGAGCTGATGCGGCGGTTAACCTCGTTCAATTGACCCAGTTCGGCCAGGGCGATGGTTTCGGCCCTCAGGGCGATGAAGTTGAAGGGAAATTCCTTGACGCCTTCCTGGGCCACTTTGAGGGCTTCCTCATTATTACCCAATTGGCGGAGGGCGACGGAATGGTAATGGTAGGCAAAGGCATCCAGCGGCGCCATGCTCAACTCAGGATCGGTATTTTGAAATATTTCGAGGGCTTCGCGGGGCCGATTGAGCCATAAGGCCCGGATTCCGGCATTGATGAGGGTTCGATGGGAGGACTCGAGATCGACCAATTGCCTTGCGTATTGATAGGAGCGTAAAACGTCACCGTTGTTGGAGGCCAGGGCGAAGTCTACATAGGTCCGGTCAAAATCGGTCAGTTGGTTACCCTTTTTCTTTAAATCTTCGAAGAGAGCATTGGCTTGCACGACTTTTTCCTGGTTGGCCATGGCGGTGGCCTTCATTACGGCCGAGGATAAAAATTCGGGATCTTTTTTCTCTGCTTCGACGAAATTATCAACGGCCTCCTGGTAATCGCCGTGGCCGAAGCTTTTCATGCCTTCCTCATAGAGTTTGTAGGCGCTGTAAAGAGGGGGCCAGCTTTTGGTCGCATCGGCCAGAAAATGATAGGTGGAATAATAGAGGGCCATGGCGCTGGCCACTCGTTCCTGCAATTCTCCGACCACTTTGCGGGGAGACATAAGGGGGCCGCTGACGGGATTCATGGAGTTGAGCACTTCGCCTGTTTCAACGTTGATGATTTTGGCGGAAATTTTCAGGTCGTAGGTCTGCCAGAAATAGGAGCCGTAGATGGCGATGCCGGCACCGTTCTGCTCGGCCTGGTTGACGATGGAGCCGCCGCCGGCGCCTTCCACACCCTGGTCGATTATCGATTCAGCGGAGACTCGATTGATGGTGGCGGGTATGACCGATACCAGTTTAGTGCCCTCGAGACCTTGGGTAATGGAATCGCAAATGACATTGCCTAATTTTTGTTCGGCGGGATCGCCGGTCAGGTTCTCAAAAATGGCGACGTAAATGCGTTTTATATCGAGATTGGAAGGGCCTGGTATTGCCGCCTGGGATTTAGCTTCCTCGGCTGCAATGATGGCTATTTTGGTTTCTTCGGCAGCTTTTGCAGCTTCTTCCTCGGCTATAGTGGTGGCTTCTTTCTGTTGTTTGAGGGCGGTTTCAAACTGGCCGAGGACCTCCTGCAACTGGGTATTGGTTGCTTCCCGCTCCTGGACGATTTTGGCAGCGGCCTCTTCGTTAGCGGCGGTGTCGGCTGCTTGTTCCGCTGTGGCGATATTTTCCGCCCGTTCTTCTTCTTGTTGTTTTCTGGCCTCTTCCTTGACAAATATTGGATAAATGCCGAAGGCAACAAGCGCAGCGATCACCGCGGTACCAGCCAGAGCCAGAGCCATGGTCTTATTCTTTTTCTTTTGGGGGGCGGAGCCTTTTCTTTTCTTGATCCCATCTTCGCCGATCTGGGCCGCAAGGAGCAGTTGGTAAACGGGCACTTTTTCCCGGATATTCTTCAGCTCGATGGGGCCGAGGTAAGTGGTATCGAGCTTGATGCTGTTTTTGACCACATCGTAAACCGTTTGGGAAATGCAGATACCGCCCGGTTCCGCCTTGGATTCGAGGCGGGAGGCGATGTTGACGCCGTCTCCCATGACATCGGACTGGTTGAAATAGACGTCCCCGATATGGATACCGATGCGGTGCAGAAGTCTTTTCTCATTGGGTTCTTTTTTGGCCCGGTCGTGGTTGGTGTTCTGAATTTCCATGGCACAGGCGACGGCCTGGGAGGCACTGTCGAAATAGAGGAGCAACCCGTCGCCCATTGATTTGAGAACTCTTCCACCTTTTTTCTCACAGACCTGGCGCATCATGGTGAAGTCGCGGTTGACCCGTTTGAGGGTGCCCGCTTCGTCCTCGTTCATCTGGGCGCTGAAACTGGCGACATCGGTAAAAACGATGGTGGCCAAGGTTCGCTTGGTAGTAATTTCCGGTGGTAAATTGGATTCGTCGCTCATTTTGTTAATTTTTTTGAGGGGACAAAATTTGTTTTCCGATTAATTTGGCGATTAGCTAATGTTCTAAAATTGCCAATCCCTAGTTTAACTTACCTGCCAATGAAATTGCAAGCAGGTTTGTTGCAGAACACCATCAGTTTTAATCGACCTATCGAATAGTTGGTGATTTTTATTGATCGAAAACAATCAAGTTTCGAAGGGCACGGCCATTTTCCATTAACTCGATGGCTTCATTTATTTGCTCCAGCGGGTAACGGGCGGTGATCAGTTCTTCCAATTTCAGCCTCCCACAATTATGAAGATCCACCAGGCGGGGGACATCGACGCCAAGGCGGGTTGAGCCCATGCGGCTGCCAATGATTCGTTTTTCGGACCGCACGAGGGGAAGGACGGAAAAGGATACCTTGGTGGTGACCGGCGGTAGGCCGACGATGACGACGGTTCCGCGTTTGCCCACCAGTTCTATGGCTTGCTCTATGGCTTTGACTGTCCCCACCGTGACGAAGGCGTAATCAACCCCCCGGCCATGGGTGATATTGCGGACCTCCTGTTCCAGGTCTCCCTGACCAACCTGGAGGCAATGGGTTGCTCCAAATTCCCTGGCCGTGTCCAGCTTGTCGGTCAGCAAATCGATGGCGACGATCGGATAGGCACCGGCCAGAGCCGCTCCCTGAAGGGAATTAAGGCCGACTCCACCCGCTCCGATTACGGCCACACTGGAACCAGTTTCGACTTCGGCCGTGTTGACGACAGCCCCAACTCCGGTGACCACGCCACAGGCCAGCAGGGCGGCCCGCTGCAATGAAAACCCTTCCGGCACCGGGACCACCTGGGACTGGTCCACAACCACGTATTCGGCAAAACCGGCAGTAAACAATCCAGGGGCCAGAAAATCGCCCCGCGAATTTCTCAAATGACTTGGCCGCCCCCGGTCGAAGTCACCGGAGCACATTTGGGGGAGGCCTTTGGCGCAATAATGGCAGCGTCCGCAATTTCGGACGAGACAGACCACGACGGGGTCTCCCTTTTTCACCGTGGCGACGTTGTCTCCGATTTCTTCGACCACACCGGCTACTTCGTGTCCCGGAACCATGGGTGTGGGGCCGCCCCATTCTCCTTTGATGAGGTGAAGATCGCTATGGCAAATCCCCGTGGCGGCCACCCGCACCATTACTTCCCCCGGCAGGGGGGAATCGATTTCTACCTCCTCAATAACGAGAGGTTTTCCAAATTTATAACAAACAGCCGCTTTCATTGTACGCATAAGGTCAGGAGTTTTTATTTTTCCCGAAATAATTTCAAAGGTTTTCCGCTTTGTATTCCTGGGCGAAGCGATCGAGCAGTTGCCGGACTCCGACTTCCAGGTAGGTTTTCTTGTTGGTGATTCCAAGGATCGTTTTTTCCCAGGTGGGGGCGTAAATCCCGGCCAGGTTTTCGGTCGGCCGCTCAAGGGAAACCATTTCCTGCAAAGCCAGGTTGATGGAGAAAATATAACCGCTGCCGTCCCTTACCTTGCGGAGGAGAACGGTCAGCTCAAGAATCGGTTTTCCCGGTATGGCGGACAATTTTTCGTCGGTCAGGAGGGGAAGCCCCAACTCCTCCAGGTGTAAAGTGAGGACCTCTTGCAATCGTTCCCCTGTAACGCCCAATTTTTCAGCATCGGGGGTGAGTGGGCGGACATTGACCCCGAAACCGGGAAGGTTCTGAAGGGAACTCAAGGAGAAACCAAGGGTCTTTTCAATCGGAAGAAGGGTCAGCAACAGGAGGGGGACGGCCAAAATTGCTCTCCCCCATGGATGACCCTGACTTTTCTTGTGCGGAAAATAGAACTTGAACTGCATCCTTCGATTTAAGAAGAGTTGCGGCCAAAATGAAAGCGCGTTTTCTCATACATTTTCTTTTCTTTTTCCTGCTGGGGCTATCGACACCGGCGGCGGAGAAGGAGAAGGCTGAACCGGTATTGCTAATACCACCGGAGGGCGTCCGTGTGGTTTCCGATCTGGTTTACGGGGAAGCTTCCTCCAAACCGTTAAAACTGGATATTTATCAGCCTGACGGTGAAATCACGGGGGAATTGCCTTTGGTTGTCTATATTCACGGCGGCGGTTACCGCAGGGGGAAGCGATCCGAGATTCTGGAGATAACCTTTTTCCGAGAATTGCTTTATCAACTTGTGGCAAAGGAAAAAATCATTGTGGCCTCCATCGATTTCAGTAAAGGGAGCAAAAAATCTCCCCTCAGTACGCTGATCGATGATTGCAAGAGGGCGGTCGGCTGGTTGAGGGAGAAGGCGGGAGATTATGGAATCGATGCTGCCAAGGTCGGATTACTGGGCAATGCCAGCGGTGGACACCTTGCGCTGATGACCGGGCTGCAGGATGAAACCGTTTCCTTTATCATCGCCTTCGGGCCGGTGACGGATTTGCACGAGATCGCCCTGGCGGTGGCCGATAGCGAAGAAAAAGACAAAAAAAAGGTGCGCACGCAGTTGAAATTCGGATTGGGCGGTACCGTCGAGGAAGTTCCGGAAAACTACATCAATGCCAGTCCGGTAAACTTTTTAGTCAAATCTTCCCCGCCCATCCTTTTAATCACCGGTGAGGAGGATATCCTTTATCCGCAATCGCAATTGCTGGAGGAAAAGAGCCTGGAAACCGGGGCAGAATTGCGGCTCGTAACCGTGAAAAATGCAGGGGAGGCGGTTTATGGTTTTGAGGGCTACCCGACAATGATTCCCGACTTGTCAAAATTGAAAAAAATCGCAATCCTGTTCATAGGGGAACATTATTAAACCAGGATGAAAATGAAATACCGACAAATGCCTGATTGTCTATTTTTCAGAGCGATTGCTGTTTGTCTTTTGCTAACCAATGCTGGCCTCCTGGCCATAGAAACGAACCAAATTGACGATTTTAGCACGGGGGATATCAATGGCTGGGGAGGGGGCGCCAATCCTACCTTTCGGGCTGAAGGGGGCGCCGATGGCACGATGGACGGATACCTGGAAATCCGGCGCGATGTGATTCCATTCCATGTTGGGACCAAAAACACCACCCGCTGGGCGGGTGATTACCTGGCCAATAACATAAAAGCTATAGAGTTCGATCTCAATCGATTCGACATCCGAGAAAATAACATATTCATCCGGCTGCTGATATTCGGACCGGGCGGGACATTTGCGACAAAATCACGAACTCCTCCGGTAGCGGTAAATACCTGGGAGCACCATGTGTTTGGTCTTTCCGCCGATGACCTTGTTTTTGTTGGAGGAGGAAAAAATGACCTAGGAATCAATGACCTGGAGCTAACCTTAGCCAACGTCACGACCTTGCTCATTCGTCATGATGCATTTGACCCGGTGCCTGAAGGCAACCATCCGCCTCATACTCTTGCCACGATTGGGATCGATAATATTCGCGCACTGGACGGCATGCCGACGGATGTTTTTGGCGGAACCGATATAGCGGGTGTTCCCGGGTGGAAATCTTCTCCCTGGTACTTAGCCTATAACATCGATTTTTGGCCGTGGATTTTCCACAAAGAACATGCCTGGCAATTTGTTTTTGATGTGAGCACTCCCGAGTCGATTTTTCTCTTCGATTTTGGTCTTGGGGAAATTATCTTCCTCAATGAAAGCACCTACCGGTGGATATTTCTCTACGGCGATGAGCCCGGATGGATTTTTACCTTCGAGGACAACACTCCCGACAGCCGTTTTTTCCAGAGGGGTGATGATGGGAGTTTGTTCAGCGTTCCGGCGGGATTGCTGGTTGAGTGAGGGGGGAGGAAGGATGCTGGATGCTGGTTTCTTGGGATTACTGGAACTTGCAACGTTTTTCTGGTTTTGTTTCCAACTGGATTTGACGTAGGGAGCGTTGTGTGGTACTTTTTTAAAGTAAACCGGATTTTCCATTACGGGAATTCTGGAATAATGCATTTATCCGATTGAAAGCCATAGAATGTAGATGTCTTTTTCATCGCCAGGACTTTATAGAGGCGAGGGCAAGCTAATGGCTGTTCAGGGGCAACTCCTTATGCAGAAAGGGCAGTTCCGATGTTTAATAAATTCTTCTCTCAATACTGCGGCCGGTTTGGCAAAAATTTATTGACGGCTGTATTCCTGACAATAGGCGCATTACGGGCTTATCCGGTTGAAATTCCGGATGCCGCCCTGGAAGGGGTCATCCGTGAGACCCTGGGCAGGCCCACTGGGGACCTTACTGAAGCGGATATGGAATCGCTGACTTCCCTGGATGCAGAGGAGCTCAATATTGCCAACCTGAGTGGTCTGGAATCCGCCGTGAACCTGACAGAGTTATTCCTCGATAACAACGAGCTCACTGATATCAGGGCCCTAAGCGGCCTCACCCACCTGGAATTCCTGTCGCTCGATTATAACGAGCTCGAGGACGTCACCGCCCTGAGCGGGCTTACCAACCTGACCGATCTTTCTCTCAATTTAAACGATCTCAGCGACATCAGGGCCTTGAGTGGCCTCATCCACCTGGAAATTCTGTCGCTCGATTACAACGAGCTCGAGGACGTCACCGCTCTGAGCGAGCTTACCAACCTAACCAATCTTTCTCTCAATTCAAACCAGCTCAACGATATCAGCGCCCTGAGGGGGCTTACCGGTCTGACAACGCTAGATCTCCGAAGAACCCACATCGGCGATATCAGCGCCCTGAGCGGCCTCACCAGCCTGACAGTGCTAGGGCTCCACGGTAACCAGATCAGCGATATCAGTGCCCTGAGCGGGCTCACCAGCTTGATAGAGCTTAGGCTCGGCGACAACCCACTCAGTGATATCAGTGCCCTGAGCGGCCTCACCAGCCTGGCATTCCTAGATCTCTCGTGGAACTGGATCAGCGACATCAGCGCCCTGAGCGGGTTGACGCAATTGAAACAGCTCTGGCTCGGAAGCAACCGCAACCAGCTCAGCGATATCAGCGCGCTGAGCGGGCTCACCAACCTGATAGAGCTAAGGCTCCATGCCAACCAGATCAGCGATATCAGCGCGCTGAGCGGGCTGACCAGCCTGACTATGCTACACCTCCAAAACAACTCGCTCAGCGAATTAAGCCCACTGAGCGGTTTGACGCAACTGGAACAGCTCTGGCTCGGAAGCAACCCGTTCAGCGATTTGAGCCCACTGAGCGGTTTGACGCAACTGGAACAGCTCTGGCTCGGAAACAACCCGCTCAGCGATATCAGTGCCCTGAGCGGGCTCACCAGCTTGATAGAGCTAAGGCTCTATGCCAACCAGATCAGCGACATCAGCTCTTTGTCCGGTCTTACCAACCTGACTAGGCTATACCTCGAGTATAACCAAATCAGCGATATCAGCGCCCTGAGCGAGCTAACCAGCCTGACAGAGCTAAACCTTTGGAATAACCAGATTGGTGATATCAGTGCCCTGAGTATGCTCACAAACCTTAAATGGCTTAGGCTCAATCATAACCAAATCATCGATCTGAGCCCCTTGAGCGGATTGACGCAATTGGAACAGCTCTGGCTCCATAACAACCTGATCACGGATATCGAGGCTTTGGCGGGTTTGGTCAATCTTCGGGATGATCCAGAGGATTTGCTTTATTCCCCGGGTTTGGTACTACTGTATAATTTAATCGACGTGACTCCCGGCTCGGTCCAGCGGCAGATCATCGACGACCTCAATGCCATCGATGGGCTCTCGGTTGAGTTTGAATCACAAAAAGATCCCGAGGACATAGACTTTGACGGCATGAAGGATTCCTTTGAACAGTTGATCATCGATGCAGATGCCGGGGATGCCATTATCACCCTGACCGACGTTCTTCCAGGCGACGACTTCGATGGCGATGGCCGAACCAATATAGATGAATTTAACGAAGGCACCGACCCGACCGACCCAGCGGATTCTATCCCAACCGTTACGATACCCGACTCCAATCTTGAGCAGGCCATTCGTATTGAGCTGAGAAAATTTGAAGGTGGCATATTCGCCGCCGACATGGAGTCGCTAACCAGCCTTTCCGCCAGCCGCTTCAGCGGCATCACTGATCTGACCGGCCTTGAGACGGCCTTGAACCTGACAAGTCTATCCCTCATAATCAATGAGATCAGCGATATCAGCGTCCTGAGCGGGCTTACCAACCTGACAGAGCTGGAGCTCGCCCTCAATCAGATCAGCGATATCAGCGCCCTGAGAGGACTTGCCAACCTGACAGAGCTACGCCTCTTCGGCAACCAGATCAGCGATATCAACGTCCTGAAAGAGCTGACCAACCTGAAAATCCTGATTCTCCAAAAAAACCAGATCAGCGATATCAGCCCCCTGAGCGGGCTGACCAACATGACTTATCTAGGACTCAGCGGCAACCAGATCAGCGATATCAATGCCCTGAGCGGGCTCACCAACCTGACAGAGCTACACTTGGACAACAACCAGATCAGCGACATCCACACATTGAGCGAACTCACCAGCATGGGTCGGCTCTACCTCCACAACAACCAGATCGGCGATATCGGTGCCCTGAGCAGGCTGACAAGCCTGACAACCCTATTTCTCCAAGAAAACCGAATCAGTGATATCAACGCCTTGAGCGGGCACACCAGCTTGAAATTTCTCCAACTCAATAACAATCGGATCAACGATATCAATGCCTTGAGTGGTTTGACAAAAATGGTTAATCTCTGGCTCCATAACAACCGGGTCATGGATATCAGCGCTTTAACTGGTATGGTCAAAATTCAGAACTTTTCCGGCGCCGGTCTGCGACTGCACAATAATTTTATCGACGTGACTCCCGGCTCGGCGCAACGGCAGATCATCGACAACCTCAATGCCATTGACAGGCTCACAGTTGAGTTCGAGCCGCAATATCTGGACATTTTCCAGGGACTAACTATCGATGGCTATCCCGGCTGGCGGGCTTCTTCCTGGTATCTGAACTATAACGTGGAATTCTGGCCCTGGATTTATCACGAGGAGCACGGCTGGCAGGTCGTTCCAGAGAATAGCACCCCAGATGAAATATTCCTATGGGATCTTGGTTTGAAGAGCTGGATATTCCTCAACCGATTATCCTACCGCTGGGTGTATATTTATAGCCAATCGCCATTCTTCCCTGAAGGCTGGTACTTCACATTCCCGGACAATACCCCCGATAATAGAAGATTCTCCGACGATGGCTTTCATGTAATCAGTATGCCACCGGAGGCTGGAAATTAGAGTTATTTAGGGGATGAAGGTTTCAGTGTTCAGGTGTCAGGATGCTGGATGGTGGTTTCGAGGGATTATGGAAACCTTATCTTTTCCTAGAATTTGTTTCCAACTGGAATTGACGTAGGTAGGGTGGTGTGGTAAATTTATAAATCAGGCCGGACTTGCCGTTAGGGAATAATGCAGTTGTCCGATTGAAAGCCATAGAGTGCCGAGGTCATTGTTCACCATCAGTTTTTACTGAGGGCGTGGGCAATCCAATGGCTGTTAGAGGGCGTCTTAGGGACAATGCGCAAAGAAAGGGCAGTCCTGATGATTAAAAGATTCTCCTCCCAATACTGCGGCCAATTGGGCAAATATTTGTTGGCGGCTGTATTCCTGACACTAAGCACCTTACCCGCCTTTCCAGTTGAATTTCCGGATTCTAACCTGGAAGCGAAAATCCGTGAGGTCCTGGGTAAGCCAGCAGGGGTTCTGACGGAAGCAGACCTGGCCAGCCTGACTTATCTCAATGCAGCAGGGCTAAATATTGCCAACCTGAGCGGCCTGGAAGCCGTCGTGAACCTTACAGAGCTACACCTCGACAATAACCAGATCAGCGAAATCCGTGCCCTGAGTGGGTTGACCAGTTTGGAAAGCCTAGTTCTCCACAACAACCAGATCGGCGATATTCGCGCCCTGAGCGGGCTGACCCGCCTGGCATCGCTCAACCTCGACAACAACCAGATTAGCGATATCCGCGCCCTAGGCGAACTGACCAGTCTGAGAACTCTAATGCTCAACAACAACGAGATCAGCGATATCCGCACCTTGAGCGGGTTGACCAGCCTGACATGGCTAGCCCTTATGGGAAACCAGATCAGCGATATCGACGCCTTGGGCAGGTTGACCAGCCTGACATCGCTCTATCTCGACAACAACGAGATCAGCGATATCAGCGCTCTGAACGGGCTGACCAGTTTGGCAGGGCTCTACCTCGACGACAATCAGATCAGCGATATCCGCGCCTTGAGTGGACTAACCAGCCTGACAGAGCTCTACCTCGACAACAACCAGATCATCGATATCGGCGCCTTGAGCAGGCTGACCAACCTGACACATCATCTCTTCCTTCGCAACAACCAGATCAGCGATATCAGTGCCCTGAGCGGGCTCACCAGTCTGATAAACTTAAGGCTCTCAGACAACCAGATCAACGATATCGACGCCCTAAGCGGGCTGACCAGTCTGAGATTTCTATTGCTCAACAACAACCAGATCAGCGATATCCGCACCCTGAGCAGACTGACCAACCTGGAAGTGCTCTACCTCTACATCAACCAGATCAGCGATATCGACGCGCTGAGCGGGCTGACCAATCTGGGAAGCCTAGTAATCTACAGCAACCAGATCAGTGATATCCGCGCCCTTAGCGAGCTGACCAGTCTGAAATATCTAAACCTCAACAATAACCAGATCAGCGAAGTTGGCGTTCTGAGCGGGCTGACCAGTCTGGAACGGCTCTACCTACAAAACAACCAGGTCAACGATATCCGTGCCCTTAGCGGGCTGATCAATCTGAAATATCTAAACCTTGACTTCAACCAAATCAGCGAAATCAGCGCCTTGAGCGGGCTGACCAGTCTGACGGAGCTAGACCTCACGTATAACCAGATCAGCGATATCCGCGCCGTGGGCGGGTTGACCATCCTGACAGAGCTAGACCTCGAAAACAACCAGATCAGCGATATCAGCGTCCTGAGCGGCCTGACCAGTCTGAAAAAGCTAGACCTCAGGTATAACCAGATCAGCGATATCCGCGCTTTGGCGGGTTTGATCAATCTTCGCAATGACAGTTTCGGCTGGGGTCTGCGACTTAGGGATAATTTTATTGACGTGACTCCCGGGTTGGCGCAGCGGCAGATCATCGACGCCCTCAATGCCATCGACGGGCTCACGGTTGAGTTCGAGCCGCAAAATGATCCCGCTACAATCGACATCGACAACGACGGCCTGTGGGATCCCTTTGAGCAATTGATCATCGCGGCAGATACCGGGGATGCCATCACTTCCCTGGCCGACGTTCTTCCCGGCGACGACTTCGACGGCGACGGGCTGACCAATCTGGAGGAATTTAACGACGGCACCGACCCGACCGCCCCGGCGGATTTTACCATAATCGTGACCATACCCGACGTCAATCTGGCGCAGGCCCTCCGCGATGCACTGGGCAAACCCATCGGCGACATAACCACCAGGGACATGGAATCGCTAACCAGCTTTGAAGCTGTAGTTGCCAACATCACTGACCTTACCGGCCTGGAGGCGGCCGTGAACCTGACTTCACTACACCTCTGGCGTAACCAGATCAGCGATCTCAGCGCCCTGAGCAGGCTGACCGGCCTGACCTCGCTATACCTCGATAACAACCAAATCGGCGATATCAGCGCCCTTAGCGGGCTGATCAGCCTGACAGAGCTTATCATCTGGAATAATCAGATCAGCGATGTTGGCGTCCTAAGCAGGCTCACCCGCCTGAAAACCCTATACCTCGACAATAACCAGATCAGTGATATCAGCGACCTGGACGGGCTGACCAGCCTGATGGATTTAAGCCTCGGCAGGAATCCGATCAGCGATCTCAGCGCTTTGACCGGCCTGACCAACCTAACAGAGCTACGCCTGTTCAGAGACCAGATCAGCGATCTCAGCGCCCTGAGCGGATTGACCCGCCTAAAAATTCTATACCTCGACAACAACCAGATCAGCGATATCAGCGCCTTGAGCGGGCTGACCAGCCTGACAGAGCTTATCCTCTGGAGTAATCAAATCAGCGATTTAAGTCCCTTGGGTGGACTGACGCAATTGGAACAGCTCTGGCTCCATAACAACCTGATCACGGATATCGGCGCATTGACGGGATTGATCAATCTTCGGGATGACTCAGTGGTTAACGGCGTAGGTCTGCGACTTCAGGATAATTTCATCGATGTGACTCCTGGTTCGGCGCAACGGCAGATCATCGACAACCTCAATGCCATCGACGGGCTCACTATTGAGTTCGAGCCACAAAATGATTCCGCTCCAATCGATATTGACGACGATGGCATGTGGGACCCCATTGAGCAGTTGATTATCGAGGCAGATGCCGGGGATGCCATCACCACCCTGGCCGACGTTCTCCCTGGCGATGACTTCGACGGCGATGGGCGGACCAATTTGGAGGAAGTAAACGAGAGCACCGATCCGACCGATCCGGCGGATTTTGCCATTATCGTGACCATTCCCGACGCCAATCTGGAGCAGGTCCTCCGCGATGCCCTGGGCTTGGCTGTAGGCGACATAACCGCCGTCGACATGGAATCGCTCACGACGCTGGAGGCCTACGGCATCACCGATTTGACCGGCCTGGAGGCAGCCGTAAATTTGACTTTTCTTGATCTCGGCGGCAACCAGATCAGCGATATCAGCGTGCTGAGCGGGCTGACCAACCTGACAGAGCTATATCTCTTCCGCAACGAGATCAGCGATATCAGCGCCTTGAGCGGACTGACCAGCCTGACAAACCTATGGCTCGCTTACAACCAGATCAGCGATATCAGCGCCCTGAGCGAGCTGACCAACCTGATAGAGCTGCGTCTCCATCGAAACCAGATCAGCGATTTGAGTCCCTTGAGCGGACTGACGCAATTGGCTCAACTACGGCTCAATAACAACCTGATCACGGATATCGGCGCTTTGGCGGGTTTGATCAATCTTCGGGATGACTCGGTGGTTAACGGCCTAGGTCTGCGACTGCGGAATAATTTCATGGACGTGTCTCTCAGCTCCTCGCAGCGGCAGATCATCGACAACCTCAATGCCATCGACGGGCTCACGGTTGAGTTCGAACCGCAAAACCTGGACATATTCGGAGGGCAACCCATCGATGGTTTTCCCGGATGGAAAGCCTCAACCTGGTATTTAAATTACAACGTCGATTTCTGGCCCTGGATCTACCATGACGAGCACGGCTGGCAGTTTGTTTTTGAAGAGGCCCCGGAGGGAGTAATCTTCCTATGGGATTTAGGGCTTCAGGAGTGGGTATTTCTGAATAGTAATACCTACCGGTGGTTGTTCTTGTTTGGAGATAGCGGGGGATGGATATGGTGTTTTGCCGATAACACGCCGGGTCGTCGGTTTTTCCAAAGATTTGCCGATGGGAGTCTTTTTAGCATCCCGGCGGGATTGCTGGTTGAGTGAGGGGGGATGAAGGATGCTTGATGCTGGTTCCGTTGGATTACTGGAACTTTCAACGTTTTTCTGATTTTGTTTCCAACTGGATTTGACGTAGGAAACCTTGTGTGGTAAATTATTAATTTAGGCCGGACTTGCCGTTGGGGAATAATGCAGTTGCCCGTTTGAAAGCCATAAAGTGCAGAGGTCTTTATTCGCATCCAGTATTTTCTGGAGGTGTGGGCAAGCCAATGGCTATTGAGGGACAACCAATTAATAAGAAAGGTCAGTCCCAATGTTTAAAAGATTCTTCTCCCAATACCACGGCCAAATTTGCAAATATTTGTTAGCGGTTGTATTCCTGACGCTAAGTACATTATCCGCCCATTCGGTCGAAATACCGGATACTGCCCTGGATGGGGCCATTCGTCAGACCTTGGGCAAACCTACCGGCGAACTGACGGAAGCGGATCTGGCCAGCCTGACTTCCCTACAAGCCGGGGGACTCAATATTACCAGCCTGAGCGGATTGGAAGCCGCCGTCAACCTGACATCGCTACACCTCTGGCATAACCAAATCAGCGATATCAGCGCCCTGAGCGGGCTGACCAGCCTGACAGAGCTATACCTCTGGGTTAACCAGATCAGCGATATCAGCGCCTTGAGCGGGCTGACCAATCTGACCGAGCTAATTATCTGGAATAACCAGATCACGGACATCAGCGCGCTGAGCGGGTTGACCAATCTGACCTATCTAGACCTCGAAGACAACCAGATCACGGATATCGGGGCTTTGGCGGGGTTGATCAATCTTCGGGATGGTTCGGGATTTGGCGGTCCGGCTCTTCGGCTGGGGAATAATTTAATCGATGTGGCTCCCGGCTCGGCGCAGCGGCAGATCATCGACAACCTCAATGCCATCGACGGGCTCACGGTTCAGATCGACCTCGATCCCATTCTGGGTCTGGAGCAGGCCATCCGCGATGCCCTGGGCAAGCCCTCCGGAGAAATAACCGTGGCCGACATGGAATCGCTAACCAGCCTTGATGCTTCCAACAATCGCATCGCCGACCTGACCGACCTGATGGCGGCGGTGAATCTGGTTTCTTTAGATCTCAACGACAACCAGATCAGCGATCTCAGCGCCTTGAGCGGGCTGACCAGCCTGCAAAGCCTATTTCTCGACAACAACCAGATCAGTGATATCAGCTTGAGCGGGCTGACCAGCCTGACAAATCTCTACCTTCGCAACAACCAGATCAGCGATATCAGCGCCTTGAGCGGGCTGACCAGCCTGAAAAACCTATGGCTCTCAGACAACCAAATCAGCAATTTGAGCCCCTTGAGTGGTTTGACGCAATTGAGTCAGCTCTGGCTCGAAAACAACCTGATTACGGATATCGGGGCTTTGGCGGGATTGATCAATCTTCAGGATGTTTTCATAGCGGGTCCAGGTCCGCTGCCTATTCTCTTCGAGGCGGCTCTGCGGCTAGAGGATAATTTCATCGACCTGACTCTGGGCTCGGCGCAGCAACAGATCATTGATGATCTCAATTCCATCTACAGGCTCACGGTTACCTACGAACCGCAAAATGTGGATAATCTGGACATCTTCCAGGGGCAACCTATCGATGGCTTTCCCGGATGGAAAGCCTCGCCCTGGTATTTAAACTACAGTGTCGATTTCTGGCCCTGGATTTACCATGACGAACATGGTTGGCAGTTTGTTTTTGAAGAGGCCCCGGAGGGAGTAATCTTCCTATGGGATTTAGGGCTTCAGGAGTGGGTATTTCTGAATGGTAATACCTACCGGTGGTTGTTCTTGTTTGGAGATAGCGGGGGATGGATATGGTGTTTTGCCGATAACACGCCTGGTAGTCGTTTTTTTCAGCGGTTTGACAACGGAAGCCTTTTTAGTGTTCCGGCGGGTTTGCCGGTTGAGTGAGGGGGGAAGAAGGATGCTGGATG
>JAJFLV010000168.1 GCA_021772535.1 Opitutales bacterium | reverse complement strand
GCGATCCAGGTGGGGAGAGTATTTGGCAATGATTAGATCGGCCGTATCCTCAACATGGTCCAAGGCGTATTCCCATCCCTTCTTGGTTGCCTGGAGAAATCTTTTAACCACATCGGAGTGATCTTCGATCATCTTTTCGGTCGCGAAAATAACCTGCGAATAGGCCAAATAGCCATAATCGCGGGCAAAAAGGAATTTCCCCTTGCCGCCGGTCAACAATTGCAGGCGGACAAACTCGTCGATGTAATAGCCTTGCATAACATCGACCTCTCCCTTGACCAGAATTGCGGGATCCCAGCCGACATGCACGATTTCCATCTCGCCGCGTTTGAGACCGAATTGAGCAAGAGCAAGTTCGAGCGGTTTCTCTCCATCGGTATGCACACCGACACGTTTCCCTTTGAAATCGGCTATCTTTTCGATACCGGAGGAGGCCAGAGACATCCACCCCATGGGAGAGTCCTGAAACATTGTGGCAAGCGCTTTAATGGGCGCACCTCCGGCATGAGCCTGGATAAGGACATTACTTTCGGCCACTCCGAAAATATAGGGAGCCGGATCGGCCACCACAACTTCGACAGAGAAATCATCCTTGGGGACGGGCCGGATTTCCACCTCCATCCCCGCTTCCTCGTAATATCCTTGCTCTACAGCCTGATAGACTCCTGCAAATTGCGCATTGAGGACCCAGTCCAGTTGCAGAACAACGGGTAATGGTTTGCTTTCGCCAAAAGAAACTGAAGCAGCCATTAAACTCAAACAGCCAAAGGAGATCGAAAAAAGGGAGGGGTAATTTATAATCATCAGGATTAGGGGTAGAATGAAAAAAGATTTTTCCCACCGGTGGCAATCCAAGAATACACATCGGCTCACTCATTGTCGGATGGGTTCTTTGTCATCTACTAACTTATCAAAGGAAAAACAGGGTCCAATCTTATTTATTGGATTTTAGAAAATATTCTGATAATCCTGAACCCATGCAAAAAATTTCAGGGCCGGTCGATTTTCCTGGTGAGGTGGTGGAGCAATTCAAGGAAATTCTAGGCCCGGCCAATGTCCTGACAGACCCTGACAACTTGGAAAAATTCTCCAAGGACTTTTACTGGTACTCCCCTAAACTGAAGAAGGAACTTGAGGATAAACGGGCGGACATCGTCCTGAAGATTGACTGCCGGGAAAATCTCCGGAGAGTAGTTTCAATTTGCTGCCGGCACCAAATTCCTTTGACGGTGCGGGGAGGAGGCACCGGAAATTATGGTCAGTGCATTCCACTCTATGGGGGCGCCATACTCGACCTTGGAGGAATGAACCGTATCCATTCCATTAGCGAGGCCGGGGTGGCTCGGGCGGAGCCAGGTGCCCGACTGATTACCATCGAAACAGAAGGGCGTAAATTGGGTTGGGAACTGCGCTGCATGCCATCGACTTTTGTTAAAAGCAGCCTGGCCGGTTTTCTCTGCGGAGGTTCGGCCGGAATCGGATCAGTCACCTGGGGAGGAATTAACAACGGGGACAATGTGAAGTCGATTTCCCTGATGACCATTGAGGAAGAACCACGCATCTTAAAGTTCGATGGGCGTGAATGCGTGAAGACCCTGCACACTTACGGAACTACCGGGATTTTGGTGGAAGCGGAAATCAGCTTGGCGCCCAAAGTTCCCTACAATCAACATATCTTCGTTTGCCCGGATTGGGGGAAACTGCTCGACTGGACGGACTCGATAGCCAGCAATGAGAACCTTCGCAAACGTTTGGTAACACAATTCCAGTGGCCCATACCGTCTTATTTTCTGCCTTTGCGTCGCTTTATGCCTGAAGGCTGTCATGGCATGTTCCTCTTGGTGGACAGGGAACAAAGTGAGGTGGTTATCCGAAGCGCAGAAAGTAACGGCATCCGCCATACACATCTAATCCCCTACAAAGAACCTCTAAGGCCTCCTTACCTAACCGATTACACCTGGAATCACACCACCCTTTGGGCGATCAAGAAGGACAGTACCTTGACCTACAATCAGCTCAATCTGGGAGATAATTTCCGTAATAAAATAGATCAATTGTGGAACCGGTTTCCGGGAGAAATCATGATGCACCTGGAATGGATAAAAGGAATTCCCAAATCCCAAAATACCGAAAGCGGCATATTCTGCGGGTGCATGCCTCTCATAAAATATAAATCCGATCAGCGTCTTCGGGAAATATCAAATTATTGTCGTGAAATCGGCATCTTTGAAGCCAATCCGCACACATACTTTCTGGAAGGAGGGGCGGCTCATCCCGATATTGAAACCAAGCGGCAACTTAAGTCGGAAACCGATCCACTGGGCATTCTCAATCCAGGCAAAATGAGAACTTATCAACCCAATCCATTTTGCGAAGCCTCGGCCTGAGATTTACCGAGTTGATATTGCTAAAATTTAGGCCAGCCAACGATCAAGATTTTCCTTCACAAAATCGTCCTCGTTTAAATTCTGGTTTGGGAGAAAAGAAAAGGATGGAAAGCCTTTTTGAATGCACTTGCAGATTTTAGAATCTATCTCAATTTCGATGATGCTGGCGCAGAGAGCACTTATGCGTTTTGAGTAAGGCGCGAGGTGGCTTGCAAGTCTTCCGCACCGTGGGTAAGTGCCTTTAGTCTCTTGAGGAAAACCAATAGTAAAACTCCAAAGATTACTGTGAAGATGAATATTCCTGTGAAAACTTGTAGTTCACCTGCTTCCTGAGCCGACTCTCCAATCAATCCCGCGATCTTATTTCCGAATCCGGTTGCGGCGAAGTAAGCTCCCATCATGAAGGATGCATATTTGGCGGGTGCAAGTTTTGTTATGAATGACAATGCGGTAGGTGAAGCACATAATTCCCCGATGGTATGCAGAAGATAAGCCCCAACTATCCAATACATCCCGGCAGTTCCATTTGATTCGACCTCCAGTGACGCTCCTGACATTAATAAAAAGCCGAGTCCCATTATCATGGTGCCAACGGCCATTTTAAACA
>JAJFLV010000167.1 GCA_021772535.1 Opitutales bacterium | reverse complement strand
TGATTGTGGTAAACAAAGCCGCGAAAACCCCACAGTGAAATACACCGAAGAGCAAAAAGAAATGATCCTTCGAGCCTATCAGGAACGCAGCAGTCTACGCGGTTTACAGCGCGCCTTCGGGGTGAGTCCCAACACCGTTTTGAGTTGGTTAAAAAAAACGACAATCGCTCCGACCGCTCAAAAGCACGATTCTTGCGGCCCGCCGCCATGATGTCATTGAACTGGACGAACTGTGGTCTTTTGTGGGGCGCAAGAGCGATGCCCAATGGGTTTGGATCGCTCTTTGCCGACGCACCCGTCAAATCCTCTCCTATGCCATTGGGCCCCGGGATTGGTATCGTTGCCGGGAACTTTACGAGCGCCTGCCACGGGCCTACAAAAGATGTGCCACCTACAGCGACTTTTGGTCCACTTATGATGAAGTCTTTCCTCATGACCGATCCGTGGGAAAAGAAACCGGTGAAACGGCCCATGTGGAACGATGGAACAATACCCTGCGTCAACGACTGGGTCGTTTCACACGCAAAACCCTCTCCTTTTCCAAGCTTAAGAGTATGCATGAAACCTGTCTGAGACTTTTCATTCATCAATATAATCAAGAATTAGCCACCATTCCTACTTAATACACTACCGAAAGTAGCAATTATCAACGATTAAGAAAGTTATTAGCGGTCAGCAATATTTTTTAGAACTTGACAAAACTCGGAATAGAAAATGTATACATGGAAATACATCCCTCTTAATGAAGAAAACCTGAATGTATATTATTGTTTTTTTTTGTTTTTTTATAGCCTGGCCAGAAAATCGACAATCGGTGGAGGATCCGGTATGGAGGGATTTGGCAGTCGATCCTATCCACCAATTAGTGAGAGGAGATGTCGTGGAAATTCTTTGTCAGTATTCCTGCCGGAGTGGCTCAGAGGAAGACGTGAATCGAGTCGGGGACTGGCGCCGCGAGCAATCGCCTGAATTTTTGCCGCCACACCTGACCTGAACCGGGAGGCCATTTGCCATGTCCCGATCCACTGAAGATATGATAACCCAAAAATTGATTATGAAAAAAAGCAATATTGTGAAAAAAATCGTGGCAATGGCCGTGATTTCAACATTGGTGGTACAAATGGCGAGAGCTGAAATCTCTCCGGATGACGGTTTTGCCGCCAAGGATTTCTATTTCCCCTCCACCGGAGTGAGAGTGGAGAAAGAGGCGCTGCTGCTGGCGATTGACAATTACCTGCTGCCCTTGCGCGAAAATGTTGGTTCCTATCTATCAACTCCGACCTATCGCAAGGAAGCCGTCCTGCGCCCAAGCAGAGACAACCCACTCGCGCCGGACCAGGTGGCTTCGCATTTTTACGGCACGGTAATCCACGATGAGGGCAAGTACCGGATGTGGTACTACGCAATTGCAATGAAGAAACCGGGCGACGCTGACCATGCCGACGTAAAGAGTTTATTACAGGGCCCGGTGAGCTATGCCGAAAGTGACGATGGCTACACTTGGACAAAGCCAAATCTGGGTCAGGTGTCGGTCCGCGGCAGCAAGGACAATAATGCCATCGCGTTACCCGATACATTGATAGAGGGCGTTCATGTGATTAAGGATGAGAGTGATCTCGATCCGCAGCGCCGCTACAAGATGGTCTACAACCCTCACAACGGAAAAACATGGGTCATCCGCACGGCGACCAGTTCGGACGGCCTCCATTGGAAGGCGGCGGACGACTTCGGAATTGAAAAATTTCTCGAAACTGCGTCCTTCTACAAATTCAATGACTACTACATCGTCAATGGACAGCGACTTACATTCAGTGACGGCGGTCACCCGAGTGGCCGGCAAGGCCGTGCGATTTTATCGACCAACTTTGATCAATGGCTGAATGGGGACACAGGCGCGTTTCTATTGGCCGAGCCAGCCAATCCTGCCGAACGGGGACAGTACAGTCCATACGATCAAGTTCATTTGGGTGTGGGTGCTGCGAGTTATGGCAGTGTGGCCGTCGGGTTTTACGGCCTCTGGCACAACGAACCGGGCGACGAAGATTCTCAGAAGCGTTGGGGCTGGTTTGGGTACGGCAAGATCTCCTGCGATCTCGGGTTGGTCATAAGCAATGACGGCCTCCATTTCCGTGAACCGGACAAGGGGCGCGTTTATATCTCTCGATTTGATACGCCGGCCACGCCTGTCCCAGGGAAGAACTTCCCCACCATTCTCACTCAGTCCGGC
This sequence comes from Opitutales bacterium, assembly GCA_021772535.1. Lineage (GTDB taxonomy): Bacteria > Verrucomicrobiota > Verrucomicrobiia > Opitutales > UBA2987 > JAJFLU01. Next base: position 12,885 of record JAJFLV010000167.1, on the reverse strand, counting down.
AACGGAATCCTCAATGTCGGCGATGAAACGCGCATCTATTTCGGCCGCTGGTTGAACGCGGAATATAATATGGGCTACAGCGGCGAAGTGGCTGTGGCGACCCTGCCGCGCGATCGATGGGGAGCACTCGGGTTGCATCCGCCAAAAGGGGGTCGCCACCATAATCATCAGAATCATGGATTCGTCTGGTCCGCTCCCATCCGGCTGCCTGCTTCCGGTTGCCAGGTGGTCTTGAATGCCGACCACACGAGCGGGATGACAGTGGAGATTTCCGATTCCCGCTTTCAGCTCCTTCCGGGTTATTCCGGATCCCACGGCGGCAAATCCGAGCAGGAGAGCGGGCTCGATTGCACGGTTTCCTGGACCGAGGGAGACCTTGAGGCCCTCAGTGGCCGGACCGTCCGCTTCAAAATCAACTTTGAAAGGAATGGAAAAAAAGACCCCCGGCTGTTTGCCGTTTACCTGAGGGCCAATTAATAAAAGGTGCCGATAGGCTGTAGCTTGAGGGCAGCGTCGAAATTTGACGGCTGGCAATTCTAAACCACCTATTAAGCAAACAATCGCCCCGAAACCACTGGTGAAATTGCGTTGGAATTGGAATCTGCTGGTCGTGCTGCTTTTACTGATCGGAGCCATGGCCGCCAGGAGTTCGGATCAAGTGTCGGGTAAAGATGGGGTTCTGACTTTAGCTCCGTTTCAGACCGCGACCTTTGTCGAGGACGAAGAGGTGGCGGGCCTGATCGATGGCCTCTCGGAATTTTCAACCCGGTTGCTCTTGTGGGCGGATACTCCACGATCTCCGGTCATGGCAGCCGGGCGCACCGTCAAGTCCGCCTACCTGCCGTATTATTACGAATGGCGAGGTACGAATCCATCCTCATCAAAGCTCATTGGGACCAACGTGATCGATCAGATCAGCGACGGCTACCGCTCTTTGCAGAGCCCACGGATTATCCGAATCACGACCGGCACTGAACTGTCCATCAGCGAGTTCAGGCCGGCGGACATTCTGGGAGAGGGAGTGGCCCCCGTTCCCGTGGTTGCGGACAATACCCGGACAATTCCCGTGAAGCTGATCCTTTGGAATGCGTACGTTGCCGGTGGGACAGGGGATTCACCGTATTTCTCAATTGATTTGAAACCGGGTCAAGCCTTGGGTTTCTTTCTTGAATTTCGCCCCGCCCGGAACGTCGATTTCCAGCCCTTTGTGGCGCAGGTCGGGGAGCAAACAAAAGAATTCAGTGTGCCGCTCCGTCACCATAAGTCGGGTACCCTTCAAGTCGATGTTATTGATGAGACGGGGACGTCAACTCCTGCACGGGTTTATCTGACCGGTGCCGATCAACAGGCCTATGCGCCCCGGAACGTCATCCAGCGGATCGTCATGGGCGGGCAGGAACAGCCGTATCCCGGTGATTCCTATTTTCACACCTCTGGAGATTTCACAGTCGAACTTCCCGCCGGGACGGCGATCATAGAAGTGGTCAAAGGCCTTGAGTATCTACCAGTTCGCAAAACAGTGACGATCGCCCCGGACGAACTCAATGCCGTTGAGATCAGACTACAACGCAAGGCCAACTTCGCGCGGATAGGCTGGTATTCAGGCGATGTTCATGTCCACGCGAATCTCTTTGCCGAGAAACGCATCGCGCTGAGCGACGTTCTGCTGGTGGCCAAGGCGGAAGATCTCAACGTGGTCAATGTGCTGCCCTGTAATGACCCGCGCACCACCATTATCACCGACGGGCAATATTTCACCGGCGGGCCGGATCCCGTTTCCGAGCCGGGCTATATTGTCTACGTCAACGAGGAGATGCGTAACGATCTCTATGGGCATGTGGGTTTTCTCAACCTGAAATCCTTTGTCGAACCGGCCTACTTTGGCTGGCCTCACTCCCCGTTTCCCTACGACTATCCGGGTAACTATCCGCAAGCGGTCCAGGCGAAAGCCCAGGGAGGGGTAGTCACCTATGTTCACCCCGGACTTCCCAGCGAATTTCCGGTCGACATCGCGCTTGGAGTTGCGGATACCATCGACGTGATGAGCCAAGTGGATGAAGAGACTTCCACCGGCTATTGGTACCGGTTGCTCAACTGCGGGTTTCGCTGTCCGGTCTCGGCCGGAACCGATTCCTTTCTGAATATTCCTTATCACTTGATTCCTGGGGCAGGTCGGGTCTATGTCCATACAGGACCGAAGCTTACTTATGCCGGATGGATCGAGGGCTATAAGCAGGGCCGGAGTTTCGCCACTAATGGTCCTCTCCTGTGGTTCGCAGTCAACGGACACGAGGCCGGTGATGAGATTCGCTCTGCATTTGGACCCCTCCGAATCGAAGTTCTGGGTAGGGCGGAATCAATCGTTCCGATGGAAGCCGTCGAGATCATTGTAAACGGATTGCCAGTCCGGAGAATAGAAGCCGGATCGGATCCACTGGCGATCCAGATCTCGGAAACCCTGGAGATTATGGAAAGCTCGTGGGTTGCGCTACGTGTTCGGGGCGCCGGCCACCGGTTGGCGCCAAATGACCGGGAGGTCTACGCACATACTTCTCCAGTTTATTTGACCATCGGGGACCAGCCGATCGCCTCACGGGAAGACGCTTTGTTTTTTGTTCAACAAATCGATGCCCTCATCAGCAAGATGGATCGGGAGGGAGTTTTTGCCAATGTCGCCCAGAGGGATGAAATTGTTCACCGGTTCCGCCAGGGCCAGGAGGTCTACCGTAATATCGCCAGGCAGGATTTACCGTGATAGGGTACCATAAAATTATAATTAGATGTCTGCACGCATCCTTTTATAGAAGCAAAGTTCTCCAATATCACTCTTATGGAGCATCAACATTTGGCAAATTCAGCAGGAAGTGTCCACTTTTTACAGGACACATCAATTGGTATTTGGAAGAGCAAGTGAAACCTTAATCGGCCAGACATGAGTCGAAATTGGCTTCGGTACAAATATCCAGGCCCGTATATATGGGATCCTCTACTGTCTTGCCATCCACCAGATCTTTGAGGACAAACATCGCTTTGTAACCCATTTCAAAGGGACGTTGCCCTACCTGAGCATGACTTAAGCCATCCTTGAGGATTTCCATTTGCATCGGCAGCGTGTCGGCGATCACAAGAACGGTTGTTTTCGAGCGAATCCGGTCCTCGTGCTTGAGGGAAATCCTGCGATAGGCTTTTTCCACAAATTGAGGAAATCCTCCGGTTGCGACAAAGGCACTAAGATCGCGGTGCTTTACGAGGATATCTGCCATCTGTTGAACGGAGAGTGGAAAATCATCGTTTGTGTAGAGCGGGCAGCCGGTCGCTTCGATCCAGCCGTTTTGACCCGTAAGGCGGTCGCCGGAAAAAGTGCTGTTTTCAAAACCGGCCAAGGTGTCACGAATACCTTGGATGCGTTCATTGTGGTTGGAAGCGGAGGCTCCGCCAGACTGGATACAGATTGTGCCGCCGTTTGGTTTAAGAGCCATTGTGATCTCTGCCAGGTTCTTACCAATATCATAGTTTCTTGTGCCCACGTAAGTCGAACGCATGTCCTTGTCTTTATCCAGCAAATCCGAATCCCAGGTGATAACCGGAATCCCCGCTGCTTTGGCCCGTTTCAGTACCTTGGCCATAGCGGGGGCATTGGAAGGAGATACCGCAATACCGTCCACCCTCCGGGTAATCAAATCCTGCACGATCTGAATTTGCTCCTGCTCCGTGTGTTCCCCTGGACCAATATAGAGGCATTCGAAACCGGTCAATTCAGACTCGGCCTGCTTGCACCCGTCTTTAGCCATATCAAAAAAGGGATTATTCATGGCTTTGGGAACCAAGGCGAAAACAAGATCCCTGGCCATGGCACCGCATGGGATCAGTAGTATCATCACAACTACGAAAAGAAACAGCTTATTTTGCATAATACTTCTATCATTCCCTGGATAAAAATTGTAAAGCACTATTCCTCCCTCCGGTGCCGGATGCGCTCGAGCAAAACGGCAAGGATAATGAATATGCCTATGAAGGCTCCCTGCCAATAAGGATCGACCCCGGCCATGAGAAGTCCGTTGCGAATGATTTCGATGAGAGCCGCCCCAATCACTGCCCCGAAGGCGCTGCCAACCCCACCCATCAAGTCTGCCCCACCGATCACGGCAGAAGCGATTACCCGTAACTCGTAGGTCATCCCGAGAGCATTGGTGACAGCTCCCATCCATCCCACAATCATAATGGCGGAAATTCCAGCGGTGAGACTGCTTAGGAGGTAAACAGACATTTTGACAGCTTTTACTGGAACGCCTGTCAGTCGAGCAGCTTGTTCGTTACTGCCAACCGCAATGACATGACGACCCCAGGCGGTAAAATTAAGCATGAAACCAAATATCAAGGCCAAAATCAAAAGCGCCCACGTTGGATTAGACACTCCCAGCAGGGAGCCCCCTCCCATTTCGACAAAAATATCTTCATCGGGTCCAAACTCGTAAAACATCTTGTTGTTGGAAACGACAAGAGCGAGACTGCGGGCTATACTGAGCATACCCAACGTGACCACGAATGGAGAGAGGTTGAGGAAGGCGATCAGGTAGCCGTTGACCGCCCCGCAGGCCAGCGCCGAAAGCAAGCCTGCTGCGATACCCGCTTCAATGGGTGCGCCCGATGCAAGAACGAGCCCGCAAACAACGCCGGACAACCCCATGACAGAACCAACCGACAGGTCGATACCCCTTGTGATGATTACCGCTGTCATGCCTACGGCAATGATGCCGATGAAGGAAAAATTCAGGGTAACGTTAGAGAAATTTTCAACCGTGGCAAAACTGTCTGAGAGAAAGCCCATCAAAATGCAAATAACAATCAGGGCAACGGTTACCCAAAGTGCCTGTCGGCGCAGCAGCCGTTGTAATAACGTGCTTCCTTGCTTTTGAACTTCCTCCGTTATTACTGCCGAATCAACCATTGGTCTTCCTTTTCTCCAAGGAAACTCACTACGCTCTTTCTATCGCGCCGGTAATGAGACCTGTCACCTCTTCAGGAGAAGAACACGCTATGGGTTTGTCCGCAACTATCTGACCCCGCCTCAAAACGATAATACGCTCGCTGACCGCAAAAACGTCGGGCATGCGGTGACTAATCAATAGTACCGCAATCCCATCGTGCTGCAGCCTTTTGATTAGTTCCATGACCTCGCTCACCTGACGAACGGAAATAGCGGCTGTTGGCTCGTCCATCAAAATAAGGCGCGCCGAATTTAGACGGGTCCTGGCAATAGCAACTGCCTGCCTTTGCCCACCGGACATTTCGCGCACGAGGTCTCGGGGACGGGTTTCCGATTTCAACTCTCTGAACAGGTCGCCCGCGACCGTGTACATTGTTTCTGAATCGAGAATCCGGAAGGGACCAAATCCCTTTTTGAGCTCTTGGCCAAGAAAAACATTGTGGGCGGCAGAGAGGTGATCGCAGAGAGCCAAATCCTGATAAACCACTTCGATTCCATTTTTTCGGGCATGTACTGGTTTGCTGAAATGGACGCGCTTGCCCTCCATATAAATTTCTCCTCCCGAAGGGGGATAGTTGCCGGCCATTATATTAACGAGCGTCGATTTCCCAGCCCCATTGTCTCCCATCAATCCAATGACTTCACCGGGAGAAATAGTGAAACTGACACTTTTAACAGCTTGAATAGCACCAAAATGTTTATGGATACAGCGCAATTCCAGGAAAGGTTCACCCAGAGCACAATCTTCCTGATGGGTTTCGGTGCTCATGTAAATTCTTTCATTTTAAGCTGCTATAATAATTCGCTTCCTAATTTTCTAATTCATCACGAGTCTGCCACCAAAGCCTAACCCACTTAGGTAGGCATGGGTCCTTTTGGCAATTGAAAATGGTCGATCTGGAGATGCTGGATACATGTCTTGCTCAACGATTGCAAACCCTTCATAGTTTACCTCTAAAAGCGCATCGCGAAAGGCTGGGAAGTCCACTCTCCCTATCGCGGGCTCGCACATAACGTCCAGTGCTACGGCCTGGGCAAAGGAGAGTCCTTTTTCCTGGGCCTCTTCCAGCACCTCTGAATCGACACTTTTGAGATGAAGATAGGGTATGCGAGCGTGATATTCACGAAAAAACGCGATAGGATTTCCCCCGGAATAGGCATGGTGCCCGGTATCGAAGCAGAGGCCAACTCGGTCAGGGTCCGTATCAGCGAGGAAGCGTGCGATCTGGTCTTCGTGTTCAAACCAACTGTCGGCATGCGGGTGAAACAATATGCTGTAATCTCGGTCCCCGGCAAATTTTCCCAGCCGATGGACTGTATCGATCACCTGGCGCCATTGGCCGGATTCCGCCTCCTTAGGCAGGATTTGGCTTCCCGTATGAAAATCGGTATAAGACTCGGGTAGAACCACGATGGTTCTCGCCTCCTTAAAATAGTCGAGCAGGTCCATGAGCGCTTCCAGCTCCTGCTCGATACTTTTCACCGCATCACGTTTGGATAACTGGCCGCCAATAGTCGCACCGCAAAGCCTAAGGTCTCGGGAACCAAGCTCCTGTTTTAAATGATCCGGATTTTTTGGGAGATAGCCAAAGGGTCCCAGTTCAGTCCAGGCATAGCCAGCCATCCTGACTTCATCCAAATAACGCTCCCAGTCAATTTGCTCGGGATCATCCTGAAACCATACTCCCCAGGAATCGGGAGCAGTGCCCAATGTAATATTCATGTTTAATTTCTTTACTGCACTCCGGGACTCAGCATGCGACCACGGACCAATTCGATGAGCTCAAGATAGCCGCCGATAAATTGATGAAGCGTGTTGATAGTTCCTCCGTAATGGATAAATTCTTCCGGTTCCATTCCATCTTCATCATAGGCCTTGCGGAAATCACTGAATTTTTCATGAAGGTTGCTTAAAATCTCTTCATCGACAGGTTCCTCAATGCTGAGATGTGGCGTTATTGTCGAGTCGTTGAATCGGTTCCACCAAGCATAAGGTATTGTTTGCAAGACATCGACGCCAATCAGTTCCGACCATTGCAAATTGTTCCGATAAGCGGCCGAGAGCAACTTGCCTCGATAACCTCTTGGTTTGAATATTTGGTGGGTTTTTTTAAAGACTGCTACTCCTGCCCAATCGATAAAGGTTGGATCAATATCAATTTCTTCGCTTTCTCTAACACGACGCAACTGATCGTCAATACGACCCACCATGATAGTTACATAAGGGTAAATGTTTTCAGTCTCAATACCGTTGTCCTTCGCTCGTTTAATTCCTCTTTCCATTGCCTCGGCTGCAGCCACCGCCTGGGAAACGGAGAAGCTTACGGTGGCATTGACCCGTATTCCCAGGGCCGTCATTTCTTCTATCGCGGCAATTCCCGTTTCCGTTGCCGGCGCCTTGATGGCGATATTGGGTGCAAGCGACGAAAGAAATTCCCCCTGTTTGACCATAAGGTCCTTGTTCGGATAAAACTTAGGATTCACTTGCATGGAAAGATAACCTTTTTCGCCGTTGGTCCTTTCATAAACCGGATAGAGCAATTTGGCGGCTTCTTTGCCGATGGTGGCGATGAGTTTCCAGGCAATATCATCTTCTGTGTCGGATGGATTATCCTGTATAATTTTGTCCAGAACCGGCAGCCATAATTCCTCTTGGCTTTTGACAGCAGCGCTGACGATGACGGGATTGGAGGTCGCTCCCACTGCGCCTTCCTGCGCGGCTTGGGAGAGTTCATCGGTTGCGCAGGAATCGTTCCACCAATCCGCTCCGAGGTTGGACATGACTTGCATTTTTGTTTGAGATAAACTGACTTCAGCCATGAGAATTTTCCTTTCCGATAGTTCTAATATCCAGTTGTTTGGCGGATATAATTTCCTGCCTGCTTGTCGTTTTGTAATGCGTTTGCCATTTGCATTTCTAGCGGTATATTGGCATCATATTCGGGAAGTTGCTGTTACTCCAGTTTATGGGTTGAGTGCCAACCCTGATTTTCCGGGTTGAGTGTCCATTCATGATCTGCCGTAAATGTGAATCCGGTGTAGGGATTATCAGGAAGGTGCCTTATGATCCAAAGGTAATACATGCCATAGCCGGGGGCGGATACCTGGGCATGGTCGAGACCGTCTGATATCAGGACCGTATCGTTTTGTTTGACCTTGAATACACGATCACCCAACTCGGCATGGCCATAGCCCTGCGGCATTGTAAAGCGATAATGATAAATTTCCGGCTGCTGATGGTGGTGTGGCGGATAGCTTGACCACTTGCCGGGATAGTTGACCACTTCGCCAATTACCAGATTTGAGTCCTTACGAGTCTCGTAATCGAAAATCAACCGAACATTTCGGAGGCAAGCTCCCTGAACCAACCCTTCTCCACGATATTCGGGTTCGAGTTCTCGGGGAGTATAAAGATGCGATCGTACAGGCCTATGGTTTGTCGTCCGAGCTACAGCCCATTCTACTTCATCAGTTAAAGGATTCAGGCGAACCGGGGTGGTACTGTTTGGCTGAAGGTGAATTGCCGAAGGGGGATCGTCAAAAATCGATTCGCGCTCAATAACATGAGTTTTGCCGTTTAATAAAACCTCTACTTTACCATTCATAAGAACCCAGACGGATTCCTTAGGGTGAGTTTCCTCAATGATTTCACCTTCAACCTGCCGGTATATTCCGAAGTCGATGCCTGTATCGAAGCCGTGTTCAGGATCGATTTCACCTTCACGTGTTATTGCTGTGTAGCCCCCTGAAAATCCTTCACGGTGCCGAGTGATTACTGAATCCTCTAATTTCATGAAAACAAAAGTAACGGCAATTTATCCGTAAAAAGGTATTGGGCAATGGAATTCGCAGAAAAATCAACTCGCAAAAATCAACTTTTGGCGACAGCCTTCAAGTAATAAATTATTTTCCTAAGGGAAAATTGGCTCTAAAAAACCACAATCAAGGAAAACTTATGCAAGTATCCGACATTAAAAATGAAACGCGCAAGTTCCTGGACACGCTGCGTAACCGAACACCCGACATCTGCGCTGCCCATTTAATGGGCAGCATCAATGACTTCAGTGGGAGCGATCCTTTTCCGTCTTATCTGGATGTTGATATCGCCATTATTCAAAAAAACACAGAACGGGATCCTGCAACTTCCTTACCTTATCCCGGCTTACTGAAGGACAACGATATCTTTTATCTCGATGAAGGCCTGCTTTTTGAATGTGTCTATTTTTCACCAGAAGCCTATTGCCCGGATGAGAACCTGCTCTCTAGTCCTGGGCTAACCCATACCCTAGCAGGCGGAGAGGATACTATCTTATATGATCCCGATGGATTTATTGCTCAGGCAATTAAAACCGTCCAGGAAAATGCTTTCAAGCCTGAATGGATAAAACGCCGTTGCCTGGATCAGGAGCAATATGCCCGTGGAGCTTTGCAAAAAACGAAGGAATTTGATATTCCGGCGGCAAAAATTCTTTCTTTGGGTTGGATAGGGGTTTACCTTTCCGGAATGATCGCCGAAGCACTTGGGCAAACGCCCACACACCGAAGAGCCTTGGTCAATCTCAAGCGATTTTGTAGCGAGCACCAGCAAGAAGACCTATACCGGCGACTTTTGACCGTATTGGGTTACGACCGCATGACCACAGAGTCTATTAGCGCACTCACCGATCGCTTTGGGCAAATCATTGACCGCGCCATTGAGGTAAAACGAACCCCAATACCCTATTCATTCAAGGTTGCCCCCGGAATTGAGAACTATATTACCTGCGGCACTCTGGAAATAGCCCAGGAAGGACACCCTCAGGAAGCCGCTTTCTGGATTATCACCGCTCTATTGGTTACCGGCGCAGTCCTTCTTACCGACGCCCCTGAACAGGAAAAACCGGGTTATATGCAAGATTTCACCAATCTGACGGGCCTTCTTGGAATGAATGGAATAAATCAATGGCCAGAGCGTCTTAGTACCGCCCAGAAGGTTATCGATGATTTTTGTTTATTCGCTCAGAAATTGCTTCAAGCTCGGTAAAGCAAAGGCTTAACCCATACCCCACCCCCCAAATGGAAGCAATAGCTATTATTGGAATAGGCTGCCGGTTTCCCGGCGGAGCGTCCAATCCGGACTCCTTTTGGAACCTTCTTAAAAAAGGCAAGGATGCTATCATAAATGTGCCAGAAAACCGCTGGGATTCACGGCGGTTTTACGATCCCGATCCGGAACGCCCTGCCAAGATGCATACTCAAAAAGGCGGATTCCTGAAGGAACCTATCGATCGATTTGATCCCTTGTTTTTCGGGATATCGCCAAGGGAGGCTGAAGGCATGGATCCCCAGCAAAGAATTTTACTGGAAGTCACCTGGGAGGCTTTTGAAGACGCCGGACTAACGGCGGAACACCTCGATGGGTCCAACACAGCAGTAGTCATCGGCGGATTCTGCATGGATAACACAGTACAGATGTTGAGTTCTTTTAACCGTCCTCTACTCGGAACACACGATGCCACTGGCTCTTCTGCCACATTACTTTCTAACCGTATCTCCTACTGCTTTAATCTAACCGGGCCCAGTTTCACAGTCGATACGGCCTGTTCTTCCTCCATGGTGGCCTTGCATTACGCCTGTGAGGCTTTGCGATCGGGCCGCTCCCAACTGGCAGTGGCCGGAGGAGTGAACATCATGCTTCGCCCAGAATTCCCCATTGCCATGGGTAAAGGGAAATTTCTCTCCAATCATGGGTATTGCAAGACATTTGACCAGGATGCGAGCGGCTATGCCAGAGGGGAGGGAGCCGGGGTAGCAGCTCTCAAACCACTGTCCAAAGCGCTATCGGATGGTGACCGCATCTATGCCGTCATACGGGCCAGCGGTGTCAGGCAGGACGGACGCACTGTAGGAATTGCACTGCCAAACAGTGACGCTCAAGCCCGGCTCATCCGTGAAGTGTGTAATGAAGCGGACGTTGCCCCATCAAATATTGCCTATGTTGAAGCTCATGGAACAGGAACCCAGGCAGGTGATTGCGCAGAGTTGGCCGCCTTGGATTCGGTGCTGTCCAAGGGACGAAGTTCGGAAAATCCATATTTGGTGGGGTCAGTAAAGACCAATATGGGTCACTTAGAGGCGGCAGCAGGCATTGCCGGTCTAATTAAAACAGCACTTGTTCTCCACCATCAAACAATACCCCCCAATCTTCATTTTAACAATCCCAATCCCGAAATTCCTTTCCACCGTTACAAGCTCCAAATACCCACAAAACCCGTTGCACTACCCCTTATGGACGGCAAGGCATTTGCCTCGGTTAACTCCTTCGGCTATGGAGGAACCATTGCACATGCGATAATTGAGGCTTGGCCACAGGAAGCGGCAGTTTCAAAGAAACGAGCCGTGGATGGTTGTTCCGGACGCTCCCTGCTTATCCCTCTTTCAGCACGTTCCTCCGGGGCATTGAAAAATCTAATCGGAAAGTACGCTCTTTTTGCAACCAGGGAGCAGAGCCGCTATAATATTCGTGATATCGTCTATAATACCACTTTTCGCCGGAGCCATCACAATTGCCGCGCAGCAATTATCACCACAGGGGTTAAAGACCTCAAGGACAAATTACGTACTCTGGCCCAAAATATCAATGCCCCCGCCCATGGAATAGCAACAGGCGTAGCCCCGGATAAGCCCACGCCTCTTGCTTTCGTATACACTGGTATGGGGCCTCAATGGTGGGGCATGGGCCGGGATCTAAAGAAAAGCGAACCCATTTTTGCCGAAATTTTTAGTAAATGTGACGACCTATTCAAAAAAATTGCTGGTTGGTCGATAATTGAAGTGCTGGACCTCGGTAAAAACGAATCGCGAATTGGAGAAACACAGATAGCACAACCGGCTAACTTCATCCTGCAAGCGGCCCTTACAGAACTTCTAAAGTCGTGGGGAATTCAACCGGCAGTTATAACCGGCCATTCGATCGGAGAAGTCGGAGCGGCCTATGCCAGTGGAGCCCTTTCGCTGGAAGAGGCCCTTCTGGTGACCTTTCATCGAAGCCGTTTGCAACAATCATTAGCAGGCCAGGGTTCCATGCTGGCCGCATCCTTAACAGAGGATCAGGCTGGGAAAATCCTGGAGCAATTTCCTGATGTATCGGTAGGCGCTTACAATAGCCCTGGTTCCCTCACTTTCGCCGGTCCCATGAAGGCACTTCAGCAAATATCCGAGCAATTGGACGAAAAGGGCATTTTCAATCGCTTGCTTAAAGTGGAAGTCGCCTATCATAGCTCTCAAATGGAGCCGATATTATCCATATTGCACGATAATCTGCAATCGCTTAGGCCTAAGGTTCCCACAATCCCTGTTTACTCTACCGTCACGGGGGAGCTTATCCAGGAGGATCCCTATAGTCCAAACTATTGGACTCGCAATGTGCGCGAGCCTGTGCGTTTCGCCCAAACCATAGGGCAAATGTTGGAGGATGGAGTTCGTAATTTCCTACAGATCGGGCCTCATCCTGTTCTCTCAAATTCGATTCAGGAGGCATTTCTTCACTCAGGGACCGAAGGATCTGCGGTGGCAACTCTGGTCCGCGAGGAGCCCGAACGTGACACCCTTCTAGGGGCTATTGCCAATCTCTACTGCCTTGGATATTCACCTGGCTGGGAGCAAATTGCACCCCGCAATGGCACAGTCATTAGCTTGCCTTCCTACCCATGGCAGCGTGAGAAATATTGGAAGGAATCCGAACTTTCACGTCAGGACCGGCTGGGATTACCGGGCCACCCACTCCTGAATGAACGCGCCAACCACCCGCTTCCTACTTGGCAGGTGGAACTTAACAGCCGATTCTTTCCCTATCTTCCCGATCATCGTCTGCAAAATAACATCGTTTTCCCAGGAGCCCTCTATGTGGAGGCTGGTCT
>JAJFLV010000166.1 GCA_021772535.1 Opitutales bacterium | reverse complement strand
TTCGATCACCACATTATATGCCTGGCCGGGGACGGCTGCTTGCAGGAGGGAGTTGCGGCCGAGGCCAGTTCCTTCGCCGGTCACAACGGGTTGGATAACCTCATTCTGATCTTCGACTCCAACGATGTCACCCTCGACGCTATGGCTGAGGTCACCCAGAGCGAAGACACGGCAAAACGCTACCAAGCCTATGGGTTTGATGTTTCCACCGTGAATGGACATGACATGGAAGCCTTCCTAAGCGCCCTCGAAACGGCCAAAAGCACCGACAATGGCCGTCCCAAACTCATCATTGCCAAAACCGAAATCGGTCGGGGAATCCCGGAAGTGGCCGGCACCAACAAAGCCCACGGTGAAGGCGGAGCCAAGTTCGCCGATTCCGCACGTCGGGGTCTTGGTCTTCCAGAGGAAAAATTTTACCTTTCGGATGAGGTCAGGTCGTATTTCGCTCAGCACAAGGAAACCCTGGTTAATCAATACAATGAGTGGCAGGAAGTTTACTCCGCCTGGAGATCAGTCAACCCGGAAAAAACCGCCCTGCTGGATAGTCGATTGAGTGGAAACATTCCGGAATCCTTGTTCGATCGAGTGCCCGAATTTGCGTCCGATGCCAACCTGGCCACACGAGCTTCCGGAGGAACCGTTTTGCAGTACTTGGCCGAATCGCTTCCCTTGATTGTGAGCGGCAGCGCCGATCTCTATGGTTCAACCAAAAACTACATTCCAGACGGCGGAGATTATTCACGGAATAATCATGCTGGCCGCAATATTTGGTTCGGCATTCGGGAACATGCTATGGCCGCCATGCTCAACGGAATGGCCTATTACGGCATCTTCCGTGTCTCGGGAGCTACTTTTTTGGCTTTTTCTGATTACATGCGCCCATCTATCCGCCTGGCCGCTTTATCGAAGTTGCCCGTCAACTATATCTTCACCCACGATTCGGTCGCAGTGGGCGAGGATGGCCCGACTCACCAGCCGGTGGAAATGGTCAGTTCCCTTCGCTGCGTACCCAATCTCGATGTAATCCGTCCGGCCGACTCGGAGGAGACAGCGGGCGCTTTTGTTGCCGCATTGGAGAGAACGGACGGGCCCACCGCCATTATCCTGTCCCGCCAAAACCTCCCCAATCTGAGCGGAGTTTCCGTGTCCGACCGCAGGAACGGCGTTCTCCGGGGAGCCTATGTTGTTCACTCGGAAAAAGGCGACCTGAGGCTTATCCTCCTGGCTACTGGCAGCGAATTACAGCATGCCATGGCGGCAGCCAATGAATTGGGCGATGGTGTGCGAGTCGTCTCAATACCTTGCTTTGAGCGTTTCGATAGGCAGCCGGCCGATTTCCGGGAAAGCGTGCTTCCCTCAAATTGCCGCAGGCGCATTGCCATCGAAGCCGGTGTGTCCGGTTTATGGCATCGCTACGTGGGTCTGGAAGGCAAAGTGATCGGCATCGACCGGTTCGGCCTGAGCGCTCCTGGTGCGACCGTTTTAAAAGAGATGGGCATGAAACCGGAAAGCATTGTCGAGGTAGCCAACAAGATGTGAGGCCGTTGGGCATCCAGGCGCACATTTCAAGCCGGTCTCAATGAAAAAGCGAAAGCGAAGGAAAAAAACGAAGCTGAAATGGTCCGCTGTGGTCCTCCTGAATCTCCTTTTGCTGGGTATTTTTTGGGGCGGGCTGATTCGGGTTTTGAGTCTGGAATGGTCCATCAATGAACAATACCGGTTCGGGTATCTGGTTCCTTTTATCGCCCTCTACCTAATTTACCTCAGGTGGTCGGACAAACCTCAAATTGAGCCTGGTGATTCTTCGACTCTTCTGGTTGAGGGTTTGCTTTGGTCCGCCGCCTTGCTCCTTTTCCCTCTTAAAATCATTTGGGAATCCAATCCTGACTGGAGGCTGGTTTACTGGGTTCAGGCCCTCATGGTTTACGCTGTTTCCCTACTCTTCCTCTTTTTGTGGGGCGGTAAGTCCTGGGCCAAATGGTTTGCCCCCGCATTGGCCATTTTCCTCTTTGCCGTGCCTTGGCCCATGCAATTCGAACAAGACCTGACTCAGGGTCTCATGCGAATGGTGGCCGCCATAACGGTCGATTTCATGAATTTGCTCGGATTTTTCGCAGTGCGGGAAGGAAATTTGATTCAATTGGCCAATGGATGGGTCGGGGTGGAAGAAGCCTGTAGCGGGGTCAGGTCCTTTCAATCCACCATCATGGCGGCCTATTTTCTGGGGGAAATGTTTCGTTATCCTCTTTTTTTACGCCTCCTCCTGATCGCTTTCGGTTCAGTCACCTCTGTTTTTCTCAATGTGGGCAGAACCTTTTTGCTCACCTACATCACTTATAAAGATGGAGGTGAGGTTATGAAAACCTGGCACGATCAGGTGGGTTACCTCGTTTCCTTGAGTGCTTTTCTTCTTTTGCTGGCACTGGCCCTCGCATTTAACAAATTACGGAGGAAGGGGCCGGATTCCAGGGTGGAAGCTCACCTCGCCGGGAGCGATGTGCTTAACTGGCTCGGCCAATGGAAGTCCGCCTCCTTGGCAATGTTATGCCTGCTCAGTTATCCAATCACTCATTGGTGGTTCCAGCGGGATAATGCCCAGGGGGTGGAAAATCCGTTGATCGCATCGATCGAGTGGTCCCGGGTGGGCCACGAAGTGGAATTCGGGAAAATACCCATCGGCATCCGTTCCATCCTGCGATTCTCCGAGGGGACCCAGGCCAGTTGGCGCCCCAACTCCGATGACAAGGAGAATTGGCTCGTCTATTTTTTTGTTTGGGAGGAGGGAAATATTTCCTCCTTTGCCGATATTCACAAACCCGAGGTTTGCCTGCCTGCCGCCGGATTTCAGCTTTCAGATACCGCTGCTCCTCTTGAATGGGAAAAGGATGGCCTCCAATTGAATGTCGACTCCTATACCTTTTCCGCCAGGGGACAGAAAATTCACGTATTTTTTGCGGTTTGGAATGACAACCAGAATGAGGCCGTCATCCCTATCGCTCGTACTTCTGGAGAACGACTCCGGGCGGCCCTGCGGGGAGAGAAAACCAAAGGCCGGCGCTCTCTCGAAATTATCGTTACGGGGGCCGATTCAATTGCCCAGGCCCGTGTTCAGGCAGGCGCGTTTTTGGAGCGGGCAATGGTGATTCGAAAGAGCCGCTCCTGACATTTGCTCCTTCCCCTCGGTCTCCTTTCGCAAAAGTTAAATCAGAACAGTTTCCCGAGGCTTGTAATAATTGATCAACGGGCAGCAGTTGCCCTTACATAAGCCTTTATTGAGTTCCAGCTCTGTTTATAATATCCCTTTTCAAACTGCATTCTGGATCGCCAATAGCGCACAAACGGTGGAATCGGATCCTGGCTTTCCAGCGCAGCCAGTGTGCGTTCAGCGCCTGGCCAATCTGCAAATTCCACTTGTCTCTTCAGCAAAGAGGATGAAACGGCTAAGTTCGAGGGAGAGCCGAGTAATTCTCTTCTTAAGGAATCAAGGTCCTCTCCGGTTCTAAAATCCGGAATGGCTGGAGGCTGCAGATTGGACCAAATGACCTCCATCGCCTGTTGAAAGTTATTTTGCAGCGCCAGAATTTCGGCCCCTAACAACCAATGCTTTCGCGCCAAGTCAGGATGCCTTTCAAGGTATTCACCTACGATTTTTGGGCCAGCAAAGGATAGCCACCGCTTCAAAAGCCCCTCAGCCTGTTCATGGCTGAAGGATTCGAGTGCAGAGTTTCGGGCCAAATCCCGGTTCAATTCACTTAAATAATCATTCCCTCTTAATCCGCCTAAAAATTGATAACGAAAATCTGGTTCGGTTAGGGATAAATCAGCCACCAGAGCCGCCACTTCGGGGGAATATTGGGCATTGCTCAGTATGCCGCGATAGATCAATGCCCGGTCGTCGGTTTCCCGTGCCAGGGCCTCCCTCCAGGCAGACGCCGCCAAAATGGGTTGAAAGGGCAGCCAGGCCAACCCCTCGTAATACGGAACTTGCGCTGCTATCGGTTCAAGGAATCGCGCACGGCGGAAGTCCTCCATCGCCAGTTCCGGTTCTCCCAATCGATAAAGCCGCACCTGTGCCCGGTTGAAATAAGCCCTCCAGTCAAGAGGATACCTGCGCACCGCCCTGTCAACCGCTGCTCGAACTTCCTCAGCATCCGGTCCAGGCGCCTCCGAATCTCGCCTCAACATCGCCTCGCTTTCTTTGAGCACAACGCTCGAATGCCAGGGTAAGGAGAAGGCCTCCGCCGCAATCCAGGCGATTCCGCACAAGGCAAGGATCACTCCGCCGACCCGCCACTGTTGCGGAGACATCCAAAGTGGCTTCTGTGAAGAAGAGGAGGTGTGGCGGGCAATCCCGTAAAGCCAAGCGGCTGCCAAAAAAGTGCCCAATCGATGCCCGGCAACATCGACCATTGAATGAAGCGCGAAAATAAGCAGTGCTGCCACAGCCACAAGAGCATTGGAATGCCGGCGGTATTTTCGAGAGAAGTTCAAGCCCTTCAACAAAGCGCCCAGCGCTATCAAGGCGCATAACAATCCGGGAATTCCCAGTTCCGCCCCCAGCCAAAGCCAATCGCTTTCCGGATGCAGAATGCTGTTATGATTCACGGAGGCTTCCCGATATTGCGGGAAAACGACTGAAAAATTTGACAAACCCGCCCCGGCCAGCGGCAAATCCTTTATCATTCTACCCGAATCTTCGTAAATGAGCATCCGGAAATCCGCCGTATCTCCCTGTGCGGCGGTAATGAATTGACCGATCCGGTCGGTTGTCGAACCCCCGAAAAAAACCAGAAGGCTGCATACCATTAAAACCCCGGAACTCGCTAAAAGGAAAATTCGGGCTGTATTGGATCGATAGACCGAAAGGGCAATCCAGATCAGGCAACCAACTACAAAAAGAATTATTCCCGCCCGGGAAAGGCTGTAAATCAGGGCAAAAAATATAATGCCCGTACAAATAATTCCTGTTACTGCCCAAAGACGACGTCGGCGCTGTACGGCCCGGATCATCATTCCGAAAGAAACGACGCCTCCCATGACCAGCAAACTGCTCGTCTGGTTGCGGTTGGGGAAGTAACTGAAATTGTGCACCGTGGAGGCGAAGGGATACTTTAACTGCAAAAGCGTCCCCGCAATGATCCCGATTGAAAGAACTCCCATTGAAATCGCAAAGGCCCACAGAAGTCTCTTGCGGGTTTCATGGCCGACTTCCCAGGAAATAGCTGCATAGAGCCAGGCAATCCCGCCCAACAGCGGAACCAATGCCTCCATTGAACGATAAGGCTGAACGGATAACGTATGGGGAAAGTCGATCCCCAAACCTTTGGCAGCTTCCATCCACCACGAATCCCTCAATAAACCGAGAAAAGGCAAAAAACCGGCCAGCGCCATTGCCAACAGGCCCAAAATGGCCGCATCCGCCCAGATACCCGGCCCCTTGCTCGGAGGCGAAATAAAAACAAACACTCCAATTCCCAGCAAAGCTATGCCCTGCGTCCACAAAAGGGTCCCGCCTCCAAGCAACACTAGAACAATGATAAACAACAATCCCGGCATCCAGGGCGTTTGCGTTTGTTTTGTTTTATGGGTTGAAGTCATCGGGGGGGCGACTCTTTCGGCAGGTCTCAAGGAATTTTACTCAATGGTCGATCAAATGCTCTATGATCATGACGATATAGAAATATTGAGAAAACCAATGAATTGGAAACCCTTGATACCTGAATTAAACTTTCTGGATTGGAGTCTGCCCGCCCTCTTCTACATAATAGTAGTTTTGATATTTATTGTAATAGTAATAATCGGATCCCTTGATGTCGACGAAATTTAGGATAAATCCGCAAACCCTCACGCCCCGTTGCATGAGTCGTTCATGGGATGACCTCACCTGACGCGCCTGAGTGTACCCGGAGCGGACTGTGAAAAGAACGCCATCCACTCGGGTGGCAAAGCTTGGGGTGTCTTCGGTCGCCAGAATCGGTGCGGAATCAAAAATGACATATTCGTAACGCTCGTGCAGTTCATTGCAAATTTGACTCATTCTTTCACTCAAGAGCAGCTCCCCTGGCCGCTCCGGATATTCACCGGTGGAAATAAAATCAAGATTTTCAATACCCGTCTTCTGGATGGAATCGGCCAGAGGCAAGTCCTCCAGAATTATTTCGCTCAACCCCTTGGTTTTGGATAAACCGAATTGCTTGTGAAGCGCCCCACGGCGCAAATCGGCATCCACAAGAATGGTTTTCGAAGAAGTCAGGGCCAGGGTTATGGCAAGGTTGGAGGAAATGGTCGATTTCCCCTCCGAGGGAACCGCGCTTGTGACAACAAAGCTGGTCGGCTGGACCCCCTCTTTGTCCATGAAAAGGATGGAAGACCGCAATGTTCGGCAGGCTTCCGCAAAGAGGTAGCGCGTGTCTTTGGGCTTAAGCAACTCCATGCGGCTTTTCTTCGACTGCTTCTGGTAGGGTATGATGCCCATTATGGGCAGCTCAAAGCGCCGGGTCAGGTCCTCCCCGGAAATAATGCGGCTGTCCAGAATTCCCAGCAAAAAGATCAATCCGAAACCCAATGCCATGCCCGCTACTCCCCCCTGGGCAAAATTCCGGCCTATTTGCACCGGGATTGTGTTGGCCGGCCCCGCATGTTCAAAAACTGCAATCGTTTCCTGGCTGAAATTTTCATTCAGATCCAGGTTCTGAATGGTTTCAAGTAGGTTATCATAAAGGTTCCGGGAGCGCTGCAGTTGGGATTCCAGTCGTTCATATTCGGCCTGCCGCCGGCTGTAATCCAGAGCGGTCAATTCCACCTCCGAAATCAAGGTGGCCAGGTTTTCAATTTGTATCTTCAGAACTCTCTTTTGCGATTCCAGTTTTTCAAGGCCTTGCCGCTGATAGATTTTCAGATAATTGTTGGTCCGTTCGATCTCACGATTCAGACTCATAATTTTAGGGTGCCTGGGCTTCATGTAGATGGAAAATTCATCCCTCTCAGCAACCAGCTGATCATAACGCACCTTTTGGGCGCGATATTCAGGACTCAACTCCTGAACATTTCGGCTGACCAAGTCGCCACCCGCTGTCTCATCCTCGCTTCCAATCCCCCTATTGAGGTATTGATCGAGGCTGAGGGTTTCCAGCATCCGGTATTTGGTTCTCAGGTCCGCCATGTCTGCCGTTAGCTTAACCAGGTTCGAGCCTGCGGAAACACCCTGTCCTTTGACGAATACTAGATTGTTTACTTTTTGGAACTCCACCAAAGCGGTTTCCTGTTGATCGATCTCATCCTCCAGAACCATCAGTTTTTCATTTATTTGAAGGAGAACTTTATCCGAGGTGTTGGTCCGGGTTTCCTTCTTGTAATTTATATAGGAATCCATGCAGGCATCCAGAAATGCCTGGGTGTAGATGGGCTCGCCCCCTTCCGCCCTGAGGATAAAAATGGCGGTGTCCGGTTGCTGGCCAACACCCAGTTGGACGGGTATCGGTTTCAGTTCGGGTCTCAGGGCGGCAACACGTTCGCGGGCCCGGTTTTGCACGATCGGGCTGCGCATCAATTCGCTTTGGGTGCCCCAGAAATGTATTAAAGTGTCCTGAATAATATCCTTTCGGGGCAAGGATACCTGCGAATCCACAATCATTTTCCCCTGGCTCACGTATCGAGGCTCCCGCTGATTCTCTTCGTAGGCCTGGTAGCCCAGGCCCAGACTGAGTGTGGGCAGAAATATCCACCAGTACTTCTTGAGCAGTATCTTCCCGCGGAAAAACCAGACATGGAAATTTTCCGCCCACTCGGTGGTTGGTTCCTGTTCGTCGAAGGCGACTTCTTTCATTGGATCATAAACCTTCGTTCTTTTACCCTGATGATATCGTCCGGTTTCACTACGGGGTCAAGGCTGCGCAAGCCCTCTTCCAGTATGGCCTGCACATTGACCACTATTGTCTTATCTTCATTTTCGGCCAGATTCGTTTCCGATCGCACCAATTCGACTTTTCTTTTGTTGGCATAGGTGCTGAAGCCCCCGGCCAGGAAAATAGCTTTGCTCAGTGTGAAATCCTTTTCACTGGGAATGTCATAACTGCCCGGCCTTAACACCTCACCCCAAATATAGAATTGCCCCCCGGCCTGGGCAAGCTTTGGAACCCGGATATAATCGCCCGACCTGACCTCCATATCGCCTTCGAAATTGCCGGTGGCAAACATTTTGCCCACATCCAGCGGGAATTCCTGCCTCTCATCACCCTCGGGATCGCCCCGGATGAGGGTGACTTTTTCTGCATCCGCATCCCTCGTAAAACCGCCGGCGCCAAGAACCGCATCGCTCACAGTGAGAATCTCATCAACCGGAATTTGCAGCGAGCCGGGCCGTTGGACCTCTCCCAAGAGAATGGCCTCGCCCAAATTTTCAGCATATTGAGGGAAATCGATGAGGACTGTGGCCTGATAATAAAAATCAACTTCGAGCAGGGATTTTATTTCATGGGCCAGCTTCCGGCAGGTCTTTCCCTCCGCCTTTACCTTGCCGATAAGAGGAAGACCCACCTCCCCATGGGTATTCACTAAAATGATACTGGGCCGCTCGCGATCCTCATCGACTGAGTAAGATAAGCGGTTTCCCACTTGGATGGTTCGCTCGTCATCGAGAAGGCTCATCCGGGTATGCTCAGCCGCATCGGTCGATTGCGCTGCTATCCGGTCTGAAAACAGAAGACAAAGCAGCACGAAAAGAGCCGGGACAAATCTTCCCGAATTGGAAATAATCCTTTCATGTCCCCTGCTGCCGGATTTAAAAAATCCCCCTTGTTCCGCCAAGTCCGTTCTCCCGCAATTCGGAAAATTTTGTTGGGAAAACATATCGTCGCTTGCTGCGGTCTGTAGCATTTTTAAAGGCATCGGATTCAATGGAGCCGTCTTTCTGAATTAAAAATCATATTTAATGACAAATTCAAATCGATTCTGATTGTAGTTCCTTACTGGAATATTGGAAGTCTTTTCCGTATTTCTGTATTCAATGCTCCAACTGATCGGATAATTTTTAAAATTGGAGCTATATTTTAATTGCCATACTCTCCGGTCATAGGCTTCTCCACTCAGTCCGCCGGAGTCCTCGCCTCTTTCGAAAAAGACTAATCCAGTCACATTGGTGCGGGCAAAAAGGCTCCAGTCGAAGGAGTACTGCAAACGTTTTTCGAGCTGGGAGTTGGAAATAAAGCCCAAATTCGTTCTTTGGAAGAATGCCAGGGCGTGGCTGAAATTTCTGTTTGCTTCGTGCCTGAGTAACACCTCGGTATTAAAAGCAGATACGTCTGAGCCATCATTGTTATTCCCCGATTCATCGAATTTGATCCGGTTCCAACTCACATTAACGAAAAGGTTTATAAATTCGGTCACGTCCCAATCGGCAAATGTTCCCAAATTAAAACCCTCACTGTCGTTTTGAAAATTCACCTTATGGGTTGTCTTTGTCCGAGCTATATTCCCGCCCGCCCTTAAATTGGATGCGATGGCCCGAGTCCCTCCTACATGTAGGATATTGCTCGTTCGTCTGGAAAATTCGAACTCCGCATCCACTGGCAGGACATCCTCGCGTTGAAATCCAAAATTTATTCTGGTGTCCCGGTTTAACTCCCATTCCGCATTAATGGCGCCATTATTGGTAAATCTGTTATACTGTAGGACTTCGAAATCTAAAACATTACTTTGTGGATCGACGGTCAAGGAGTCGGTCGGATCGGCTTCGAAGCTCAAGTTATCCGAAAGTCCGATCGTAATTTGTCCTACCTTCATGCAGTATTGAACTCCTGATTCCGGTGAAATGTCCAGAAAGCTGTTACTCGAGTCCAGCTCGGGATGAGAAAAATACTTAGTAAATCCGGCATCGAAATTGAGGGCCAGCGAATTGTTTTGGAAGATCGGCCACTCCGCATCTATGCTGAAACCGGTCCTTAATATCATATCCTCCAGAGGCTTGACTCCGGAAGCATTGATATTGTCGTTGTATTCTAATCGAAAGTAACTTCCCAAATCCAGGCTCCTGGTCACAGTGGTTGAACTTTCCCAATCCCGGCAACCATCCTGAGCGCCCGCATCCGTTGCCGTCCATCCAATCCAGGCCCAAACCGCCAAGGCCATAGCAGCGAGATGTCGGCCTGCGCCTCGAAATCTCGAGATGCTGAGTCCGCCCACTCTCTGGCCTCCGCTTCGGAGGAAAAACTCTGTTTGTAAAACCCTCAGGGTTCAGCCTCTCTTTAATTTAATTTTTTAACTAGCATTGCAGTGTTGAATGAATTCGACCCCTCGCCTAGAGAACAGCGGCCTCCTGAGCTGCTCCCCTTCTTCGCCTCAATCCTTCTTTGGCTGCGTTATTATTTTTTGGGAAAGATCGCTGTAAAAGCCGGTAAAACTGGCTCCAGTTGGCAGATGCCCGCATCA
>JAJFLV010000165.1 GCA_021772535.1 Opitutales bacterium | reverse complement strand
GGGGTTAAAAAAACACCTTGTTCCCCGATGTCCGTTCTCCCGCCTGCGGGAGATAAAAATACTACTCCCCGTCGCTTGCGGCGGGGAGTAGTATTTTTAAGGGTATCGGGTTCATTTATTCTTTGTCACCGGCTCACTATCCGCCTCCCTCCAGAGGGGCGAATTCAATCAGCTTTTACTAGAACCTATCTCAAATTCGATGATGTTGATGCAGAGAGCAATTATGCATTTTGAGCAAGGCGCGACGGGGCTTGCCGGGCTGAAAGCCCTGCTGCCCCGCCGGAACGCTGCTCAAACACATAACTGCCTCTGTCCAAAGGATTTGTGCGGCACGGCAGCACCTGCTGCGTTGGTTTGCGCCTAAGAGGCGTCCAGCCCATCCGGGCGCAAAGCCGCCTGGCATCTGCCGCCCGTGGCGCTACAAACATCATTCATCTGCGAATTTGAGATAGGTTCTAATTCCTGTATTTACTGGCTTCCCCAATCAAGGGGGTCATAAGATGACATGGGAGTATTGTTTTTATTCATAATCTGTCAGTTCTTGGAATTTATTCCTTCCTGACAACTCCCATGTCATCTATAACCCAATTATTGAACCCCATTTTTGGCCAGATCGAGCAAAACCTTACTCTATCATTCTATTCTATAAACGTTATCCATTTGATTATGAGATCTTTACGTTTTCGGGACAGCCTCTACCCATAAGGAAATTCCCTACGTACTTCTACTAATACAAAATGAGGTATAAGCCCTATTGATAAATTAGGTGTTTTCGTTTATAATACGTTTCGTTGGAAATGCACTGATTTCACAATATGATATAGGGGGGTATTGGCGGAATCATACAGGCTGCACTTTTTAATTTCCGGAATCTTCAATCCGGTTAAGCCTGATTTCTTTTTTATCGGTTATCAGAGAGGCTGGCAAACGATTTCGGCTGCCTCCCACTAGTTGTGTCTTTTCCTCAGGATGGACTAAAAGAGTAATTTCTTATGAATATGCAAACATGATAAAAAACCGGCGTCCCATCCTGATCTTGATCCTTATCATGGCGACTATTGTTGTGGTCGTGGAAGGCCTTACCTTATATCTTCTTTACAATGTAGAGTTCAACCAGCAAACAGCCCGGCTGGTCGAGACGGCTCAGAGCCAAGCGCGTTTAATGGAAGCCATTGCCCGGTTTGACGAGCAGTACAGCCAGGAGGAGGAGGATTTCCTCGAAGGCGCTGAGGCGGCCACATTATCGCAAATAAGAGAGGCGCATCGGAATTTCAGAGGCTTTGGGGATACGGGTGAATTCATGTTGGGAAAGCTGTCCGAGGTTAACCGGATAGAATTCCTCTTGAACCATCGCCATGACTCATTTGATAACCCTCAACCCATTCCCTTCGATTCGAGAATAGCCGAACCAATGCGAAGGGCTCTCACCAGTAAGACCGGTGGAACCATGGTAGGCCTCGACTATCGGGGGGAAACGGTGCTGGCCGCTTATGAACCGGTTGCAGTACTGAACTACGGAATTGTAGCTAAAATCGATTTGGCGGAGATTCGGCAGCCTTTTGTCGGGGCGGGGCTTATAGCCGCCGGACTCTCCTTGATTCTCATAGGCATAGGAACGCTCTTGTTTTTACGGATCGGATTTCCTCTGGTGCGTAGAATTGAAGAAAGCGAAGAGCGGTTCAGGACGATATTCGAAGAAGCGCCTTTGGGCGTTGCATTAATCGACTCGCTCACGGGACACATCTACGAGGTCAATCCGCAGTTCGCGGCAATTGCCCGCAGAACGAGGGAGGAAATGACCACCATCGATTGGATGAGCATCACGCATCCTGACGACGTGCAGGAAGATCTGGACAACATGGCCCTCTTGAATGCCGGAAAGATACCCGGCTTCAACATGAATAAGCGGTATCGCCGTCCGGACGGCTCCTTTGTCTGGATCAACATGACCATCGCCCCGGTGACAGTCGCAGACAAGGGTTTTCCGCGCCATCTGTGCATGATCGAGGACATCGACGAACGCAAGCGGGCCGAGGAGGAGCGCCTTCAACTCGATGTGTATCTGCGCCAGCATCAGAAACTTGAGTCTATCGGTACGCTGGCCAGCGGGGTGGCTCACGAGATCAACAACCCAGTCAACGGCATCATCAATTATGCCCAACTTATTTCCGACAATTTGGAAACGGGTAGTTCCCTGCACGATTATGCGAAAGAGATTATCCACGAGTCTGACCGAGTGTCCGCTATTGTCCGTGACCTGCTTTTCTTTTCCAGAGATGAAAAAGAGTCTCACAGTCCGGCCAATATCAAAGATATTCTCGAAGGCACACTTTCTCTTATTCAAACGATCATAAAGCGTGACCAGATCGTGTTGAAAGTGGAGGTGGCGGAGGCACTGCCCAAGATCAAATGCCGCAGCCAGCAAATCCAGCAGGTGTTAATGAACCTGATGACCAACGCCCGTGATGCATTGAATGAACGATATCCGGAATATGATGAAAACAAAATTATGGTGATAACCGTTCGACTCTTTGAGAAAAAAGGCAGTAGGTGGATCAGGACCACCGTCGAGGATCATGGACGGGGAATCCCCTTGGAAATTCAGGACCGCCCCTTCGATCCCTTTTTCTCCACCAAAGACAAGACAAAGGGAACCGGCCTTGGCCTCTCCATTAGTTACGGGATCGTGCAGGAGCATTATGGGTTGCTCTATTTTGAAACCGTGCCCGAGCAATTTACCCGGTTTTATCTGGAATTGCCCATCGACAACGGATGGACGAAAGAACAGCCAAGGGCGAATGGCGTAGCGCATTATGAGCAAAGCTAGTAATACGGTTCTTCTCACCGGCTGTCCCGCTCAGGTCGAGCAGATCGAGAAGATCGAGACGCTTGTCGCCAAATGGCAGATTGTTGCTGCACAGCCTAGGGAGGGAGCAAGAACATGAAAAAGCGTCCATGGTCCCTGGCAGTGATAATCGGTCTTGGCCTGTTCTTTTGCCGGGGGGGTCGGGCGGATGAAGCCGATGAGGTCTTGTTGGAGAAAGGTGTTATTACCGTGGAAGACGTAGAGCGGATCCGCACCGAGGTCGACGTCGAGAAGGATAGCGAGGCGGAGGTGGGTTACCGGAAAGGGGTGTATGTCCGAACGCAGGGCGGCAAGCACGAGTTGCATATCCAGTTTCTCATGCAGCCGCAGTTCGAGAATCTTGATGTAGATGACGGAGAGTCCGAGAGCTCTTTCAGAATCAAGCGAGCACAACTGAGACTGTTTGGGCACGTTCTAGACCCACGCTTGAAGTACAGAATGATGATCCAGGGCAACACCAAGGCGGGCGCGGACGACATCGATCTGCGGGACTTGTGGGTGGATTGGCAATGGAAAGAGGCCTTTCAGGTCAAGGCGGGCCAGTTCTTCGTTTTCTTCGATTATGAGGATCTCGCTCCTACCTGGGCCCTGCAACTGGTGGACCGCTCGATCATCAACTCCCAACTGGGGTTCGAGAGAGACATTGGCGTGCAGGTGCATGGCCATCTCCTTTCCGATCGCCTGCAATACTACCTGTATACGATGAATGGGGAGGGGCGAAACGAGTTGAACAACAGGAACGACTTGATCTACGGAGCCCGAGTGGATATTCATCTACTCGGCACGCATCAATACATGCTGCCGGATCTGAAACCCTCGGATGAACCCCACCTTGCCTGGGGGTCGGCCTTTCTGCACGACACGGGGAACGCAAGCGTGGATACCAACCGACTTAACCGGTTCACGACGGATCTCGTCTTTCGGTACAAGGGATTCTCTGCGCTTGGCCTGTTGAACTGGGCCCGAAATGAAGATCGAGACGCAACGGATTTTGGATACCTTGGGCAAGCGGGTTACTTCATCGTGCCGGAGCGATTCGAAGTAGCTGGCCGCTGGGCGA
Organism: Opitutales bacterium; assembly: GCA_021772535.1. Lineage (GTDB taxonomy): Bacteria > Verrucomicrobiota > Verrucomicrobiia > Opitutales > UBA2987 > JAJFLU01. The sequence continues at coordinate 6,425 of JAJFLV010000165.1, read as the reverse complement.
AGATTGAGCGGAACGATGCTCTGGGAGATGAATTGGCGGACACCCGCGAGGCCACGATCGGTCTGAACTACTACTTCAATGGGCATCAGGTCAAATTGCAGGTGGATTACAGCTGGCTGCAGAACGCCAAGTCCAAAGCGGGCCAGGGTGAGGATCGAGTGCGCATGCAAGTCCAATTATTTTTTTAAGAGCTAGGAGGCAACAATGAATAAACGAATATTAATTGGAATCATGGCGGTTGCAGTAATAATTGGTGGTTATCTTTGGTTGAGCCAAGAAAGGGCTGAAAAATACGCAGGGCCTCTTGAGAAAATTACTTTGGCAGCGTATGCCGGAGAAACTACAGCCATAGTTTATGTAGCTCTGGATCAGGGGTATTTTGAGGAAAATGGTTTAGATGTAACAATAAAAGATTATGAATCTGGTAAAGCGGCTGCTGGCGCCTTTATGGCCGGCGAAGCTGATATTTCCACGTCGGCAGGTTTTGTTCTTATCAGCTATATTTATGACCATACAGACCTTAGGATATTGGGAACTGTTGCTACTTTTGAAACTAAAGGATTAATCGCCAGGAAAGATAAAGGAATTACAAGAACAACCGATCTAATAGGCAAAAGAATAGGAGTCACAAAAAAGAGCGGCGGTGAGTTTTCCCTAGGACTGTTTTTAACATTACAGGGCCTTTCAGAAAAAGATATAGAGCTCGTTGATTTAAAACCATCAGAAATAGTCGAAGCTTTAGTTAATGAAGATATAGATGCGGGCTTTACTTGGGATCCTTATGTTTATAATATAAAGCAAGCACTCGATGATAACGCAATAAGCTGGCCCGGGCACTCTGATTTTTACTTTGTGTTACTCACAAAGAAGGATTGGATAGAAAAAAATCCTGCGAGAGCGGCGCGCTTTATGGAGTCATTACTGAAGGCAGAGGATTATCTTAAAGACAATTCTGAAAAATCCAAAGAATTCATAGAAAAGAGATTTGATTATCGACCGGATTACATAGATTACAGTTGGCCAAAACAAGAACATACTGTTGTCCTTCCACAGGCCATGTTAGTCTCATTTGAAGACCAGACAAGATGGATGATAAAGAATAAACTAACTGATGTAACAGAAGTCCCAAACTATCTTGATTATATTTACATAGATTCTTTAGAAAAGGTAAAGCCCGAAGCTGTGACCATTATTAAGTGATAGATTATAGGAGGTGGCTAGTGAATAAACGAATCTTAATTGGAATCATAGTAGTCGCAGTAATAGCCGTCGGCAATATTACTTATCATGGGTCTTCTCAGAAGCATACAAGGCCTGTTGAGAAAGTAAAGTTAGGAGTGGAAACCAGTATTCTTCCATCTACTGTTTGGGTGGCAGAAAATAAAGGATATTTTAAAGAAGAAGGTCTTGAAGTAGAAATAAAGGAGTTCGCTTCTGGAAAAACTGCTCTAGCAACCATGTTGAGTGAAGGAAACCTCGACATTGTCACTGTGGCTGAGACACCCGTGGTATTCAATAGCTTTGATAGAAACGATTACACCATTAGCGCTGCCATGGTGTATTCTGACAATGATGTAAAAATATTGATCCGCAAGGGTAAAGGAATACAAAATCCATCGGATTTAAAAGGTAAAAAAATTGGAATTACGTTAGGTTCAACGGGACACTATTTCATTGGTTTGTTTTTGGATCATTCAGGTCTGCTCTATTCTGATGTCGAGACTACGGACTTTGAGGCATCAGACTTACCACAAGCCTTGGCAGATGGTCGTGTGGATGCAATAATTACATGGGAGCCGCATATTTTTAATGCAAAGAAGCTTTTAGGTAATAATGCCATTCTTCTGCCTTCTAAAGCTATTTTTAGAGAAGAATTCTATTTTGTTTCACTCAAAGATTTTATAAATAAGAATCCAGATACTATAAAGAGGTTCTTGAAAGCAATTGAAAGGGGAGAAACTTTCATCCAAGAAAACAGGTCGGAGGCAATAGATCTCGTTTCCGAAAGATTAAAAATAGATAAAGAGTTTATAACCGGAGTCTGGGATGATTTTGTATTTGCTGTTTCCCTAGATCAATCTTTACTCATAACTCTCGAAGATCAAGCTAAATGGGCAATAGTTAATAATCTCGTGGATGCAACAGAAGTTCCGAATTATTTGGATTATATTTACTTAGACGCTTTAGATGAAGTAAAACCAGAAGCTATTGGGATAATTGATTAATTTTGCCTAATTATAAAAGATGAAAATAAAATATCAACTATACCTTAGTTCATCAATCTCAATAATCTTAGGTGTAATTTTCGTTTGTATGACTTTGATAACATCGCGTGAAATAACTGAGAAAAATGAAAAACATGCGCTAGCGCATGATCTCCACTTAGCTATATCGGAACTTGATTTAATTACATACGAGTATTTACTTCATCGCGAAGAACGGATGGAAGCCCAGTGGAAATCAAGATATAATTCTGCAGCAAAGATTTTAAGGAAGGCAGATAAAGAAGAAACAGGATCTATACGTGCGAATTATATTACTTATGGTCAGTTATTTTTTCAAGTAACAAGGAATTATTTAAAAACAAAAAATCTCATTCAAATTGGAGCTTCTCAAGAAAATATTGATGCTGCCGTTGCATTAGAGGAAAGATTATTGGGCCAATTATTAATAACATCGCAAACGATAATCACTGACACTTTTAGACTTACTGAAAAGTCACGTGCCTTAGCAATGAAAATTCAAAAATTATATAATGCATTAACCTTAATTTTAGTGATAATCTTTGCCATTTTTATTGTAATCATCTCGCTCCTTATGGCAAGAAGCATTAAAAAACCTCTTGATGGACTTATAAAAGGAACAAACATAATCGGCACCGGAAATTTGAAATATAGAATTGATATAAAAGGCAAGGACGAGTTCGGGCTATTGGCCACAGCATTTAATCAGATGATCGAAAACTTAAAGAAGGTCACGGAATTGCGTAATGTCGAGCACAAGCAGGCGGAGGAGGAAAGGAAAAAATTTGAAGTCCAACTGCGCCAGCAGCAGAAACTCGAATCGATCGGCACACTGGCCAGCGGGGTGGCCCACGAGATCAACAACCCGATCAACGGCATCATCAATTACGCGCAACTTATCGGCGACAAGCTGGATAAGGAGAGTTCGGTGCGCGACTATGCGGAAGAGATTATACATGAGTCCGAGCGGGTTGCCACGATTGTTCGCAACCTGCTGGCGTTTTCACGGGATGAAAAAGAGTCTCATAGCCCGGCCAATATCAAAGATATTGTCGATGGCACCATTTCTCTCGTTCAAACGATCATACGGCATGACCAGATAGCGCTGAAAGTGGGGGTGGCGGAGGAACTGCCCAAGATCAAATGCCGCAGCCAGCAGATCCAGCAGGTGTTGATGAACCTGTTGACCAATAGCCGCGATGCCCTTAACGAAAGGTATCCTGAATATGATGAAAACAAAATTTTGACGATCACCGTGCGACCCTTTGAAAAAGAAGGCAAAAAGTGGATACGAACCACCGTCGAGGATCATGGACGGGGAATCCCCCTGGAAATTCAGGACCGCCTCTTCGATCCGTTTTTCTCCACCAAAGACAAGACAAAGGGAACCGGCCTCGGTCTCTCCATCAGTTACGGGATCGTCCAGGAGCATAATGGATTGCTCTATTTTGAATCCGCGCCTGAACAATGTACCCGGTTTTTTCTGGAATTACCTGTGGACAATCACTGGGCCCTGGAGGGACAGGGAGATGACAACTAGAAAAGAGGGGGAGAATGAATCATGGCCAAAGTACTGGTAGTCGATGACGAGAAAAGCATAAGGATAACACTTCGGGAGTTCCTCCGAAACGAGGGGCATGAAGTCCACACAGCCGAGGACGCCAATAAGGCCATCATCATGCTCGACTCGGAAGATTTCGATGTCGTCGTGACCGACATCATTTTACCGCGTGTGACGGGGGTGAAGCTAATGGAAACCATTCGCAGCGCGTCGCCCGATGTTCAGGTAATCATGATAACCGGGGAACCGACCGTCGATACGGCATCGGTGGCGGTGCGCGCCGGGGCCTTCGACTATTTGCCCAAACCGATCACCAAAGAGATGATCGTAAAGTGCGTGGCCAATGCGGCGAAAGTAAAAAACCTCCTCGATGTGCGCCATATTCTGGAGGACGACAACCGCCGCTATCGCGAAAATCTGGAAGAAATGGTCAAGGAGCGAACCGACAAGCTACGGGAAAGCGAACTACGTTACCGCACCCTCTTTGAGAATTCACCAGTCTCCTTTTGGGAGGAGGATTTTTCCGCCGTAAAAGCCTATATCGATAGTTTGCGCGAAAAGGGAATTTACGATTTTCGAACTTATTTTAATGAAAATCCTGAAGCCCTCAGACATTGCTCCACTCTGGTAAAAATCCTCGACGTCAATCAGGCTACCTTGAGGCTTTACAAAGCCAAGACCAAAGAAGAGTTATACAAAGGCCTGAGTTCCGTTGTCACACCTAAATCGCTCGAAGTCTTTAAAGAAGAAATAATTGAGTTATCCGAAGGCAAGACCACCTTTAATAGTGAACAAGAGGGCCGAACTTTGAAAGACGACTTAGTTCATAATGAGGTATTTCTTTCCATTGTGCCCGGCTATGAGGAAACCTGGGCAAGGGTTTCCCTTTCCGACATCGATATTACTGAACGTAAACGGGCCGAGGAAGAACACACGCGACTCGCCACTGCAATTAACCAAGCAGATGAGCTTATCGTTATTATGAATTCTCAGGGTATTATTCAATATGTTAATCCAGCTTTTCAAAAAATATCTGGATTTTCTTCCGAAGAGGCAGTTGGGAAAGATGCCCGCATCCTTGAAAGCGGGAAACACCCGGATTCCTTTTATAATGATATGTGGAATGCCATAGAACAAGGGGAAGTATGGAAAGGACGGGTAGTTAATAAAAAGAAAGAAGGCACATTTTATACTGCTGATTTAACCATTTCTCCGGTTCGAGATAATACTGGAAAAATTATTAATTTTGTCAGCGTTTCCAGAGATGTCAGCCAGGAAGTCGAAATGGAAAAAAAGCTCGTCCAGACTCAAAAAATGGAGGCTATCGGGACGCTGGCGGGAGGAATAGCCCACGATTTCAATAACATATTATGTGTCATTACCGGTTATTCTCAATTGGGTCTGCAATTTTTCCCGGACGATGAAAAGCTTCAAAAATATTTTTGTGTAATCAATGACGCCGGCAATCGAGCGACGGATTTGGTTAATCAGATTCTGGCCTTCAGCCGCAAATCGGAAACGAACCTGGAGACGTTGATGGTTGAGCCCTTGATCAAGGAAGCGATTAAGTTTTTAAGGGCCTCTTTGCCCACCACAATTGAAATTAGCCAGAATATCCAACCAGACTGCGGGGAAATAATAGCGGATCACACACAAATCCATCAAATTATTATGAATTTGTGCACCAATGCCGGTTATGCCATGAAAGAGGAGGGCGGTGTGCTTACAATCCGGTTATCCGATATTGAGATAAACCAGACCAATTTGCCAAAACCAAACATGAATATCGGTGATTATGTTCAATTGACCGTTGAAGATACAGGTGGGGGTATTCCGAAAGAAACTCTTGAACGCATATTCGATCCCTTCTATACGACCAAACCGGTGGGTGAAGGAACCGGTATGGGGTTGTCGGTGGTTCATGGTATTGTTGAGAATTACGACGGGACGATAACCGTTGAAAGCAAGACGGGGGAAGGCTCGAAATTTGAAGTATTCTTCCCTGTTGTGAAAGAAGATAAAATATCGTCCGAACCGGAAACTGCCGTCACGCTAAAGGGAAATGAAAACCTCCTATTCGTCGATGACGAGGAAATGCTCGTGCAAATGGAAAAGGAAATGGCTGATTCTCTTGGGTATAATGTGACAGTTGCCAATAGTGGTTGGCAGGCTCTTGAAATATTTGAGTCGCAGACCGGCAAATTCGACCTCGTCATAACCGATCAGACAATGCCGGGAATGACAGGCGTCGAACTGGCCAGGGAAATCTGGGAAACTACACCCAAAATGCCCATTATTTTGACCACCGGTTTCAGTCATACCGTGGATGAGAAACAGGCCATGGACTTAGGCTTCAGTGATTTTTTCAAGAAACCGCTCGATAGGAAAATCCTCGGAAAAACAATCCGAAAAGTGTTAGACAGGAATAAGTGAAATACCCGCTATTAACCGGGAAATCAAACGTCACAATACGTAGTTCATCAACCGTCCAGAGAAGTCTCCCAATTGAAATCCCCATTTACCAAACCGGTTGAACTTGATCATTCCCCGTCGCTCGCGACGGGGTTAAAAAAACACCTTGTTCCCCGATGTCCGTTCTCCCGCCTGCGGGAGATAAAAAT
>JAJFLV010000164.1 GCA_021772535.1 Opitutales bacterium | reverse complement strand
GTGTGGTGGAAATCCCGCCGTACTGAGAAGGGTCCGAGTCGCTCGGTGAAGAGTTATCAAAGTCCAGAAACAACTCGAAATCGAAACTCTGGACGATAATATCATCCTCGGCATCGTCAAATATCTGGAACGTCACGAAGGCAGCGCCCTCAGCCGTTTGGAAAGCCGGTAAAAGAAACAAAAAAAATTCCGATAGAAAACCGTACAAGACGATTGAACATGGGGTAGTAGGGAGGCGTTTTTTCATGGTAAATGAAGAAGAATAGCGCTTATAACACATAACGATAACAATGAAAAGCGTAATTTTTTATCAGATAAAAAATTACCGGCATTGTGATCTTCCTCCCGCTGGACATTCGGCTCCTCGACGGCATGATCGGACAGAACTGTCGCTACTTCTTTATGCGAGAATCATTCTGCGGGTTAAATCTCTCTATTTTCGGCTCCTTCTGAACTCGCAATACCTGATTAGGAGTTGTTTACGATACAAGATGGATCGTAACGATATCAGACTAGAACCAAATCAGGCCACCCGTTTAATCTTGTGTCCACAAAGTCAAACCGGCTAGATCTCTGGGCTTCTTCACGGGGAATAAAACACTAAAACCGTAACCCACTCCAAACACGAAGATATTCGTGAAAACGGCCAGCCAGAGCTTGTGGGGCATCTGGCCCTGAAAGATTGTTCGATCCAATATTAGCCAGGCAACAACGCAAACAAGCATAATCAGAGTGGCGGCGAGAATCGCTCGACTGTGGGCTCGCCGCGTCACGAAGCCAAGCATGAAGATTCCTGCCAGGCCACTGCTGCAAATTGCCATCAGTATGTTTTGTAATTCCTGGAGTGCGGTTGTCCGCGAATAATTAATATATAATGCGGACACGATCATGACCAATCCGAATCCAATGGAAAATAGTTGCCCTGCCCTGAGGTAGTGCCTCTCACTTTCATTCGGCGCAAAAAGCCTCCGGTAAAAGTCCGACACTACGGTAGCAGCGCAGGCATTGATACTGGAATCCAGCGTTGACATGGCTGCCATTATCAGCGCGGCAAGAACAAATCCGGCCATCCCAACCGGTAGCTGCGTAATAATGAAGTGGGGAAATATTTCTAACGTTTCCAGGTTTGACACTCGCGCATCGGGAACATTTCGGTAAAACACCCACAAGGCGGTTCCCAGGAAGGTAAAATAACACCAGATCAACACGCTGGTGATGGTAGCCACAACGATCGCATTTTTGGCCTGACCATCACTCTTCGGCGCACAGTAACGCTGGACGAACATTTGATCGGTGGTTGTCATGCGCAAATAATCGAAAAAATTGCCCAGGATTATGACCAAAAATCCAAATTTGATAAATTGCCATTCATCTATGGCGAGAGACATTTTATCGCCTTCGGCGGCCTCTTGGAAAATCTGGGAAACCCCGCCCGGAAGCTGGCCGCTAATTATCGGCAGGCAAATCGCTCCGCCCACCATCAATCCCAATCCCTGAAACAAATCGGTCCATATAACGGCTTCCAAACCACCCACCACTGTGTAAAGAATAACGACCAAACCAAATACGAAAATTATCGACGTTACACTATAGCCCGAAACGGTCTTCATCGCTACGGATGTGCCGTAGAGGACAATACCCATCTTCAACAGGACAAGGAGAATAAATGCAAAAGCCACGTAAAGCCTCGCCCAGGTTCCGAATCGCCGTTCTAGGTATTCGTAGGCCGAGCTGATCCGGCTTTTTCGGAAGAATGGCATAAACCATCGATAAGCCATAATTAGGGCAAATGGATAGACCGCACAGGTGCCCAGAATACGCCAGTCGAGCTGATAAGCCAACTCCGGAAGAGCGAGAAACGACGAACTGCTGATCAAGGTGGCCATGATGGAAAATCCCACCACCCAACCAGGCATTTTACGGCCAGCCATGAAGTAAGTGTCCGCAGATTCATTACGCCGGGAGGTAACAAATCCGATGACGACCATAATCGACAAGCTGATGCCAATGACAATTAGATCTCCAAAGCGTAGGAATGTAGTGTCGTCCATGTGTCAACTAACGTTCTGTGATTTCAAAAGTTGCCTATGGCAATTTATTCAACATTCCAGCAAATAACCAACAAACTGTATTTCACCCCGACCATAATGAACGATAATCCCAACAGCCTGGTTTGAATCCATTGATAAACGAACTAAAATGACTAACCGGAAAAATCCAGACGCGCCTGAGAGAACCTGCAATGATCACAAATCTTTTTCCCATTGCTTCAAGGCTTTGAAAATATGTTCATCGCCATAATGAACATGCTCGCGCATTTTCTTTTCTGCGTAATCGGGATCTTTCGTTGCCAACGCCCTCACCAATTGCTGATGCCAGTCTTTCGGCACCAGTTTTATCACTGTAGCATTTATCCAGTTTAATCGCATAAGCTCTACCAGCCCTGCTTTTTCCAGTTCTTTTTGCATAAAGGGAAATCCACAAAATTCCGCAATACGTAGATGAAAATTAAAATGCATCTTGCTGCCTTCTTTCGAGTACATGTCTCGCTTGGCAATCGTTTGGTCTAAAAGAATCGCCTCCTCCATTAAAATGTTAAATTCCCGCTGTGTCGCATTCCGGGAACAAAGCCGGGCCGTTTGACACTCGATGGCAACTCGCAATACCTGCTCATTTTTAACAGTCTCTTCCGTCAATGCCTTTACCCTGGCTCCATGCATGGGATAACTTTCGACCAACCCATCTTGCTCGAGTCGCCATAAGGCCTCCGTAACTGGTATTACGCTAACCTCCAGTTTCTTTGCCAAAGTCCTGCGAACAAGCCTTGTGCCTGGCTTTAACTTCCCATCAATGATATCATCGCGAATCTTCAAATAAACGACTTGCGACAATGTTTTGAAGTTGAATGATTTATTTTCTAAACTTCGCATTTGTCGTCTCTTTCCCATTCTTCGATTCTCCCTTTAGGAGAATCTCATTTTCATTTCCTGTAGAACACATCACCATAGGTTCTTTAATTTAACTAAGTCAAAATAATATGTGACATATCATATATATTTATTAGGTTAAGAAATGGAAATCAAGGAGGGAACTTGGGATCGAAATTCATCGGGTGGGATTTTTTTTGATCCCAGATGAAGTTGATGCAACGGTGCGTAAATACACGGGGCCCATCAGGCCGGACTCAACCAATGGGTCGTCTTTTTTCCACAACAAATGAGTGGAGAACGTGAACCGGCCAGACGGGCTGGGCTTGCCCTCGGTTAGCCACTGCGGCCATTCTTCGAGAGTGCCATCGAGCTTGCGCTCGCTGTCTTCGGGCAGTTGCTCATCACCGATCAGCCGATTGATCCAAAGGTTGACCACTTTGATTTCAAGCGTGTTGTCGCCGGACTTGAGCGCATGGGTCACCTCCACCCGATACGGTGGTTTCCAAAGTGTGCCAAGGTCTCTGCCATTGAGCAGGACTTGCGCCATGATCCGCACTTTGCCGAGGTCGAGGAAAACTCTCGATTTCTGAGTTGAATCCAGTGATTTTGGATTCCATTCGAACCTTTTGCCATAAGCCGCCGTCCCGGAAAAATATTTCACACCGGGATCATCGTGCTCACTCCACGAAATGAGTTTGTCGAGTGTCACACGTTCCGGCACTCCCCAGTTTGGCGGGAAACTCAATTCCCACGGGCCGGTTAACTCCCGCACGGTTTCGAAGTCCAGCCAATTTTTCCCGCCAGCCATCGGTTGAGGTTCCCTCGCCGTTTGGCGGAAAATAACGAACACCGAGCCGCTCGCATCCAGCCGCAACGGTACCCTCGTGCCAACGTCATTTGTCTCAAATACTGCCACCGGCTCGATCCGTCCGGTCTCGGGCCACCAGAACTCCGGTTGTTTGCCATTGACGCGGAACGTACAGAACGTCTCGACCTCGTAGGGGTCAGGATTTGCCACGAAATATACGTCGGTCTCACCGATGCGTTTGTGGATGTGCCGCAAAGGCACCGTGGCATGAAAATCCGGCGGCACACCCATCCTTTTCAGCACGCCTATGGGTAGGTTGATGTTCGGAATCGTGTCTATCGCCTCGGCCTCTTCATCGATTTTACCCCACGGGGCCATGCCCATCGGGCCGAGTTCGAGTGCGGGGCTCCAGTACGACCCGATGGTTGCCTCAGTCGGCCAATTCATTGGGGTTATGTCGGAGGCTTCCCAAGTGCCGTCGGTGCGAACTTCCTGCTCGTGACCATCGCCGAATCGGATGGACAGCGCGGCCACAAACCCGGCGGAACTCGGAGTGTCGGACTTGTTATCGACGACGACGGCGATTAGGTTGACGCCCGGTTGCAGCCACTCCGCGACCCTCAATGTCCGGCTGCTGCCACCTCCGACGCGAAGATTGTTGATCCATAATTCGAAAGCGTTGTCCGCAGCGATCGCCATCTGCGCTGTGGCTATTGGGCTGGTGCCATCCACATTTATATAGCGGCGGAAGTAGCGTTTGCCCGGCGGCGCGGAAACAACCGGGTTGTCCTCCATAAACCAGATCCATTTTGCCAATCCAAACGAAGTGGTCGGTTCATAGATCGGATCCGGCTGCTGTAGTTCACTACCCCAAATTACACGGCCTTGGCCAAACGTACGTTCTGTGAACTCAGCCGGCGCTTCGCCCTCTCCCCACAATTCGCGGGCCAGTGCCTGAACTTTTTCATCGCACTGCGGGTAGCCTTCCAAGCTCGGCGACTTGACGGGAGGCCAGCCGAGGACAGTGGCCCCGGCCCACACGAGGTCGCGAATCTTGCCCAAAAGCTGCGGTGTCATCGTATTGACCATGGGCAACACGAGCATGCGATAACTCATGCCATCGGGCAGCACAAGGCGGCCGTTCTCCACCGTCATGCGCGAGATGACCACTTCAGGGGGACAGGCATCGAAGTTGTAACCGGGCCGGATGTGGCCTCCGGGCAGGATCGGGCCGCGGCCCGATTTCAGCGGTGACTTGGACCGCTGCGGCGAATTTTCCGGAACAAGAAAACAGAGATCCGCCACGAACAATCCCTTTTGCAGCAAATACTGGCACCGTGTGAGATACTCGTGCCACCCGCGTGATTGCTCCCACCATGTCTGCGTGCGTTCGTAGTGCAGACCCCACGGCCCCATACCCATGCCCGGCGCACGATCAGGTTTCGTCCACGGCTGGAAGGCATAGCGGTGGATTACGAACCGATTGGCGCCCTCACTGAACGCCCAATCGCCAATATCCTTGATGTTCCCCGGATGGTATTGCCATTTCTCGTTTCGATTGGCCGTGAATGCCTCTGCCCCCACAATAGGTTTGCCGTAAACGTGTGCCGCCGAAGCCATCTCGAATACACTGAAGGACTTGCGGAACTTTTCCAGTGTCCAGAACTCGCCCATCGGTTCGTCCACGCGCCCGGCAACGACCAGGTCGCTGGCCGGCATTTTATCGTAAGCTTCATGGGAGAGTCGCATCCCGTGGCGGCGGGTCAGCGTGTTAAAATGTCCAGTGTAATTATCTGCCAGCAAATCGGAAATTGTCTGCCGCACGTCCCAGAGAAAACGTTCCGAGACTTCAAGGCTGTCGATTACACGTCCGCTCATGATTGGCAGTAACGGCAGTGGGTCGTAGCCCCGCAACCGTTGGAATTCTTCGCGAAACTTTGGCGTCCAGTTCTGCGCTCCGACTTCCCAACTGTCAATGTGGGCGGAAACAAGTGTGCGTTGTTCGCCAGTGAGTGACTCGTTGTCGCTGATGAGCTTGCTTAACAGCGCATTGAAGTGAATTTCTGTCGCTTCTTTGCTTAGCTTGTCGGATTCCAGTCCCCGGCCGGGGAGCGGCGCGGGATAATTTTCCTGTCCAGTTGTGGTATAGCCCATGCGCAGCAGTGTCCATTCGCCCTCCGGCACGTCCCACACGAGACGATTTTCCTCACTAAGTTTTGCCGCCAGATTCACGATGTCATCACGGGGTACTACCGCTCTCGCTGGGAGCGAGGGGAAACTGACGCGCGGCGAAATTTCAATTCTTGTGGCTGGTCCTCCCGACTTGCCGCCAATGCGCGGGATGAGGTAGTTGACCTCGGGCGTGGGATAGGCGTAGACGGCAATGTCGCGATAAAAGTCCCTCACCGCTTGCGGCTGTGGCAGCACACCGTCAAATCGCTGTGGTCCTGTGATTTTTGTCTCCGTCCACACCACCCGCTGCATGGAAAGCTCTGGTGTGATCCACGGCCCTCCGCTACCGGTCCAGCCTGCCGCGTTGTGCATATTGACCTTCAGTCCGAGTCGATTGGCTTCGGCCACGAGATGCTGAAACATCTCGCGCCAACGCTGCCCGGCAAAAGGGATTGGCCCCTTCGGTGCGCCCTGGTCCGTCTCCATGAAAAGCACGCCTCCGATGCCGACACGCTCCATCGCTTCAAGGTCGGCGGTGATACCTTCCTCGCTATGGTTACCGCCGAGCGCAAACCCCAAGACCCACGGGCGGGCGGAGTTTGGTGGCTGGGCGAAGTTCTGTTCCAAGTGAGAATACGATTGGGCTGAAAGATTCACACTGAGGAGCAGCAACCCAATAAGAAGAACCATTCGTTTTATCATACGGTTGGTTATGGTGTCAGCCCACTCTATCATTGGAAAACTCAAGGTCTATTAAATTTAGAACCTATCTCAAATTCGATGATGTTGATGCAGAGAGCAATTATATGTTTTGAGCAAGGCGCGACGGGACTTGCCGGGCTGGCAGCCCTGCTGCCCCGACGGAACGCCGCTCAAACACATAACTGCCTCTGTCCAAAGGATTTGTGCGGCACGATAGCACCTGCGGCGTTGGTTTGCTCCCGAGGGGCTTCCAGCCCATCCGGGCACAAAGCCGCCTGGCATCTGCTACCGTGGCGCTACAAACATCATTCATCTGCGATTTTGAGATAGGTTCTAATAAACTTCTCTTGTAATACACCAAAAAATAAAGCGCCTCAGCACTTTGGTTGTTATTTTTTCTTCAGACGAGCGACGATGACCTCACGGTTTTTTTTGTGGATGCCGTAGAGGAGGCCCGGAGTAGATTTGTCCCAGGCGATTCCCTGGCCGGTTGTCTTGACCGGGATGGTTTCTACTAGTTCCAGAATGGATCCGGCTTCGGGGAGTTTGAGGACGTAAATTTCTTCCTCGTGGTGACCGGTGACATAGAGAAGGCCATTGTCGTCGAATATCCCTCCGGAGCTGCTGAATTCGCCGAACCTTTCAATAACTGTTCTGGGGAAAATCCAGCCTTCTTTGCGGTTCCATTCTTTATCGAATTTCACAAGATTGGTCCATGAAGTATCCCGGTTTGGTTCAGCCGCGGCATTGCCATAGTGAGCGAAAGCAACATACCAGTGGCCATCGTAAAAATCGATCCAGGTAGTGGAACCGGAATAAATGCCGAAACTATGCGACCCGACATGCTTCATCGTCTCGGGGTCCCAGATTTCGATGGAACCGGTCATGGGCACCCCGGGATGGTTAGAGTGAGCGCAGTATAATTTGTCGTCGATTATGATTCCGCTGTTCAAGTGTGTAAGCGGTTCCCCTTCGGGGCACTCCCAACCGCCGACGCGCTCACCGGTAGACTTAACGTATTTTCCGAGAGCATGATTGCTGATAACGTAGAAAAAATCTTCGTCCACGGCCACAGCTTGGCGCGCCTCTTTGCAGGGAAACCGGCGCAGTTCTTCATATTCATAGGAACTGTCGGCGGCGAGGCTCTGAAGCACGGCCAGAAAAATGAATGTTCCTGACAATAAGAAACGGTTCAGAAAAAAAGATGGAGTATGTATATTCATAAATTTTAACCGTTATCTTATCGATCCAAAGTGGGACTTCTCAGTTTCGCCTTCAAGTAGAATCCTCCCGCAGCGCTGCCAGTCCTTCGGTGCAGGCGGTGGTCAGCATGGTGATGTCGAGGCTATAAGCGAGAAACCGGTAGCCTTCGGCCATACGGGCCTTAGCCTGTGCCGGAACGGGCGGCACGATGTGGATGCCTGGCGCCACCTTGTGGCTCTGACATGCATCAAGGATAATATTGAGCGCGGCGAGGTAGTCCGGGTGATCGAACTGCGCGGTGATCCCCATCGAAGCGGTGAGGTCGTAGGGGCCGATGAAAGCGGCATCGATGCCTGGTACGCTGAGGATGGCGTCGATATTGCGCACCGCATCGATATGCTCGATCTGCACTGCAACCAGGATTTCGTCGTTGGCCCGGGCACATTCGTCCTCCAGGCGCACACCATAGGCGTTGGCCCGGCAAAACCCCACGCCACGCAGGCCCTGGGGCGGATATTTGGTGGCCTCTACCAGTAATTCTGCCTCTTCGCGGGTCCGCACCAGCGGGGCCACCACTCCGCACGCTCCGGCATCGAGATAGCGTTTGACGAAGGCGTAGTCAACTCCATGCAAACGCACCATGGCAGCGCAATCTGGGCGGCCGGAACGGATTGCCTGAAAAAGCTGCTGGGTCTGCGGCAAATCAACTGCCGAATGCTCAACATCGACACAAAGGAAGTCAAAGCCGCAAGCAGCCATCAATTCGGCAATCATAGGACTACCGCTATTGATCCAACTGCCGATCACGGTCTCGCCTGCTTGCAAGCGTTGACGCAGGGAAGGAATGGATTTCGGTTCATTCATAATTGTGTTATTAGAACCTATCTCAAATTTGCAGATGAATGATGTTTGTAGCGCCACGGCGGCAGATGCCAGGCGGCTTTGCGCCCGGATGGGCTACAAGCCCCTCGGGCGCAAACCAACGCCGCAGGTGCTGCCGTGGCGCACAAATCCTTTGGACAGAGGCAGTTATGTGTTTGAGCGGCGTTCCGACGGGGCAGCAGGGCTGCTAGCCCGGCAAGCCCCGTCGCGCCTTGCTCAAAACACATAATTGCTCTCTGCATCAACATCATCGATTTTGAGATAGGTTTTATTATACGTAGAATCGCCCGACAGTTTTCATGAGAAAACCCCAATCAACGCCTTCAACCCAAGATAGGACATCACCAGTGAAAAACCAAATGCCGCGATAAGGCCAATGTTCATCAGGATCCCCGCTCGGGCTTCGCCCATCAGATCCTTCCGGTTGACGAGGAAAAAGATGCTCCCAACGACCAGGGGCAGCACGAACACCTGGGCAATCTGCGTTGCGATCTGGGCCGATATGGGGTTGGCCCCGAACACCGGCACGGTCAATCCGGCCACGCACGCCACCCCCGTAAGAATTCGGAACATGGGTGTGCGGATTTGTAGTTCGCCAGAACGGTAATCCGCAATCAACAGCGGCAGAACCATCGCGATCGGAAAGATCGATGACAGCCCCGCGCTGAGCGTTCCGACCAGGAACAACCCTACTGCAAAGCGACCGGCGATTGGTTCGAGCGTATAGACCATATCAAGGACGTTCTCGATCGACTTGCCCTGGTGAAACAGCGCGCCGGTCGCGCAAGCCATGATGGACCCGCTGATAATGAAGACTAACAAAGCTGAAACGAAGGCATCGCGGCTTTGCTCCCGGCTGTTTTCGCTCCCCCAACCTTTCCCTTTCATCAACAAGGGTCGCACGACAAAAGTCGGCGCCGCCATCGTGGTGCCGACAAAAGCCACCACAAGCAAGGTGCCCCCCTTGACATTGGGAATCGATGGAATCAGACCGCGCACGACCTCACCTGGCGAAGGCAGAACCACGAACATCGATGCGACGAATCCAATGCCCATTAACGTCACAAAGACCACCAGAACTTTTTCAAAGAAAGAATACCGGCCAACCAGAAGCAGAGAATAGGTAGTTGCTAAAATGACGGCGGCAATCCCGATTACTGCGCCATAGCCTTTCTCAGGAATGGAGGGAATGAAAAGTCGCAGACTGTCGTAGATCAAATTCGAAGCCAAACCGACCAGGCCCGACAATGCCGTCCATTGGCCAACCACGACCCCAAGCAGAGTAAGAATAGCGAAAAACCGGCCGAAGCGAAAATGCGTGCGGATGCCATGAATCGTGGTTCCTCCTGTGACTACCGCATAGCGGCCGTAAGCCTCCATCAACACCCAGCTAAATATGCAGCTTAACAGCAATACCCAAAGCAGTTGCATGCCGAATCGCGAACCCGCCGTGGCCATCGAAGTGACGCTGCCGGTGCCTATCGTATATCCGATGCAGAAAATGCCCGGCCCGACCAGCAATAGGAGGTTGACCAGACGTTTGAGTGGATTTGGGCGAGAATTTTTGGAGGAACTCATAGAAAAGGCCGGCCAATTGACGTTAAAAATTACCGGCTTCCCCAATCATATCCGTATAGAAATGCTCGCTTAAGTACGAATCGGATTTTGACCGCTTCATCCGGGGCCTTTTCACCACCCTTCCAACCGACTGTTGTATGCCGGTGATCCCCGGTTAGGGGACGGCAATCTTGAGCCGAGAAACCGGGAATCGGACTACCGGAATTGTCCAGCAATTCAGCCCGGAACTCGCCGCCATTGCGGACATGGAGGTTGACCCTCAAGCGGCTGCCCTGGGGGTTCCCCGGACGGGTGACCGCCTCACCGAACGTGGCGCCTCCCGCCGATGGCGCCAGAGCCCACAACCGGTCGAACTGCCAGCTTGCGCGGCATAGTGCGGTATTGAAAGGCAGGGTCGGCGTGTTGAATCCAATAACCGTCTCTCCCCCGACCTCGATCCGAGGCTCGAAACGAGTATCGAAAATCTCTCCATGAAGCCCTTCGGATCCGGCGTAGTAGACATGCATCTTGCCGTCCTCCACAATGGGGTGATGCATTTGCCAAATCATGCCGCTGCCGTAATCCCCAAGCGGAGGATTCGGCAGGGTCGGCCGTCGGTCCGGCCGCCACCAATGAATGCCGTCACGTGAGGCGGCCATTTGCAAAGACATCGTTTGGATGGACGAATTATAGTAAGTGACTATTCCCACATAACCGCCTTCGACCTTGACCGGAGTAAGTTCCAGAAACTGGGCGAAGTCCGGATCGCGCCAATCCCGCTCCAGCACCAATGTATCACTGCCCCACTTGATGCCATCAAGACTTGCTCTCCGGGCAATCGAACGGAGGCCCCCACGATGGTTGTTGTCATAAATAATGATCCGGCTCCCTTCCTTCATCTTGGGATAAGTCTTGAAATACGAAAAATAACTTCCATCACCTCTACGATAGACATAAGAGACATCACCACCCCCACCCACCGACGGATGAATCGGGCCTTCAATCAATTTCCAATCCTTGCCGTCCCGCGACCGGTATTTATAGGTCGCCCGCTTTTCCACCGGTCCGGGAAGGTGTCCTACCCGATTGGCCACTCCACCAAGCTTCGGAGACCTCAGCACATACATTTCGTAGGGCCACTCCTTGTTCTCTGGATCAACCAGGACCGAGGCATACACCGCGGTTCCCCCCGAATCCAAATCAAAAATGATATTCGTACGGTTATGACCCGGCCAACTGACGAACGGTAACATGGGACGATACCAGTTCACTCCATCCTTGCTCTCCAAATAGGTCAACCGGCGAAATTCCTCATGCCTGGCCTTCAAATCATCAAACTCCTCCTCGGCCGGAGTCGATACCTGCCAGGCCTTCCACAACCCGTCGATGGGATCGTGCAGAACCGTTCCATGGGCCATAATGCCGCCTGAGTCCCAGGGCATGGCCGGTTCCAGTAGTGGGTTGTGGGTATCCGGAACTCCCTCTTCGACCCGCCAGGAGACAAGTTTCAGGGATTCAAAATCATCGGGCATCAACAACGGCATGCGAACACCCGTGGGAGCGCCACTTGCAGCTTGTGCCGCGAATGAAAAGGCAGCGCCCGCAAACACGAGAGCCACGCAGCACGAAAGACCGCGCTGCCGTTTACTATTAGGTTTGTGCATCATATAAACTTTATCCAATACAGAGTGGTGAAGTGGCCCACTTCTTTGGGCGGGTGTTGAGTGGTTTTTAATTATAGGTTGAAAAATCGTCCTCATTATCGATAATTTGGAGCCTTGAGGCATAGCATCTTGCCTCAAGACCCCGATGGATTAAAGATATGAGTGTTTTAGCTGCTAAAAGCTGCGTTTCACGTAAAATGAATATCGGCGAGGCAATGTGCCACTGTTTCCTGTTCCTGTGGTTATACGTTGATCCAATACATTTTGCACGCGGAACTGTGCCTCCCACTTTCCGCTATTCGCCCCAAACTGAGCAAATTTAAGCCCAAGATCAACCCTAAGGCTGGAGGCCTGTAAAAATTGGTTGGGTGGATTGAGCACGACATCGTCAGTCCAAGAGAAAGCATTCTGGAAACTAACATTCCAGTTATCTCTGTCAACAATTATGTAGCTGCCATTGAAGGCTATTGTAGTGTCAGTATGTCCGCGCTGTTTCCGTTCGAGTATCGAACTATCACTATCAACTACTCGTAACGCGGTGTCCATGAATGCAGCCGATGCATAGAATGAAAACCGTTCGGTAGGCGTACCCCAGACTTCTATCTCTACTCCTTCTGAAGTATTTTCAGGATCGATCAAATTTTCAGTCCAATTAAATTCTGGAGACAACTCATCATCGGGATTGGTTTTGAAATTGTGCGTACGCAGGTCACCAGTTTCTGTGATATCAAAATACGATAGGTTGAAAGTCAACCTGCCACCGAACAACTCGGACTTGAGGCCGAACTCATCAAGCGCGACTCCGCGTGCAGAGGTCAACAATTCATTGGGATCTCGAGATTCTATACCATCATTGCCGGCAGGAAAACGGAAGACTGTTTCTGATGGGTCCTGTTGTTCGGCATGCACACCAAAAGCTGTCAACCAAGGGAGAAGCCTGAAAGAACCGCCGATTCGGTAAGTCTTATCAGTATGAGCTGGATCGGCCACAGTAAATGAGCCGCCTGAGCGCAGATCATTGATCTCCTGTCTCCGATCATCGTAGCGCCAGCCCCCCAGCACCTGCATACGATCATTAAAGGCTTTGATTGAATGTTGAAAATAATAACCAATTTCTTCTACATCTTGATTCTCGAATGAACGAACGGTGGCTACTGGTAAACCATCTTCCCGGAAATTTAGAAAATCCGTATTGTCCACGATTTGAAATATACCTCCGGTTTGCGCACGAGTAAAACGATTAAAAATGCTCCTGTCGGTATATTCATAACCGATAAGCGTTTGATGTGTAGTCATTCCAATATTATAATCCAGAAGCAGGTCACCTTGCACAGAATAGAATTCGGTATCTATTTCTCTAAAATCCCGGCGTAAGGCCATGGTCCAGTCGATTGGTTTCCCCCCCGGATCAGCCGGATCAAAAATGTAGCTCCCAAAACCCCTCAAACGGGTTAAGTCCCGATCCACGTTGGCATTGAAATAGACCAAAGCCTGACGAGTGGAAATCCAATCATTGAACCTGTGGGTTAATACGGCCATTAGTTCGTAAGATTCGGCTTCAGGATCGACAAATGATGCTGTCTGAGGCGTCCTTTGGTCCATCACTTTAACAATTTTCAAATCCCCCGCATTCGGCGTAACCCGTCTGGCCGAACCGTCAATACCCCGCACAAAAAATTGTCGTTCATCTTGTATTTCAACGAAGTTGCTGGATGGTGTTTGCCCAGCTTGAATACTTCCTTCAAGAAGCAATTTTGTCTTGTCTGTGAAATGAAACTCAACGGAGGGGTAAAAATTAAATAAATCATAATCCTCATTATCCATAAATGTGCTCCCACCGGTATAGGCTGCAATCGCCCGATAAAGGATTGAACCTTTCTCGTTCAGTGGGCCGGTAGAGTCCGCTTCAATTTTATAATAACCCCAACTGCCGACCGTGGCTTTTATCGACTGAGCCTTTACTGGCAAAGGTTTCTTGGTAATGACATTCACCACTCCGCCCGCTTCACCCCTGCCGGTTGTGGCCGATCCCAAGCCTTTGATGATTTCTATCCGGGATACATTGGTGAGATCCTTTCGGAAATGGAGGGATCCCCCAGTGGCAAAACGAAAACTATTCTTAAACTGACTGGATACATCTATGGATCGTATGGAAAATCGATCCGGATCACCTGTGCGAGGCGAAACACCGGGTGTAAAGGAGACAGCCTCCCCTAGATTTTCCGCAACAAGCTCTTCAATTAACTTATCTGTAACGACATTGATGGTCTGCGGGATGTCTCGCATAGGTGTGTTCAGGCGAGTCAATGAAGTTAATGAGGTAACTCCGTATCCGCTTTTATCCAACTGCGATACAACGGAAAAGGGATCGAGGGTGATCAGATCTTCTTCTGCCTCTGGTACATTATTTTCGTTCTGCCCTGAAACGGTTGGGGGAGAAGCGATAGCCAATACGCCGGCTAAAAGTGTTATCAATTTAAATTTTTTCATGTTTCTTCTGGTTCTTTTTTGGTTTGAAATTGTCAAAATTTGTTCTTTTGGAGCGGATTGCTTAATTAAGTAAGCCCCGCTTTTCTTGTCCTTAAGGCTAGTCAACCCTGTGCCTTCCAGGATCAGGCCAAGCGCCTCTTGCCCGGTATGCCGGCCCTTGATATCACGGGTCTGCACATTAGACAGCAAATCGGTGGGATAGATCAACTGCAGGCCCGTTTGAACGGCGAGTTCGCTGAGCGTTTCCACAGCTTCGCCCGCAGGTATATCGATGGACAGCTTTTCTTCGGCATCCAAAACGATCACGCCCAAAAAAAATTGGAGCGTGAGAATTACCAATACAAAACGGACCGATCGATTCGATCTCATCATGGGGTTTGAGGTATGGCAATCTCATGGTGAGCAGTCTCACCAAACGAGATGTGCGAGCAGGGGTTTTCCGCTAAAAAAAAACGCAATTTTTTAAAAAACTAGTTAATTTTTTTGCGCAAGAGAATTTCAGAATCTACGTTGAACCTAGCTTTTACTCCAAATCCGGCTTCAAGCAAGCGGGCAAAGCCTGCGACATTGTCCGAGCGAAATGAGCCGCTGAATCGTGTGGAAGCAAGTTCGTGATCCAGAATAGTCAATTGGGTTTCGTTCAGTCGATTGAGCTCATCGACGATTTCGGATAACGGCTTGGCGTTGAAGGTCATCACTCCGTGCTGCCACGCCAGGAATCGGCGGATTTCACGCTTAGTCAAAGTGGCTATTTGGGGTGGAGACAGTTGTGGTGACAAAGAAATAAAAGCGCGCTGATGAGCCTCCAGAAGAGGTTCGGAAAGACCCCTGACTTCCTCTCGGACCTCCTCCGAACCAAACGGGGTGGTGATTTTGACCAGGCCGTCCGCAACCAAGACTTCAATGGCTTCCTTGTCCAAACGCACGTTGAAAGCCGTCCCCACCGCACCCACTTCGATTCCCCATACTTCGACCACAAACGGTCGATCCACATCCTTGGCTACCATGAAAAATGCCTCTCCCTGGTCGAGACGGACGCGCCGTTCGGCAGAAGAGAAAAGAACGGTCACTTCGGTATGGCCATTCAATTTGATTGTGGAACCATCATCCAGCAAAACGCGATTTTCCGGTTTTAAAGCTACGGTATCAAGAGGATTATCCTGCGGGATCGGCGGATCGTGGTTCCAAAGGATGAGGGAAAGGAGAAGCGCCACAGCCGCCGCGAGAGGTATGGGAGAATAGCGGCGAACCCAACGAACCCACTTTTCCCTGGGCGGAGCCAGTAAATCGGGATTGGGCCTATCGTTGTGCTCCGGCCGCCAAGCGGAAAGTTGGTCTAACCGTTTCCAATGGCGGCGGTGCCGAGACAGGAGCGCAGCATTCTTGGAACTCTGCGCAAGCCAGTCGAAAAACGCGTCCTGCTCGTCTGCGGACAGCCCCCGATCCAGCCGCCAAATCCAGGCCGCTGCCTCTTTCTCGCCTTCACGGCGGGACGAATTTTCTTTGCTAGGATCATTCACGATGGCTAGTATGTTGGCGTTCCAAGCGCTCGAAAAACTCTGCTAACTTACGAATGCCTATAGTTCCTTGAGTTTCTACCGTATGCACCGATATGCCAAGTTCCTTGGCGATATCCTTTTGGGGCATACCGTATATCTTCCGCAAAGTGATGATTTGGCGGCAACGGGTTGGTAATGACTGTATGGCTCTGGTCAAAATTTCAAGCTCCTCGGAGCGAGCAACGGCATCAATGACGTCCTCCCCATCATCCAAGATGCCAAACTCGTCAAAATCCACCAAAGAAAGTTCGCCGCGCACCGATTGTTTTCTAATGCCTTCGAGAGCCAAATTCCTGGCAGTGGCAAAAAGAAAAGCCTTGGGAGAAGCGATCTCGGTAGTCTTTCGGGCTCTCAAAACCTTGAAATATGCTTCCTGCACGATATCGTCTATGTCATGCTCATCGGAAAAACGGCTATGCAGCCAAGCCCGCAACATGGCTTCATGCGGCTGTAGGTTTTCTGCGAACCAACGGCCTTCTTCCGTAATTTTCGGGCGCATGTGAACTGATAATAAAGTAACGATGAAACAGTTATACGATTCAGTTTAGCTGTAGCGCTCTCGCCGCAAAAAGTCCACAGAATTTACAGACCATTGCGGGATATTCTTCGATTTTACCCTATAATTGAAATTCAGGGTTGTTCTCCCTCTGCCCCAAGCCAACCCCACACCGAAATCTTGACTTGCCAGCAGGCTTCGGAACTGGCCCTGACGGAGCGCTGGTATGGCTCGACGGCGTCGGAGGACTTGCTGGCGGTGGGGAGTGTAGAGGCAATCAAGGACAACCGTCCGTGTCGGAGGCTGGATCGTGTCTTGCCCATGCGCTCAGAACTGTTCTGTCATCTAAGAGGGCGTCTAAAAGGACGCAATGTTTCTTTTATACGACATTACAAGCACCAATTTTGAGGGCAATGCTCAGGTCCAGCGTGGCTACAGCCAGAAAGACCGCGCAGATGTTTGAGTGGATTTGAGTGAGAATTTTCGGAATTGCTCATGCCAAAGATAGGTGAATTGACGTTAAATACTATAGGTTACTCCAATCATACCCGTACAAAAATGCTCGCCGGAGCACAAACCGGATTTTGACGGCTTCAGCCGGGGCCTTTTCTCCACCCTCCCATCTGACTGTTGTATGCCGGTGGTCCCCGGTTATCGGGTGGCAATCTTCAACCGAGAAACCCGAAACCGGACGGCCGGATTTGTCCAGTAACTCAGCCAGGAACTCGCCTCTATCGCGAACCAGGAGATTGACTGCTAGACGGCTGCCGCGGGGGTTCCCCGGACGGGTGACCGCCTGACCTAAGGTAGGACCTCCCGCCGATGGCGCCAAAGCCCACAACCGGTCGAATTCCCAGGTGGCCCGGCACAACGCTGTATTGAAAGCCAGGGTCGGCGTCTCAATGCCGATCACCGATTCCCCGCCGACCTCGATCCGCGGGCCGTATCGCGTGTCGAATATCTCGCCGTGCAGGCCTTCGGACCCGGCGTAATACACATGCATTCTGCCGTCCTCGACAATAGGATGGTGCATCTGCCAGATCATGCCGCTACCATAGTCGCCCAGCGGTGGATTCGCTAGAGCTGGCCGCCGGTCCGGCCGCCACCAATGAATGCCGTCACGCGAGGCGGCCAATTGCAGCGACATGGTTTGGATGGACGGGTTGTAGTAGTTGACCAGCGCCACATAGCCGCCTTCCACTTTGACCGGACAAATTTCCAGGAACTGGGTGAAGTCAGGATCACGCCAGTCCGGACTGAGGACGGTGACCTGGTTGCCCCACTCACTTCCATGCGGGCTGGTGCGCCGGGCCACCTTGCGAATGGTCAGTGTGTCGTTGTCATAGGGAATGATGCGATTCTCCTCACCCACATCGCCGTTGATCTTGAAATAGGATACATAGGAGCCGTCGGGCTGGCGGTAAACGTAGCAGACATCGCCTCGTGGTGATGGCATGAGCGGGCCCTCCACCAGCTTCCAATCCTTCCCGTCTTTCGACCGGTAGCGGTAGCTCCCGAGGACGTGATGGGAAGGGGCTGCCAAAGACCCCACACGGTTGACCACTTTGCCCAGCTTGGGCGACCGCATGACGAACATCTCGTAGGGCCACTCTTTGTCCTCGGGATCGACGAAGACCGACGCATAGACCGAAGTGCCACCGGAATCGAGATCCAGCAGGATGTT
This sequence comes from Opitutales bacterium, assembly GCA_021772535.1. Taxonomy (GTDB): domain Bacteria; phylum Verrucomicrobiota; class Verrucomicrobiia; order Opitutales; family UBA2987; genus JAJFLU01. Next base: position 18,813 of record JAJFLV010000164.1, on the reverse strand, counting down.
GGTCCGGTCATGGCCGGGCCAGCCGGCGAACGGCAGCATCGGGCGATACCAATTGACTCCGTCCTTGCTCTCCAGATACGTCAAACGGCGTTGGCTCGTATGCCTGAAGGCCAGAGCATTGACGCGCGGGGGTTCGTCGGGGTTCGGCTTGGCGCCTGCGGGTGCCTCCTCCGCCGGGGTCGAAACCTGCCAGGCTTTCCATAAACCATCGATGGGATCGCGCAGAACCGTCCCATGAGCCATGACACCGCCGGAGTCCCAAGGCATGACGGGCTCAAGGAGTGGATTGTGCGGATCGGGGACGCCTTCTTCAACCCGCCAGGCAACGAGCTGCAACGACTCGAAATCGCCCGGCATCAAGAGCGGCATGCGATCTGCCGTAGGAGCGCTGCTAGCAATTTGCGTCCCGGATAATAAGGTCGCACCCGCAAACACGAGAGCGGTGCAACACTTAAGGCTATGCAGTAGTTTACTATTACGTTTGCGCATCATCATCATCGAATTTGAGATAGGTTCTAAAAAAACCAGCCCTTTACGGATTTGCCGTAAAGGGCTGAGTTGATTGGAAATACCTGCGTATTGTGCCAGGCAGAATTTAGTATATAAAAGAAACCACCGTTGGGCATGAATTTATTTTATATCAATTCAAATCCATTCAAGTTAAATTAATAATTCCAGCGGATGCCGAACCTGTAGGTTGCGCCAAATTTCTCGCGAGTATTCAGGTTAAACTTAACATCACCGTGAATTGTATCATCGGTTTCGTTTGTGAAGTTCTGAAAATTGGCGAACACGTTCCAGTGATCGTTGAGACGATAGCCGAGCTGAGCATCCCACTGGAAGCGCTCCGCATTCCAAAAGTCCACCGTGCTGCTACTCTCCAAACCATCAATATCACTGCTCTGGAAGCGATAGGCGACGCGACCGGAAATCTTGCCTTTCTGATACCAAAGAGCCACGTTGGCAATAAAATCCGGTTGGTTGAAGAAGGGCAAATCTTCGTCTAAACGACCGATTACATCGACACTTGAATCGATGAAGCTAACATTGGAGTCCACACCAAATCCGTCCAGCGGGGCGGGCAGAAAAGTAAACGGAATCATGGCGGTCACTTCAACACCGGTGATCGTCCCATGGTCCGCGTTTTGAAAGCTTTCCCACTCAATTTCAGAAAACACTTCGTCAACTCCTAGACCATCGGGATTGAAGGCGGCGCCTCCCTGCGTTTCAACAATCCCAATGGCATCTCCAACGGTGATGTTCCTCTCTGTACCACTGGTTTCGTAAATGGGGTTGTCGATTTCCTTATGGAAGAAGGCCACCGACAATAAGCCACCATTTTTCAAATAATAATCAATTGAAGCATCAAAGTTTAACGCTTCATAAGGTTGGAGTTGGGGATTTCGTATTCTTAAACTTCCAGTAAGATCGCTTCCACCCGCTTCATTTTGATCCCATCTCAACCTTGAAATAGGCGCAGCATCTTCGAAGTCGGGCCGACCCAGTGTGGACGTAAACGAGGCCCGAAATATCATATCGTCATTGATCTCGTAACGCATCTGAAGATTCGGATTCCAGTTGTTGTAAACACGGGTTCCCACTATTTCCGTGATGTTAAGGAGGGTATCCGCTCCACCATCAAAGCGTTCTCGGCCTCGGGTGAACTGAAAGGCTTGATACCTGCCGTCCGTCCTTTCATAACGGACGCCTGCAAGAATATTCAGACGCTCCCCGATATCAACGTTTGCCATAAAATATGCCCCTAAAATTTGTTCATCGATCACATAATCGTCCTCAACGCTGTTTTCTTTTGATGCTTCATCATCGCAGCAGGCATCCGCGCCGGTGCCATCGGGATCGCCAGCGAAGAAACCGTGAAAGACGGGATCAAAGCCTAGTTCCAAATCCGTGGTATAAGAAAGCACCTGTCGCCCGGAGTCGAAAGAGCCAGGAAATGCATCGTTGATAGTGGCAATCGTTGCGTCGGCGCCATTCGTTCGAAGATCGGTGTCATCGACGATTCGTTCGCGGTCAAGGTATTTAAACCCGAATTTCACAAAACCCGAATTTCCGGTTCCCAAAAAGTTGTCCATGTTCCACGTAACATCAATTTTCGGCACATAGGTTTTTTCCTCCGAGAGGCTATCATTTACCTGATTGCGCCAATGCGGGAACCGTGTCGGGTCATGGTCCGCGAAACCACTTGATAATTTGGTTTCAGGGGTGCTCATATCAACTAATACCGGGATGGAATCACCCTCCGCGCAGAGACCATTGTCACAGATGGAACTGGGAAAGGGAACTCCGTTGATTTCCGACATGGTTTCACCTGCGCGGAGGCGCATCTGACCGTTTCTGTCCCTGGCGCGAAACTGGATGTTATTGTTCCGCAGGTCGTCCTCTTTCTGATAGGAATAGGTGAACTCACCATTTATCGTGAGGTTGCCCCATGTTTTCTTTCCGCCAAAAGTGAGGTTGAGCAATGTCTGGTCGGTTCGGGTTTGAAAACGACGCTGTCGAATTTCGGAATTAGGCGCAAATGCGAGCGTCGGGCTGACGAAAGTGTATTCCCGGTCATCAAGCTGGAAGATATCCTCAACTTTGTCGCGCCACTCCACAAACTCGTTGTAAATCGCTTTGAAGGAGAATTCCGACGTGTCGTCGGGGCGATACTCAATCTTCGTGTTAATACCGATACGGCGCCGGGTCCCGATTTGGGGGACTATCTCCACAGCCGAGGGTAGAGCCAGTTCACTGTCGAAAGTGCCATCGCCATTGGTGTCCGCATCAATATTATCTCTAAACCGAATATCGATGGCTTCGGTCTGGAAGTCCCGGTCTTCCCAACTGGCGGATACGGCGACAGCCAACTTTTTTTCTGGGCCGAAAGTATTACCGTAGGTCGCATTGAATCGGTAGGAGGGGTCATCGGCTAGGGTGTTGGTGCCGACTTCAAATGATCCGTTAAAATATCCCTTCTCCTTATCGAAGCCGCTCGGCGTAATAATGTTGACGGTACCACCCAGGCCCTGAGCATCCATATCGGGGGTTACCGCTTTGATCACCTCGAGTTGGGAGACCGAGGAGGAACCTACGACATCCAGAGGCACGGAACGACCCGCGCGCCCGCCGACACTGGGATTGGCGATATTGGCGCCATTCACGGTCACATTGTTGAGTTCCGGAGCGATACCGCGAATGGAAACGAAGCGGCCCTCACCCTGAGCGAGCTCAATGGATACGCCCGGGACCCGCACCAGGGCTTCGGCAACATTTTGGTCGGGCAGGTTACCGATCGAGTCGGCTGAAATAATATCCCGCAGGGTGATAGAGGTTTTTTTCTGCTGGAGAGCTTTGGAACGACCTTCGCGGTAGCCTTCTACCGTAAATCCCTCCAATTCGACAATTTCCCCCCCAATGGAAATTCGGGCGGAAATTGAACCGGTTGCGGGCACCTGGACGGTTTCACTCACCGCATCATAACCGATGAATCGAATGCTGAGAGCGTAACTCCCTCCAGCGACATTGTTAAAACGAAACTCACCGCTGCGGTCAGTGGCTGTTGTGCGCCCCAATTCTGTTATGCGGACACTAGCCCCCGGCACAAACGAGCCGGTGTTGGCGTCCACCACCGTTCCGGTGATATCGCCGGCCTGAACGATATGTGGGAGGGCCATGAGGCAAAAAAGAGAAATCAAGGAAAGAAAAGCCGACTGAATTCTAAAAGTTGAGAAGCCTTTTCTGAAAGGTTGTGTAACAGGTTTAGTTTCTGACTGGTGTGTATGGTTCATGGCTCTAGCGGTTTTTTAAGGTTTGGTGGCTTGGATGGGAAGGTACGGTTAGGAGGTCGAGCGATAGGGAGAACGATTCATTTGTTTTCAAGGCAGTTGGAGCTTGCTGACAGATTATTAATATGCTTGATATATCAAATAATTTTGATATATCCGTAATGGTGATATTTTTGTCAACAAAAAATGCCGTAGAATACAAGATTTGTTTCAGTCTTGGAATTAGGAGGCCAGACAGGTTGTGCCAGTTTCCATCGTGAGCTTTGTTCCCAAATACCAGATAATTTACGACGATTTGCTCAGAATGGTCGATAAAATGACCCCCGGGGAGCGTTTGCCCAGCATCCTCCAATTAAAGGCCGACTACAATGTCAGCCAGTCCACTATCGAACGCAGCCTCGATGAGATGGAGCGCAAAGGGTTGGTGCGGCGGCGGCGAGGCAGCGGTGTTTATGTCGAGGGATGGAATTCGAATGACAATGTGATTTGCGTTTTTTCCGACATTGAGATTTCCGATCCCACCAATTACCTGTTTTTAAAGGGCGTGCGCAAGGTGGCCGAACAGAAGGGGTTTCAGGTCGCCGATTTTGGACCCAGAAATTTTTTTAGAATCAGAAAAGATATTTTGCCCACCCTGACCGGTCAAAAATTTTCCGGCATTATCACCAGGCATTCAGGGTTGGATACTTTCCTCCTCGATAACGACCGCCACTGGATGGATCGATTGAATGCGGTCCGGCTGCCACTTGTCATGTGCCGGCCCACGCCAGCGGTGCAAGTGGACTCGGTTACACCCGATTACTTTGCCTCTTTTCAACAGGTGGGAGAGTATTTGCGCAAACAAACCGAGGGTCCCATCTATTTCATCGGAAACACGACCGTGCCCTGCTTTGCCCGCCTGCAGGGACTCGAGGTGGGCCTGGGGGGAAAAGACCGGCTTGTGGCGGAAATAACCTATGGCAACAATCAGGATTTTCTGGCCAAGCTGAACCAATTCAAGAAACGGAAGATCAACGGACATTTGATTATCGGCGTGCCCATGGAGGATTACGGCTTTTACGATGTGTTTCAGGGAACTAACTGGGGCCGGGACCCGGGTATGGAGCTGGTCATGCTATTGCACGATCACCAGAGCATTCCTGATGGCGTCACCGCCCATGTGGTCGTTAAACCCAGCTTCAGAATGGGGGAGGTGGCAGCCCGGTTGATGATCCGCAGAATCCACGGCTACCGGGCGGAAGTCACACACGAAACGGTCAAGCATGAGGTTCGGTTAAATTCGACCCAAAAAGCGAACCGCGAAAGCATCTTAGTCCATGCTGAGGCCTGAATAGGAAGAATAATCATGCGACTCCCAGACCATCCTCTTGCCGAACCGCACAATGCAATACTTTGAGTGGCCCGCGGCTCAAAAAAACCTCAAAATTTATCGTTTTTCACCCTCAACCGCCAGACTTGGGCTAATCCTGGTAGCAAATATGGAATTCGATCAAGTGGAAATGCCACTTCCACATGCCTCATCCAGCGTATTTTGCATCCACCTCATTTAGAGACGTAAGGGGTCGCTTTCCCTGGATAACGGCAGCGACATTCTGGGCGCAAAGGTGACGGGCCTGGAACCGACTCTCGCGGCTGCCTCCGCCAATGTGGGGAGTGAGAATCACATTATGCATTTTAAGGAGATCGCCATGCACACTGGGTTCCTCCTCAAATACATCCAAAGCGGCGCCTGCCAGATGGCCGCTTTGGAGAGCATCAACCAGAGCCTGCTCCTCCACCACTTTACCCCTCGAAATATTGATGAGGTAGGCTCCCTTCTTCATCAAGCCAAGACGCTCCCTGTTTATCAAGTGCCGTGAAAAGTCGTTCAGCGGAGTATGCAAAGAGACGAAATCGGCCTCGCCCAAGAGTTCGTCCAGAGAGCGGTATGCAGGGTGATCAACCTTCGTCCGGCGGTTAAAGAGGATGCGCATGCCGAAAGCCTCAGCGCGTTTGGCCACCGCTTTTCCAATTCTTCCGAATCCGACAATTCCAAGCGTTTTACCCTGGAGCCGTGTTCCGTCCCAGATTCCCGGCTGAAATCCCGCCCATTTCCCGGCACGGACGAAGGCGTCGGCTTCGCGTATCAATCGAGCCAGTCCAATTATCATGCCGAGTGTCATTTCTGCGGTATCTACAACAAAAGCGGTCGGTGTGTTGGTAGCCCAAACGCCGCGATCCGCCATCAGCTGCTCTTCCAGATTGTCGAATCCCAGTGCCACATTGGCTACGATCTTAAGGTGTGGCGCCGCCTCCAGAAGTTCGCGGTCGACCCTCAATTCAGCCTGGTTGATGATGCCGAAGACATAGGGGCAGTGGGCGAGAACTTCCTCCCGCGGCATGAGGTTGCCGCCTTCCGGTCCCATTATCACTTCCGCCAATCCAGCCAAAGGCTCCATCTCGCGGGAAGAGACTGCGTTGGTGATGAGCACCTTTGCCATATTGTTTGCTTTCTGCCCTCCCATTACATAATTCCGTATTTGCCAAAAGCCTCTCTGGCGGTCATTCCGTTAGAGATTGCTTTCATAACGGTTTTTTCTCCGCGTGCTTTTTCCAGGGCTTTCTCAAAGACTTCTTCTTCAGCGGTTTGAGGGATTACACAGACGCCGTCGACATCGCCAAAGACAATATCGCCGCAAGCTATCCTGACTTCTCCAAAAAGGATTGAAGTGCGAAAGTCGATGACCTTGCCTCGGGGCGCCTGATCCTGGGCGTATGGGCCATGGGAAAAGGTGGGAAAATTCAAAGCCAATGTGCCTCGAGTATCGCGTGTATAGCCATTAAGAACTGCCCCTGCTGTGCCGCACTTTTTTGCGCGTGCGCTCATAAGCTCACCCCAGAGCGCATAGCGGGGAGAAGCTCCAGTGCAAATGTAAACCTCGTCGGGTTTTAGATCGTCCAAAGCCTCCAGCATCAAACCGAAAGGCTTTTCCAGTATTTTATTGTTTCCACTGCATGTTGGATCAACCATAGCGTCTGCCTCCAATACGGTCATGGCTCGGCCAACCACAATCATATCATCCCGCAACGGTCGTATCTGTGGAGGAAGAAATTGGTTCAGAAGACCGAACTTATCCATGATATCCCCCACTACGGCCGTATAAAGCTCCCGGCGAATGGTTTGAAATAATTCAGAGTCGCTCTGTTGTTTTGGCATTGGTTGCTAATTGAAATGATTAGAACCTATCTCAAAATCGCAGATGAATGATGTTTGTAGCGCCACGGCGGCACCTGCGGCTTTGAGCCCGGATGGGCTGGACGCCCCTCGGGCGCAAACCAACGCCGCAGGTGCTGCAGTGCCGCACAAATCCTTTGGACAGAGGCAGTTATGTGTTTGAGTAGCGTTCCGGCGGGGCAGCCGGGCTGCCAGCCCGGCAAGCCCAGTCGCGCCTTGCTCAAAACATATAATTGCTCTCTGCATCAACATCATCGAATTTGAGATAGGTTCTATATATAGAAAGCTCTGCCTTCAGGAGGCTTCCGTAACCCAGGGTGCTGTTGAAGTACGCCTTCATCGACATCGAATCCCAGGCCCGGACGATCCGGCAGAATGAAAAAACCATTTTCAATGGGTAGCGGGTGCGATAGGCAAGCATCGCGCCAGGCGACATCTTGCAGCATGAATTCCTGACGAAAAAAGTTCGGCACCGTGGCCATAACATGCGCCGATGCTATAGTAGAAATCGGACCATTCGGATTGTGTGGGGCGATGGGAACGTTAAAAGTTTCCGCCAGGTTGGCCATTTTGCGCATTTCACTGATTCCGCCACAGCGTGTGATGTCTGGCATGATAATATCGGCGGCCTGTTTCTGGAGGACCGGTAGAAGCATGAATCGGCTGTGCAAGCGTTCGCCCACACACACCGGCAGGGAAATGCGACGACGAATATCGGCGATGGCATCGGGAAATTCAGGCAAAGCCGGTTCCTCGTACCACATACAGTTGAAGTCCAGCTCAGCCAGACGCAGCGCCATTTCCACCGCCGTAGGACCATTCAGAAACGCATGGGTCTCAATTGCAATGGCAACTCCTTTTCCAACCGCTTTTCCAATTGCCCCGACCAGATCGACGGCTAACTGTTTTTGATCTTCCGTCAGGGTGTTTCCCGCCGCCAGATCATCGCCATAACCGTAATGCACGTGCGCAAAAGGGTCGAATTTCAGTCCCGTGAAGCCCTTGGCAACCGCTTCTTTCGCCTGCCTCACGTAATCCTCCACATTGTGATCCCCGTGGAGAAACCAATAATTGGCATAAAGTTGAATTTCTTTACGGTAGACGCCCCCCAGGAGCTCGTAAACAGGAACGCCCAGCGCCTTTCCCTTGATGTCCCAAAGCGCAATGTCCACTGCGCTGATGGCGGAGAGCAGCGGGCCGGCTTGCCCGAGCCAATTCATGTCCCGATAGATCTTCGTCCAGATAAAATCAATCCGGCTGGCGTCTTGCCCCACGATGGACTCTGCCACATGGCGGCAGGCAGCTTCTACCAGCGGTGATCCGGGCCAGTTGGTCGCCTCTCCCCAACCGTGAATTCCTTCATCCGTCTCCAGTTTCAGAAGGGTCCAATTGTATTTGATACCTTCAACTAGAAACAATTCAAAACCAGTAATTTTCATATAATATTTTTGATATGTCAAAAATTACAAATAGAATTTTGTCAATACCGGAAAGATGGAATTTATCTTCTACCAAACCCTTTGATGTAATAATTTATTTGAAACATGGGATTTGCTGTTAAAATAAAACAAGGCATGGACCATCCAAAAAAATAGTCCACCTACTATTACGCATTTGAACCTGGAGCCTTTATATTTTGAGGACAGACAGTCTCTTATGAAATTCCGGGCGGCCTTAAAAATTCAACATTCTGATTTTTCGGAGATATGTAAATGCATGAGAAATTACGAAAGTTACTGGAATATTTAGAGGAACAAACCAACCTCGAAAATCAAGCCGCCATTCGGGAAAGGTATCGCAAAGCATTGTGCTGGGAGCCCGTTGATCGATTGCCGGTCAGTTTTACGTATCCGCTGCCGGGGGATTTCCCCTTTCAACCCCATCCGCACCGCGAAATTTTCGATAATCCCGAAAAAATGCTCTATAATCAGTTGGTCCATGGATTTAAGGCCAGCATCGCCTGCCATCATCTCCTCAATGACGATTTACCCTATACCGTCCGGGCGGATTTCGGCACCGGTATTATAGCTTCAATCTTCGGTGCCACAATAGAGCAGGTTGAAGACAACCCGCCTTGGGTCCTACCGCTGCAAATGGACGCCATGCAGCGCATTCTTGATCTCGACCCGTTGGATTTCTCCCTTGGTTGGTGTCCTCGTGTCATCCAAACCTACCAATGCTACCATGAATTACTGGCCAATTATCCCAAGTTGCAGCAAGTCATTGCCATTACTCTTCCCGATTTGCAGGGACCATTTGATAACGCCGAGCTTCTCTGTGGCAGCGATATTTTTCTCGATCTCTACGATCGGCCCGAAACCGTTAATGCCGTGTTGGCCTCTATGGCCCGGGCTCAAGTCGGGTTTGCCCGTCGGTTAAAGCCACTCATACAGGAAAAACTTGAGGGATTCTTCCACCAGCACGCTATGATGATGGCGGGCAATATCCTAATCCGTAATGATTCACCAATTATGATGTCCGCTCAAATGTACCGGGAGTTGATAGCTCCGCACGATGCCTTCGTTTTACGTGAAATGGATGGTGGCGGTATCCACTCCTGCGGGAACATCATTCATCTGGCCGAATCCTACCTCGAAGTGCCGCGAATTGCCGTTCTGGACCTGGGTCAGGCGGCCATGAACGATCTCGACGCATTGTACATCCACGCCCGAATGCATAATATTCCGCTGAATCGCCTGGAGGTGCCTGAACAGCAATTGCTCTCAGGAGAAGTCTTGAAACGCTTCCCCACCGGTGTAGTCTTGCGTCACCACGCCGCTTCCCTCGAGGCAGCCAAAGAGATTTTCAAAAAATATTCCACTCAATCGGAGTTGCTTAATTAGAGGGTGTCTAAAAAGTGGAAATGTGCGGGAGGATTTTCATAAGCGCTCATTTTAGGGATAATCGATCCTTTCGCATCGGACAAAAGTCCGTTGTGTCAGCCCGCTGCTTTCATCCTCGGATGGGTTCCGTCAACCTTGGGACAAAAGCTTCCGGATTGCCGTGGCTCGCCTCGGAATGAAATCGCTTCGCCTTGTTGGTCTTCCCTCGAAATTAGCAAATTTGTAGATATTCAATTCCAAGAAGCTTCGCTAATTTCTTTAGTGTCGACGAAAAATGACCCACGCCAATCGCACAATGATGAGCCGGGCCGGCTTCAGACCAATGTTGAAGAAAATCCTTGGCCCTAATGGAAAATTTGTAACGGCTATTTGTATTGCCAATCTCCAGCACCGGGCCCGGAACCGATTCCGCCTCCGCCACAAGAAATGACAGTGTGCCATCACCATGCTGCACCACTGAAAGCATAGTCACCGGACCATACTTGACGGTCATCTGGATCGAAAGACCCTTACCCGGTTTCCCATGATAGACGGGTAAGGGAACCAAACCTACGCGCCCCTCCGAAATCGCAAAATGAGCGGGCCCGTCATGTCCGAAAAAAAGGTGATCCTCATTGAAGTCAGCTAGATAAATCTCGGAAAAAGATCCCCCTCTCCCCAACAGATCCATAATTTTCATGGCATGCGCGTTCTTCACCTCGCACTCTCCCGCCACCGGAATATTCCGACCGGTTAATAGGGTGTTTCCTGCGATTACAGAGGTCGCGATATTCTCGTAATCATTCCCCGGCTCTCCTTCATAATAATAGGCCATCGATCCCAGGTCGTGCGCTTCCACAATGCGATCCAGAGCTACGGATGTTCGCATCGCCCGATCCAACTCACCGTCATCGCACTCGGTCGATACATGAAATGCCTGCTTGAATTCCTCGATTTTCGCCGCCATTTCCTCCCCTGACACCGCTTCCCTTAACCGGTGCAGTTCACACATTTCCAGTAACTCGAAGTGAGTCCCGAACACAGACGTCTGCTGCGTCATATCGCTATAAACATCCAGCATTCCGCAATAGTAATGCCCCAGCACACCCATACGATTGTGCCTCATCGATTTTCTCACTTTAATGGCATCAATCCATTCCTGAATTTCTTCCCAGGCTGCCGGGTCCTGCAAGTAGCCTGTGACCAAATGAAAATTGATCCCTGCTCGATTAAATGCACAACCTATTTCAGGGGCGCTGCACGCCTGGCAATGTTCAAGCCAAACTCCGGTCATCTTGCCTCGATCCCCCAAGGCGTTGAACGCTTCATAGTCCAGTTGGGGGACGGGCTGTAAGTTCAACACTACTACCGGAACACCTAGATGTTGCACCACCGGTAAAACGGTGGAGGACAAGGCATAGGTCGCCAAATTGAGAAACACCATATCCACCTCCGATTGTCGAAACAGCTTTGCGGTTGCATGCGCCTTTTCATGTGTATCCACCAAACCCGCATTTACCACAGACACGCCATCGGCATTCAGTTTGGCGGCAATTTCATTCTGATAGCCGGTCAGGCGATCCTTCAATCCTTCGAACTGTTCCCAATAAGTATCCAGGCCGATTCCAAATAAACCTAAACGCAATTCGGCCTTTGAACCCTTATCCCCTTTCAAAAGATTTTTACTCAAACCGTTTTGTTCTTCGTTAGTAGTATTCATGTGATTATCGTATTTGAGATAAGTTCTATCAATGTCCATTTGAAAGGGTGCTAAGTTTATTGCTCCACCCAACGATTATTACAGAGAGAATTAGCGCGGCTAAACCCACTGACACCCAGGAGATCGCGTCCTTCTTCACTCCCCTCCACTCTCTCAGAGCTATCCCCCAAAGCGTTCCGAAAATGATAATAGTCGCCATATGTAAGGTCCAGCTTGAGAAGTCATACGCTCCCATCTGCGTCGTCCCAATCCCATAGAAAAAAAACTGCAGATACCACATGACCCCCGCTGTTGCCGCTAAGAGATAGTTTTTCTTAAAATACCCCTTGGACTCCATGGACTTTCCGATATAGTTTCCGAATTCGTTGTTTTTGCTAATCCGGTAGAGACACCAAATAGCATTGGTGAGAAATCCTCCTGCCAATACAACAATCAAAACTGGCAGGTTCTGCCAAACGGCAGAGGCGCCGCTTCGAATCGTCTCTTCCGCCAGGGGCTTTCCCGCCACAAAGCCGAATGCCATGCAAGAGCTCATCACCCCCGACAAGGTTGCCAATCCCACCCCCTTCCGGAAATGAAAATCGGCCTCTATCCCTTTTTCCCTCAGATTCGATTGCTCACGCTCCTTCAGGAAGCCCGCTCGCCCGCTCATTGCGATTCCTCCAAGGCATACGCCTATTCCTACAAGCAAGAGCTTTCCCGGGCCCGTCGCTATGATTCCCCACAAGCTTCCATCGAAGATGGGTGGTATAAGCGTGCCGAATACAGTGGTGAGCCCCAAGGCCATAGCGGTGCCTAGAGCGATGCCCAAGTTCTTAAGAGCCATCCCATAGGTTAGGCCGCCAATCCCCCATAAAGCCCCAAACATGAACATGGCGAACAAGCTCTTCCCCTCCGTATTGAGGATGGCTCCCATCGCTTGTGGAATCAGCAGCCAGGCAAATACCCATGGGGCGATGATCCAACTAAACACCCCTCCTAGCAACCAGGCATTCTCCCAGCTCCAGTTATTTATCCGCTTATAGGGCAAATAGAAGCTGGCAGCCGCCAAACCGCCGATTGTATGAAAAAGGACCCCTACAAATGGCTGTGGATTGCTCGAAAGGGACATCCATCAAATATAGCATTAAAAAACGGATGAAACGAATATAGGAAATGCTATACTATTTGTACAAAATGATATTCTTCTTTCCAATACTTCAAAAATCGAGAAATGATCAAAAGCAAGTCCCATATTGGTGAATGCGATTGATACTATGGGTGTTATTTGCTCGCCCCATGGTCATAATCGCTTAATTTGTAGAATCTGAGACGAATGCCCTCCAGGATTTTTGCGAATGTCAACGGCTGCTCAATTGACAATATCTAACGATTTTGACCCCGGAGATACCGCATCCTGGCGCTACCTTCCTCTCGAATCCAACGACTTGGAATGGGGTCTCTATATTATGGATTGCGGTTACACGCTGATACCACCCAACAGCGACTATCCCCCGAATTGGCATCCCAGTTCATACAGATTCACCTGGGATCGGGGCCGCAGGATCAATGAATATCAATTGGTCTACATCACGAAGGGCAAAGGCGCCTTCGAATCCGAAGACACGCCACTTACCGATATCAATGCTGGGGATCTTTTCTTTCTCTACCCAGGCAAATGGCATCGCTACCGGCCTGGCATGCAAACCGGTTGGGAGGAACATTGGGTCGGATTTAACGGAGACTACGCAGAGCGCCTGGTAGCCAGCTTCGAGAAAAACGGTGAGACGGTTCTAAGCATCGGGATAGATCCCGGTTTGGTCAACTGCTTCCAGCGAACCGTAGAACTCCTCAAGTCTCCCCAACCCGGAGATCGCCAGATTGCCGCTGCGATAACGATCCAGGCTCTGTCCATAACACGCGCTAAGCTCTTGAGATCCGACAAGCGTAGCCTGATGATTAGCGCCAAGATAGAGAAGGCCAAACACTACCTTCTGGAAAATTACAATAGGGATATCGATCTTCAACTGCTCGCCAGCGAACTGGGAGTCAGCTATTCCCTCTTTCGAAAAGAGTTTCGAAAAGCGACCGCCAGCTCACCCAGAAAATACCAATTAATTATCAGGGTGAACTACGCCAAGGACCTGCTTTTGCACTCCCCTCTGAGCATATCGGAAATCGCGGACGAACTGGGATTTTCTTGTGTTTATTACTTTTCGAAGTTCTTCAAGCAAAAGACCGGAAAATCGCCCTCCGGCTACCGCGCCAACTCCTAGTAGTCTGCCCTGCATAATGAATACCGAAGTCGGTCAACAAATGCTGGGCAACCGCAAACTCGCCCCAGCGGTCCAAAGATTCTCTGTTTTCTATCGAAGGCGCGTATTCAGCCTTGAGCCAATGTCTGACAATATCTAGATGTTGTGAAAACTGCTGCGGACCGAGACCGTTCGTGGGTGCTGAACGGCAGCATGTGCGTCCTCTCCAATCGTTTTGATAAAATAAAACTCTGGAAATTTGAAAACGACGGAAACTCAAACTGGCACGAATACATTGATCGAAGATAACCCAGGCATTGATCTAAGGGCGAAATGGTATCCCCATAGTGTCTCTCCAGAACTGAAAGACGAGGTCTTTGCCCGCCCCGGAACCGAATATCGCGGAGCGCCATTCTGGAGCTGGAATTGCAAACTCGATAAAGATCAGCTTCTGCGACAAATCGAGCAATTGAAAGCCATGGGCATGGGCGGCTTTCACATCCATCCGCGCACCGGTTTGACCACTGAGTATCTGGGCGATGAATTCATGGAGTGTGTGCGCGCCTGCGTCGAGAAAGCCCGGCACGAAAACATGAAGGCATGGCTCTATGATGAAGACCGCTGGCCTTCCGGTTTTGCCGGAGGACAGGTTACAAAGGAACATCGTTATCGTCTGCGAGCGTTGCGTTTCACCACTCGGCCCTATGGAGAAAATGAACCCCCGCCCTATCAGGGTTCCCGGGCACGAACCGGGCGCGGAAATGGAACCATCCTGGCACGCTTTGCTGTGGAGTTGAAAGATGGTTTTCTTAATCGTTATGAAATTCTCCCGGACGACTGCCAAAAACCTCTCATGGGACGGATCTGGTATGCTTATCGGGATATCGCAGGTAATTCCTCATGGTTCAATAATCAGAGCTATGTGGACACCATGAGCGCCCCGGCTCTCAGAAAATTTATTGAGATTACACATGAGCGCTACTCCACCCGGGTGGGAGAATATTTTGGAACGGTAATCCCCGCCATCTTCACAGATGAGCCACAAGTGGTGACTTTCCAGGGGCCCAGCCATCCTCACGATGACAACGATTTCATAATCGCCTATACGGACGATTTTGCCGACACCTACCGGGAACGATGGGGCGAGGATTTTATTGAAAAACTGCCCGAATTATTCTGGGAACTGCCAGGGGATCGGCGGTCTCCGCTGCGATGGCGATACCGGGACCATGCGGCTGAGCGCTTCGCCGCTGCTTTTGCCGATGTGTTGGGTGAGTGGTGTGGTCGAAATCGCCTGGCCCTGACCGGACACATGGTGGATGAGCCGACCCTCGCCTCTCAAACCAAAAGCATCCTGGAAGCAATGCGCCATTACCGCTCTTTCCACCTGCCGGGCATCGATATGCTATGTGACCGTATGGAGCTGACCACAGCCAAACAGGCCGCCAGTGTCGCTCACCAGGATGGCCGGCCCGGCGTGATGAGTGAGCTTTACGGCGTAACCAACTGGGATTTTACCTTTGCCGGGCACAAGCGCCAGGGTGATTGGCAGGCCGCCCTCGGTGTAACGGTAAGAGTGCACCACCTCACCTGGGTTACGATGAAAGGCAACGCCAAGAGGGATTACCCAGCCTCAATTGGTTATCAGTCGCCCTGGTACCTCGAATATCCTCTCATTGAAGATCATTTTGCCCGTGCCAACTATCTTTTGACTCGGGGGAAACCACGGGTCCGTGTCGGTGTTATCCATCCGATTGAAAGCTTTTGGCTGACCCTGGGACCGGCCAGCCAAACGGACGCCTTATGCAGTGAACAGGAGGAGCGTTTCAGCAATATCACTCAAATGTTGCTCTATGGAGGAATCGATTTCGACTTTATAGCTGAAAGCCTGCTGCCGCAACAGAACAAGGATCAACAGGCTCGGCATTTTCAAGTGGGCCAAATGGCCTATGAGGTGATTATCGTTCCAAGTCTGATCACCATAAGATCAAGCACACTGGAGAAACTGCGCCGCTTCGTGGAAGCGGGAGGGCAGGTGATATTTGCCGGACATATCCCCGATCATGTGGATGCCCAGCCTTCGGACGGAGCGCACGAATTGGCAAAAATATCCACTCGCGTGCCTTTTCATCGCACCTCGATTCTTCAGGCGCTGGAACCTTACCGGGACGTTGAAATTCGCGCGTGTGACGGTAGTATGGCCGATGATACGCTCTACCAAATCCGTGAAGATGGCGACCGGCGACATCTCTTTATCTGTTCTACGCGCACAGCAAATGCGTCACGTACCAACAAAACACCTGACGACCTGCGCTATCATATTCGCATACGGGGACGCTGGGCAGTAACGCTCAATGACACCCTGTCCGGTTTGCGGGAAGATCAACCGGTTTGCTTTGATGGTGAAGACACCGTCATTCTTTGGCAGGCTACCGTAGCGGGTTCTCTTCTCCTCACCTTGCAGCCGGCGCCGGAGTTTGCCACATCCACGATCCCTCCACTCACAAGATGGAAACAATTAGGGGAGCTTGCAGATCCTGTTTCGGTAACCTTGCACGAACCCAACGTGTTGGTTCTCGACCAGGCGGAATTTTGCCTTGATGACGGCCCATGGCAAGGACGCGAGGAAATTATGCGGGCAGAAAACCGCATGCGAGCAAAGCTTGGCTGGCCGGAGAAAACTGGAGTTGTCGCGCAACCCTGGTGCCTCCCACCTGATACCGAAAGACACCTGGCATCATTCCGGTTTTACATAGAGTCGAAGGTCGCCATCAACGGGGCCAGGCTTGCTCTGGAAGACTCCTCGGAAGCCCGCATTCTGTTCAATGGAAAGGAGATCCCCGCAAAAAGCGATGGCTGGTGGGTCGATGAATGCCTTGACACGGTCCCGGTTCCTCCCATCAGCACCGGCCTGCACGAACTCATTGTCGAGTTTCCCCTGACCCGGCGGGGCAGTCTCGAATGGATGTATCTTTTGGGGGATTTTGGAGTTAGCTTGCGGGGCCGGCATGCCTGCTTGACCGAACCGGTTCGTGATATGGCCTGGGGGGACTGGACTTTGCAAGGTTTGCCCTTTTACGCGGGAAATATTACCTATCACTGTTCCATCGAGGGGAGCGGCCAGGAAACAGCCCTTGGTATTCCTCATTTCAAGAGCCCATTGATAACGGTCAACCTTGACCGCAAAAAAATGGGCTCAATCGCCTTTGATCCCTACCGGCTGAAGCTGGGAAAATTGCCCAAGGGACAACACCAGCTAGACATAACGGTCTATGGCAACCGTGTCAACGCCTTCGGCGCCCTCCATAATTGCGATCCGAACTGGACATGGTGGGGTCCCAATTCCTGGGAAACCAAGGGCGACGCCTGGAGCTATGAATATCAATTGCGCCCCATGGGCATCACGGTGGCCCCTTGCCTGGAAGGCTAACGACCGGGGAATCTCATTCACGGGAAATATGAAAATTTCGGGGGACAATTGGTAAAATTTTCGCCTCATTTTTTACGCGCCACACAGGAAGGAAACCACCGCTTGATGCCAATCCTGCAGCCTTGCTTTCAGTCTCTAAGACACCCTCTTAGTTTCAATTCAGGATTTTTTCCAGCATACGGCCATATTTCAGGTAGGATTCCCGCATACGGGTGACGGAATGTGCCTTGCCGCTATCGTGGACCACCTTCTCGACATGCGGCTCAATGGAAATTACACCTTCGTAACCGGAGTCAACCGCATCCAACAGTATTTCCCTGACCATGGCATCGCCTTCGCCCGGAAAACAATATTTGCTGCTTCTTCCCCCCTCAGCCTCCGTATTTCGCTGGCAATCCTTGACATGAATATAGCGAATCCGGCCCTTTAAACCGGTATAATATTCCCAGGGATCCTGTCCATGGCTGATCGTGTTTCCTATGTCGAACAGCGGCACAAGATTTGGACTGTTGATCGTATCCAGCAAGCGAAGGCTGTTTTCAACACTCATTCCGCCCCAGCCCGTGCAGTTTTCATGAGCCAATAATACGCCGCCGTCCGCCGCAATCGTTACCAACTCCTCGTATCTTCGAATAACTTCATCGCGCCAATCATCGTCATCGACTCCCTCTCCCAGCCAAGACATCGTGCGTATATATTTTACCCCCAGCCGCTTCATTCTCGGGATAGCTCTTTTCAACTCGTTTCTATCAATGGAAAAATCATCACGGATGTGTCGGCTCCAGTTGCCGATCGCCGATGCAAAACAGGTTACCTCCATCTCCGACTGTTCAATCGACCCGGCAACTCTTTCAAATGCCGCCTCCGAAAGCTCGCCCGCCACATTTTTGCCATCCACCAGCCGCAATTCCATATGGTTCCACCCCAACTCCTGGTGAACAGCGATTTGCGACTCGATGTCCGGGCCCGCCTCGTCTGACAGACCGGAAAGGATTATACCTTTTTTATTACTATGCATAGCATCACAATTGATGATTGGTACCTGTCTCAATCTAAGAGGGCGTCTAAGGCGTTGGCACGGCTTCATTCTCCATAAATTAAAAAATGGTGGGCCGGTTTTCGAAGAGGGGATAAGCCGGATTCTGTTCCCTGTCGCCGTTAAGCGGCAGTGGCATTCATTTATCTGCCGGACCAACGGCCCGGCCCTCCAAAAAAGGAGGTGCGGCACACCCGGGACCATAACAGGCGAGCCACCCGGTCCCCTATTTTGCCTTGCACCGGATTGGGTTTATCCTGCCCCCTCGGTCACCCTCGGGGCGGTGGGCTCTTACCCCGCCATTTCACCCTTACCCCCGGAAGCCGAAACGCCCGGAGGCGGTATATTTTCTGTGACACTAGCCGTCGATCGGGGCTTATGCCCCAACCTCCCCCGTTTTCACGGGGAATCCTGCCCTATGGTGTCCGGACTTTCCTCTACGCCCCGCTTGCACGAAACGCAGCGAATGCTTACTCCCCAAAAACCGGCCCGTAAATTCATTAATATAAA
Source organism: Opitutales bacterium (assembly GCA_021772535.1). Lineage (GTDB taxonomy): Bacteria > Verrucomicrobiota > Verrucomicrobiia > Opitutales > UBA2987 > JAJFLU01. The sequence goes on along the minus strand of JAJFLV010000164.1, from coordinate 59 downwards.
AAGAACGAACCTCAATAAACCCCGTAACCGGCCAAGGCGCAAGGCTTGAATAATATCCC
>JAJFLV010000163.1 GCA_021772535.1 Opitutales bacterium | reverse complement strand
TCGGTATCTGGAATAGTGCAGGGAGTTTTCTTTCGAGACACAGCCCGAAGCGTGGCCGAAAGGCTGGGAGTCAATGGTTTTGCCCGCAATGAACCAAATGGGACGGTATGGATCGAGGCCGAGGGAGAAGAAGCTCCCCTGGCGGAGTTCCTTCAGTGGTGTCATAAAGGTCCCACTTGGGGCAGAGTGGACAACCTGGATGTCACCGAGGGGGAACTTAAAAATTTCTCCGAATTCAGGGTGCGTTTTTAAGCAATTGCCCACCCTAAACAGGATTTACCAATCCACACCCTCAGGACGGGCAGCCCAATTGAGGCCGCGGCGGATAATTTCCCGGCATTGGGGCACTTCGAAATCTTCCATTCGGTGGCCGAGGGAACAGTAGAAGACATTGCCTTGGCCCCACTTTCTCACCCATACCACCGGTATTGTCGCCCCATCGATCCAGGGATGCACAGCTCCGTCGAATGTCGTTTGGGCCAGAACCTCATTGGAGGGATCAACGTGCATGTAGTATTGCTCGGATTCCATGGAGAAATCTTCCAGGTCTCTGGTTATGGGATGTTCCGTGTTGGTGATGTTTACCTTATAGGAGATGATTTTTCCGGGATGAGCGACAAATTGGCCTCCCACCATGAACTGGTAATGGGTGTTGTTGCGAAAAGCGTCGCCCATGCCGCCATGCCAACCACCCAAACCACAGCCTCGGGAGACCGCTTCGGCCAGGGAATCGGCTTGTTTGTTACTTATTTCCCCCATTGTCCAGTTGGGTATGATTAGGTCGTAAACCAACAAGTCCTCGACGTCCTCAAGATCCTCAAGCGATTCCGTACAGTTGACGGCGAAACCATCTTCTTCCAGCAGGCGGGAAAACAGGTCGGTCGTTTCAGCGGGGAAATGGCCTTCCCAGCCACCGTAAAAAATAAGTGCGGTTTTCATATCAAAATAGTAGAATTTCCCAATAAATTAAGCTCGCTGGAATCCAGGTGAATCAGACCTTGGAAAAAAGAGTCCTTTATGACAAGCCAAAGCTTTTTGTCACCTTACTCGGAACTGAAAATTTCGCCGCTATCGGCGCGCTGGAAAAAGCGGTTCCCGGGGGTATTGTCAGCGAACGAAAAGATGAAGCCTTCCTTCAGGCCAAATAGGAAGAACCAGCGGTAGTTGGCCTCGTTGGTGAAAACCCACTCTTGCAAACCAAGGTCCCAAAGAAAGATTACTTCCTCCGTGCTCCCCTCGAAGAGGAATTGCCAGCCGTGCTCATCGTGAAAAATCCAGGGCAGGAAATCAACGTTGTAATTAAGATACCAGGAAGAGGCCCGCCAACCAACGAAATCGGGGATGTCTTCGCCGCAAAACACATCCTGGCACACGAGCGGACCGGAAATGGCTTGAAAGGACCGCATGACCGGAGTGGCCGCATTGTAATTTTCATTGCCGGGTTGGCTCGCCTCAATGGCAAATTGCCCTTCTCCGCTAAGGGTTAACGTCGAGCCCTCGACCGATGCTATTTCCATCCCGGAGACCACCGAATAAGTGATGGCCAATCCGCTGGAAGCCGTTGCCGATAGCTGGAATGGCGATTCCTCGATGCGCAGATCGCCAACCGCCTCGAAAGTGATGGTTTGATCGGCCTTGGCGATGGCGAAACTTTGATCCACAGGTGTTGCTGGACCAAAATTATCGTTACCGCCCTGGGTGGCCCGAATGGTGACATTGCCCGCTCCCAGAATGGTAACGGAGTCGCCTGAGAGGTTGACCAGCCCCGAACCTACCGCCACGGAAAAGGAGACCGGCAATCCGCTGCTGGCAGTGGCGCTCAAGGTAAAGGTTATATCTCCGAAAATTCGGTCGGAAATTTCATTGAAAGTGATCGTTTGCCCGGATGCCAAAATGGAGAAAGTTTGAGGTTCTGTTGAGGCGGCGTTAAACTGAGTGTTGCCGGGCTGACTTGCCTCAATGGTTACTTCGCCTGCTCCCAAAATGGTGACCGCATTTCCGTCTAAACTCACAAATTGAGAACCTTCCACAATGTCAAAAGCAACCGACAGGCCGCTGCTTGCCGTGGCACTCAAAGGAAAGTCCGCTCCGCCCACCGTTTTATTGGTGACTGCTGCGAAATTGATGGACTGATCGGCTTTGGAGATGGTGAAATTTCGATCGACTGCAGTGGCGGCATTAAAATTGGCATTCCCTGCCTGGCTGGCCCGTATGGTGACATTGCCGACATCCACGATAGATACAGAATTACCATCCAGACTGATCAGATTGGAGCCTATCGGAATGGAAAAAGAGACCGGCAATCCGCTATCGCTGGTAGCGCTCAAGGTGAACGATGCATCTGTGAATACTTTGTCATCAAGGAGACCGAAGGTGATGGTCTGGCCGGCTTTGGCGATGGCGAAGCTTTTAGGGACCTCCGGCGCCGGATTGAATTGCGCATCGCCCGCCTGGCTGGCCCGTATGGTTACGGTACCCGTGCCCAAAATGGTAACCGTGCTGCCATTGAGACTGACTAAATCCGAACCCACAGTCACCAAAAAAGTAACCGGCAGATCACTGCTGGCTATAGCCACCAGGTCGAAAGAGCCATCGCCAAATGTCTTGGAGGGGATATTACTGAAATTGATGGTCTGGTCCATCGTCTCGGAACTGGTAAAATCAATGGTCAAAGTCGGCTTATTGCTAGTGCCCTCGCGACTGGTGAATCTTTTAGCGGAGCGTGAAGTTGATTCGGAACCGGTGAGAATCCAGCCGAAATTTGTTGATGAATTGTCCAGCCAATCCTGCACGTCAGCCACCATTTGAGCGGTGGAGTTCCAGGTTTTCGTTCCGGTGCCAGATACATCCAATGAACCTGATACCATGGATGAAAAATCTCCTCCACCTTGATTCCAGGTGTCTGATGTGTTGAAGAAGCGATGAGTCCAGGTGGCGTCGTTAGTGGTCGCGTTGGCGCCCCTTCCATTGCTGGAATTAGATGTTCCTTCCCCCCAATCTTGATTCAATTTATGCAAGGTTATGGTGTTGGCGGAAGATCCGCTCCGGGTAGACTGCATAGTAAGTGTGACACTCATAATAGTCGCGTCCGCAGGTATGCTTCCGGCAACGTCAAAGGCGATCAAAGCCCGTCTTAAATCGGTTCCGGCGGTGCCAGCAGTCTTGCCGACGAAAAGATCGCCCAAAGCGCTGCTTAAATTTCCGTTTTCGGAAAAAATGGTGGTATCCTTGACCGGTTCCAGGGTGACAACGGTCCCCATTGCTCCAGCCATTGGAAAAACCAGGGCCGCCAGCAACAGGATTGACATGTGCCAATTAAACAGGGGTATTCTGGGCAGGGGTATTTTCAGGGCAACCATCGGGTAGTTGGGGTTAAGGACAATGGCTTGGGTTAATGGAGTTCAAAACCGCTTCATGAGATTCAAATATTCACAATTCAATCGATTGAAGGATTATTCGGCGAAAAGATTGGTATAGCCTCTAT
>JAJFLV010000162.1 GCA_021772535.1 Opitutales bacterium | reverse complement strand
ACGGTGGTCGATGCGGTGGAGGAGGGTTTGCTGGAACGGATACAGGCAAAACTCGACCCCGACGACCCGCGCAAGGGTATGGGCAGGGAGGATTACTTGCAATTCGTGCGCAATGGCTGCGCTGACGAGGAGAGTTGGCGGCAGGAATACCTGTGCGATCCGGCGGACGATACAACGGCTTTTCTATCCTGCGACTTGATCGCCTCTTGCGAGTATTCGCGGGAGGAGGAAACCGAAATGGGAATGGTCAATGGATTGGCCTCGGTGAGCGAGTTGGCCAATAGGCGCAATCCGCTCTACCTGGGGGTGGACATCGGAAGGGAGCGCGACCTGACGGTTTTCTGGTTGGTGGAGGTGGTTTCAGGGATGGCGTTGACGCGCCGGGTGGAATGCCTGGAGCAGACGCCTTTTCGCCGCCAGGAGGAGATTTTCAACAAGCTGCTGGAATTACCGGCGATGAGGCGGGCGTGCATCGACCAGACCGGTCTGGGGCGGCAATTTGCGGAGCGGGCGGTGGAGCGTTTCGGGGGTTACAAGGTGGAGGGAGTCAACTTTACAGGTCCGGTGAAGGAAACCCTGGCTTACCCGGTGCGGAGCGCGTTCGAGAGCGGTTTGCTGCGTATTCCATCGGACAAGCACATCCGGGCGGACCTGCGTGCAATCAAGAAGGAAACGACCGCCGCAGGGCATATACGATTCACCGCCGACCGGGGCAAAAACGGGCACAGCGATCGATTCTGGGCATTGGCCCTGGCCCTGCACGCCGGGCGCAAGCCGGTGAGGAGCCAGCATTTCGAGACAGTGGCCAGGCCCAGCCGGAAAAGGAATTTTTATTAATAAATTAATACAACTTAAACCAATCACCGAACCCAACCCAATCTACCATTATGCAAAACCTAAAAACCAAACCTGCCATTACGACGGAGAGAGTGAGCCGGGACCGGCTGGCCCGTTTCAGCCCGATACGCTCCCTCACACCGGAAACCTTGAGCCGCCAACTGGATGAGTTCCAGGCGGGAAATTTCCGGCGCATCGGCCCCACCTGGGAGGCCATCGAGCGCCGCGACGACGTGATTCGCGGGGTGGCCTCGAAACGGAAAAAGGCGGTTGCCCGCCTGAACTGGGAAGTGCTGACGGTGGACGATTCCCCCGAGGCGCAGGAGCAACGGAAGGCGCTGGAATTCTTCTATGGCCAATTGACCGCGACGAGCGCCGTGGACCAGAACCAGAGGGGCGGGTTTGCCCTGCTGGTGGAACAGATGATGGACGCCGTGGGTAAAAAATACTCCATGCACGAGATCGTCTGGGAACCGGTTCAGAATAACCGGCTGACGGCGACCTTTCGCTTTGCCCCGCTGTGGTTTTTCGAAAATCGGGTGGGCTGGCTGAAGTTTCTAGCCTCGGGGAATGTGATGGAGGGCGAGGACCTGCAAGAGGGCGCCTGGCTGGTGACCGTGGGTGAAGGGCTGATGGAGGCCTGCAGCGTGGCCTACATGTATAAGAACCTTCCGTTGCGGGACTGGCTGATTTACTCCGAGCGAAACGGCATGCCGGGGGTCAAGGGAGTGACCGACGCACTACCGGGGACACCGGAGTGGAACCAGGCCAAGGAGGCAGTAGAGGAATTCGGGTCGGAATTTCACGCCTTGATGAACCGAGGCACGGAGATCGAGGCAATCGACCTGCGGGGACGGGGCGACCTGCCCTACCCCCAATTAGTGGAGCGGATGGACAAGGCTATCATCGCTCTTTGGCGAGGGGCGGACTTGAGCACGCTTTCGGCCAGTTCGGGCGGGGTCGGGGCCAGTGTGCAAAAGAGTGAAACCGCGCTGCTGGAACACCATGACGCCCTCATGGTTTCGGAGACCCTGAATGCGCAGGTGGACCGGGTTATCCTGCGGCATCTATTTGGGGCAGAACACGGGAAGGCATTTGTAAAAATCAAGACGACGAGTCCTCAGGATATCATGCAGGATCTGAAAATTTTCCGGGAATTGTGGGAGATGGGGGCGCCAGTGCCTCTGGATCACTTGTTCGACCGCTTCGGCATCCCGATTCCCATTGAGGGTGAGAAAATTCTGCAGAAGTCAGAAGGCATTCAAGAGTGAGGAAGAGGACGAAGACGAAGACGAAGACGAAGACGAAGACGAAGATAATTTTAACTATTTTTAGGACATGAACAAACTATCAATATCAATGAAATCCAAACATGAATCCGTCCCGACAATGGGAGCACCGGCGGAAACACGGCTGAAAGAAGACGGCTGGGTGCATCTGGCCGTTTACGGGATTCACCCGCATAGCAACGGACGCCAGCAGTTTTCCAAGGAAGCGGCCCGCGAAATGGTGCGCTACTTTAATTCGTTGCGGGGGCGGCTGGCCCGGCGTTTCGGCGGTATCCCGGTCTATATCGGCCACCCGGACGACCCGGCGTTCGTCCGCCAGCCGGGGCACCAGGACACCCGCGCCTATGCCTGGATCGAGGAATTGCAGGCGCGGGAGGATGGATTGTGGGCCCTGCCGCGGTGGAGCGCCGCAGGGGAAGAGATTTTGAATAACGCATTTTACAAATTCCTGTCGCCGCGGTGGGCCATGAAACCGCTGGGGGATGGAATTTACCAACCGGCAAGGCTTCTTTCCGTGGGTTTGACCAACCGCCCGAATATTCCGGGCGATCCGATTACTCAATCCCTGGAGCGGAGCGCTGCCGAACCTGAAATTAAAACCATCGAACCAAAAAAAACCATGATAGAAAAAATCACCGACAAACTGGGTCTCCCGACCGAGACTGAGGAGGAGCAAATCCTGAATACATTGAACGACTTGCTGGAGGATAGCCGCCAGTGGAATGAAATCGGCCAATCGGCGGCCAACGAAGCGGAGACGCTACGGGAGGAGGCGAACCGGTTTGGCCAGTTGAGAACCGAGGCCGAAAATTCTCTGGCCGAGGCGGAGAGGACATTGGCCAACGAGCGCACGGCGCGAATTGAAATGATCCTGGAGAAGGCCCTGCGGGAGGCCCGCATCCGCCCATCGGAAAAGGAGCAATGGGCGAGCGAGCTACAACGGAATTTCGACGAATCGCTGGAGACTCTGGCCAACGCCCAGCCCCTCCTAAATACCCAGAGCCGCACGGAAGACCTGGCAAAGAGCCAATTGGGCGTCAGCGTCCAGCGGCAATTCCTGGAGGCAGTGAGCGACCGTATGGATCTGACCGGGGAGGATTTCAGCACCGCCTGGTCGAATACCAAAAAGGAGCGCAGAGATTTATTCGACCGGTTGTCCCAGCCGGACCAGAGCCATTGATACCTAAAGAATCGAAAGGCATCAATTAAAGCTCGAAATACAATTTTTCTTCTCAGTCACCCTCCTCCTTTTCGTCACCTGAATGATAACAACCTATTAGATTATACAATCAATGAGGGAGACGACCGGAGAGAGGGCGACGAGGAGGAAGACAAAGCAAAGAGGAAGATGCCGGGCTTGTTAATACCATGAGGTCCGCAAAACCGAATTTTCCGTTAATTAATCACCCAACCAACTAAACCAAAAAATAAAATGACAACAATACACCTGACAATAATGTTAACCGTCCTGGCGCTGGCCGCCTGGGCCATTCTGAAGATAAAACAGGGCGCCTCCATACCGCATTTTTCCAATGTGGCCGAAGGCACCCACGAGGGAAGCCTGACAAAGAAGGCCGACGCGGTCATCAGCACACGTTTCCTGATGGTTAAAATCGGCTCCGATGCCGACCATATCGCCGTCTGCGGGGTGGGCGACCGTCCTTTGGGCATCGCCACCGACGAGGCCGAGGGGGCCGAGGATTTGGTCAACGTAAACCTGCTCAGCCCTTCGGCAAGCACGCAGAAAGCGGTTGCCAGCGAAGCCATCGCAGTGGGCGCGACGGTATTCACGGCAGCCTCCGGCAAAGTGCAAAACGAACCAGTCGCGGCGGGCACTTATTACCTGGCCGGGCGGGCGCTGACTGCGGCCGGGGCCGATGGCGAGGTGATCGAAATCGAGCCGCAAGCCCCCATCCGGACCGTAGTAATTGCCACACTCGGCAATGTTAACGCGGAAATCGGCGCACTGACGATCGGCGCCAGCTACAACCAGACCGAAGTGCAGGCCCTGCGGGACAAATCCGAGGAACTGGCCGACGATGTGCGCGCCCTGGCAGCCGCCTTGTCCGAGCCATCTTTGGTCAAGGTTCTGTAAGCCTTAGGGCGGTTCTTAACCAAACGAAAACAACGAATATTAAATCAATTCAAAAACGAACAACGAGAAACTTATTAATGAAAACAATCATCAATCCAATCTTCCCGGCGACGCCACTGGCCATCGATGATGGCTTACAAGCCCCGGGAGTCATTTGCGCGGCAAACGAAAGCCGTTTCAACGCCGCGCACTTATCAGAACCGCTGACCGCTTTTACGGTCGGCTGGCAGGACCCTGAGAATCTCAAGGACCTGCTTGATTTCATCGCCCCGCCGGTCCTGGTGGGCCGCCGCTTCGAGTTCAAAAAGGCCGTCAACGCAGAGTCTTTTCTTTCCGAAACGGACGATGTGCGGGCCATTGGTTCGGCTTTCAAACGAGTCGAATACAGCGGGGAGACGGTCAACGAGAAGACCTTGAACAAGGGGTTGACCATCCGGGTGGATCACGATGAGGAAGTGGGCAGCGAATGGCAGGAGCGCTATGTGCAGCTTCTCCTGCAACGCCTCTTCCGCAACGAGGTGCGCCGGGCCATGACCGCACTGGACGGAGCCGACACGAACCTGGCCAAGGTTTGGGATGCGACCTCGAATCCCGATGCCGACGCGCGGGCCTCATTAATCCTGGGAACCAATGCGAGCGGAGTGCGACCGAACAGGGCGCTTTATGGCGAAGGGGCCTGGGACCTGCGAGCCGATGCCTTCGACGTGCAAAACAACGCCGGGGCATTTCGCTCAGCCGGCCTCACCCCCGATGAGTTGGCCCGCAAGCTTTTCATCGATGGAGTGAAGGTGGTGAGCGCCCGTTACCAGTCTTCTTCCAGCGTCAAAAGCAGGATCTTGGGGGACCAGGTTTTCCTCTATTATGCCCTGAATGGCCAGATGAAGGATGAACCGTCCAACATCAAGCGATTCGTGACACCGGCCGAGGACGGGCTTTTCCGGGTGTTTGTGGAGGACCATAGCAAATTCACCGACATCAGCGTGGAGCACTACAGCAATGTAGTTATCACTTCCTCGCTGGGGATACGCAAAATCACCGTCTCCGCCTCCTGACTGAAAACACGCCAAAACGGAGATACTATGAGGACAAAAGCAATCGTCCACGTAGTGAGAACAGAAGGGGCCTGCGTGAGCGGGCCCCTTCGTTCATTTTGGGGAAGAGAGGTTTTGAGGATGCGGGATGCGGGATCTGCTCCAGTTGTCAGGCGGAAGACCTCCACAGCCATGAATCGGAACCGGTACCTTTACAAAAAGGGAGAAAATGAAAATAATTCAGGTAAACTCGAAACCAGATCGACCGGATTGCTGTTTATAATGAGAGTTCAGGGCAGACCAAACACGTACCTGAATCCAAAACTTCAATACTCCTTAAGAAACTTCTGCGTAATGAAACGATACCTGTTCCTTATAATCCCTTTCTTTTTACTCGCCGGTTGCAACAAGGACATGCAACTCGTCGAATTCAAGTCCGGCGCCAAGGCGGAGGGTTTCTGGGATTCCGGGAAACGGGAAATCCGGGTTTATCTGGAGGATGGCGAGATTTTATCGGGCAAATTCACTAAAATGAGCCACGCGCGGTTCCGTGTCACAACGGGGGTAAGCTTCGGGGGGCGCCATACCCGGGCAGGGGTCTATCCATCCGTCAGTATTGACGGCCAGGGAAACATCTATGCTCTTTTGGAGGACCAGAAGTCGCATTTGGTGATGGAGGTAGTGGCCGATTACAACTGGCTTTGGGGCCATGGTCATGGGGAGGCACGGACCAACGATGGGCGTATTTATAAGGTGATTTTTTAATCCGATGCCCACGCCGGCGTATCGGCGCTTCAAAAATAGAATGCCCGGTTGGGCTTAAAAAGCGCGGAAATCTACCGTAAACCATAGGAGTATGGTTCAATCTGAGGTAAAAGTATCCCCGCTGCATTTTCTGGAGAAGTTTGAAGAATGCCTGTTGCAGGATTTGATGAATAGTGATTTTCCGATCTTATCCGGGGCCATCGTGCGTCGATTTCTTAATTTCCCAAAGAATAAGGCCAGCATCTGTGTTTTTGATAAAGAGGAATCGGAGATGTTGGCAAAGGTCGAGATTTACGAAATTTCAGGTCCCAATAAAAAGTCGGTTTTAAAAGGGTGCATGTTGAATATTCTGGATGAAAAACAGGAAAATCTTTTCTTTCTTATGGATGGAACGGGAAACCTGGCAATCGAGGCCTACAAGTCATACCAAAACTTCAAATCCCTTTTTAATATTAAGACGGACAACTCTTCATCAGCCGAGGAGGATGACGAGTCCGATGAACCCACAGATGAAGAAATTGCCGCCATTCTCGACCTTTCCAGTTCCGGACAATCGGAAGATCTGAATTCGGGTGATTTCCTGCAGAGTGTGCTCAGCGAAGCTGAAGAAGCGGGAGATATAGATCTCGATCCTGTGCCGGAGGAGAAACCGGCTGGGGAATATTCCGTGAGACTATCTCCGGAGGACCTTCTAAAAACGATTGAAAATGATTAGGGCTTATTTCGGCAGAATTAAATTTAAATGCTTTGCGCGGTGAGCATTGAATACTATTAACCTAAGGATTGTGCGCTGGTATTTAATTTTTGAGAGGAAGAGCTGAACCGGACAATGGCTTTCGTAGAAGAGCTTATTGTTAAATTGCAAAGTGAGCAGGTAGAGAGGCCGGAGGCGTTCCTTGAGCCAGCGGTCGGAAATCGCCTGAATCGACTGGCCTTAATCTGCCCGGTTTACAGGAATTTCCTGAGCCAGTTTCCCAAGAGCGCGATTTGGCTGGAGGATCCGGCTAATCGCGATGAAACCTTTCGCTACAGCGCGTTTAAAAAAGTTTGGGAGGATGAGTTTGATGGAGCCGATCTTTCAGGAGGCCGATTTCTTTGGGAGTTGCAAAGGTTTCGCCGACAAATGTCCATGCGTATCGCCTATCGGGAAATCAACAAACTGTCCGAAATTGGAGATTCGATAGAGGAACTGACACTGCTGGCAGAATTTTGCCTTCAAACGGTGGCCGCCCGGACCCATGCCGAATGGGAAAATCGCCTTGGCCAGCCTTGGGACGAAGCTTTGAATCGACCGGCACGATTTTGCGTTTTGGGTTTGGGAAAATTGGGTGGCAGGGAACTGAATTTCTGTTCCGATCTCGATTTGATCTATTTTTTCGATGGCGAGGGATGCTGCCTCAAGGACGGAAAACCCACCTCCGCGAGCAATGAATATTTTTTCGCCAAAATGTTTCAGTCCCTAACCGGAACTTTGCAGGAACGCAGTGAATACGGCTTTCTCTACAATATCGACTTGAGGTTAAGACCGGAGGGCGCCGCCGGTCCCCTGGCGCGTTCCCTCAACGCTATGGAGAGTTATTATTATGCCAGGGGTCAAACCTGGGAACGCCTGGCTCTGCTGCGAGCACGACCGGTAGCGGGCGACTTTGGCCTGGGAGAGGAGTTTTTTGAAAGTGTGAACCCGTTTCGCTATCCCCGGCATCCTCCGGATGAATTGCTCTCCGAGGTTGCCGGGGTAAAGATCCGGACAGAAAAGGAGCTTTCTGGTGAAAGCCAGTTGGAAAATGACATTAAAAGCGGTTACGGCGGTATCAGGGAAATCGAATTTTTTGTCCATGCCCTGCAATTACTCCACTCGGGCAAAAATCCCTTTCTCCAGGTGGTCAGCACTCAAGACACAATCGAGCGACTTTCTCGCTACAATTTGCTGGGTAAGAGCGATGCAGCTTTTTTAAACGAGGCCTACAAATTCCTCAGAACAGTTGAACACCGTTTGCAGATGAGGGAAGAAAAACAGACCCACATTCTTCCTCATGACAAACTTGAGATTGAACAGTTGGCCCATACTCTCGGCTTTTCCGGCCAAGAGGATTTTGAAGGAAGGATTTCACCGTTAAGGGAACAGGTTCGCAGCATTTACGCCAGCCTTTTCAAAGGGGACACCCGCGAGAGTAAATTACAGGATTGGACGGTTTTTCTTTCAGGCAATGGCATGGCTCCCTTAATTCGGGAAGAAATCTTCAAATGGTTTGGAGCGGAAGCTGAAAAAGAGGCCGCTTCCAGATTAAGGACCTTTGCCCTGGGCAGCCCCAATTACGCCGTGACCAGGGACCAGGTGCAATTATTTTTAAATTTGACCCGGCAATTCGATGAAGTACTCCCTCAATTGGCTCGTCCATTGCTGGCTCTGGAGAGGGTATCAAGATTTGCGGAGAGCTATAACGCACGGAAATTTTTCTTTAAAACCTGTGCCGCTAATCCCCGTTTTTTTCTTTCCCTCTGCCTGTTGTTGGACCGCAGCGAATTCACCACCCGGCTTCTTTGTCAACATCCTGAAATAATGGAGGAGGTCCTCGTTATTCAAAACCGAAGACATAAGCCATTGAATCGCCTGCGGGAGGAAATGGCCGCCCTTCCGCAGGGGAAAGATTTCCCCAAATGGCTATGGCTCTATGTTAAAGCGGAACAGGTGCGCCTATCCATTTTGCAATTATTAGGGGAAAGCAGCATCGAGGAGTTGGAGGCAAGCCTCACCTTGCTGGCGGATGCCGCATTGCAGCACACGCTGCACCTTGTCGATCCCGAGGGAACTCTGGCCGTGGTTGGATTGGGAAAACTGGGAGCGAGAGAAATGACTTTGGGTTCAGACCTTGATCTGCTCCTATTCGCGGAGGAGAAAAGCGATGAGGCCGCCCGGGTTATCGCAAAACGAGTGCTCACCATTTTGGGACACAGGCACCCTCTCGGGCAAATTTTCGAAATCGACCTGCGTTTGCGCCCCCATGGCAGGGATGGGCCGCTAGTGGCATCAATAAAAGCTTTCCGCCAATACCACCTAAAATCGGCCCGGACATGGGAAAAACAAATACTGACCCGTTCAAGATTTCTTGCCGGCAATGAACAATTGGGGCGCGAGTTTGTCGAACTTCGAAACAAACTTCTTTATTCGGCCTCAGCAAACTCCGATTTATGGAATGAAATCCTGAAAATGAAAATTCACATCGAGAAAGCCAAAATCCCTCGGGAAAAGCCCCAAAGGGCCTTTAAAAAAGCTCCCGGCGGATTGATGGAGATCGAGTTTTTTTGTCAAATGGTGCAGTTAAAATATGGAGCGGAAATTCCGCAGTTGAATCAGGCCAACACGCGGGAGGTCCTGGCGTTGCTGCCCGAATTGCAATTGCAAAAGCCAAACCAGAACTCGATTTTGCAAAGAAATTATGAGTCTCTCAGAGCGATTGAACTCCATTTGCGGCGCGACTCGAACAAGGCGATCGATACCATTGATAAAAAGTCCGAAGCGCTGGACAGGTTGGCCAAATGGATGGGTTTTGAGAGCAGCGAGGAGTTTTGGACCTGCCATCAAGGGAACATGGGAGACAACAAAAAGATTGTGAAAAACCTTATATCTGAAATAATAACCGTAAATTAACCCTCTTTGAATATGCTAAGACCAAAGTTTATTTCCGATTGACAAACCGGTTGAATTTACCGTTTTCGCCCAATTAATTTACATCCAGTTCAAGTCAGCAAATATGAGAGAGCAAACCCAATCGATTAGAATGCCATCGGCACACGCAACCCGCTTGCAACGGGCGGGACTTCAGTGGCTTGGCCTTCTTATTATCCTGGCAGGCATGACCCTGCCGGCATCGGCCAAAGAATTTGTGGTTAATCGGGGCGACCTCGAGCAGATGCGGCAGGAGACGGAAAAAGCCATCAACTATTTGCAATGGTACCACTACAAAAAGGAACCCATTACCAGGATCAATCAGGAGGACATGCTCGTATCTTACATGGGAGAGCTGGATTACAATCGGTTGTTCTTTTTGCAAAGAGATAAGGAAGAAATTCTGGGACGATTTGGCAACACACTCATTGATAGTTATTTCCGGCAGGGAAAGTGGCTTTATCCGGCTTTTCAAATTTTTCAAATTTACCGTGACAATTCCATTGCCCGGCTAAGTTGGGTATCCCGGAGACTGAAAGGAGAATTTGATTTTTCAACCGATCTAACCTTTGTTCCCGACCGGTCGGAAGCCGATTGGCCAAAAGATGCGGAAGAGGCCAACGAGCTGTGGGAAAACCGAATCACCTTCGACCTGTTGCAGGAAATTCTTAACGGCGAAACCGAAGAAAGGGCCAGGGAGAAAGTGGGACGTCGTTATCGGCGAACACTTCGCTACATCGAAGGCCTTGAACCGAGAGATGCACAGGAAATCTTCCTCACCTCATTTGCTCAGATGTACGATCCCCATTCCACCTTTTACTCGCCCGACACTTGGGACGACTTCACCATAGGCATGAGTAATTCTCTGGTCGGAATCGGCGCCCTCCTGCGGGATGAGGACGGCTACTGCGTTATCCAGCGATTGCTGCCCGGCGGTCCGGCCGAATTAAGCAACCAGTTTCACCCCGGAGATAAAATTGTGGAAGTGCGGCAGGAAGCCGGGAAACCGGTTGACGTCATCGATATGAAACTCCGCAAAATTGTGGAGAACATCAGGGGTCCCAAAGGAACCAAAGTCCATCTCACCATCATACCGGCCAATGCCACGGATCCTTCGGAACGAAAAGAAGTTACGCTGGTGCGTGATGAAATAAAATTAACTGAAAACCTGGCCAGTGCGGCAATCTACGAATTCCCCCTGGGGGAACACAGGACGGTGCCTCTGGGTGTTATCGATCTGCCCTCGTTTTATGGTTCCACGGTGGGTGATGAAGTTGAATCGAGTACCACCCAGGATGTGGAGGAACTCATTGGCAATTTGAAGAAGCAGGGTATCGAAGGGCTCGTTCTTGATCTGCGGCGCAACGGAGGCGGGCTCCTTAGTGAAGCCATAAAACTGACCGGCCTGTTTATCCCCAAGGGTCCGGTTGTTCAGGTCAAGGACACCACCGGGCAAATCCGTGAAGATTGGGACACCGATCCCAAGGTAGTCTATGAAGGACCCATGGTGGTCCTGGTTTCCCGCCGCAGCGCCTCGGCCAGCGAAATCGTGGCCGGTGCCCTCCAGAACCATCATCGGGCCTTGATTGTGGGCGATTCCTCGACTCATGGGAAGGGTACCGTCCAGCAAATATTCGAACTCGACCGGAAATCCGGCCTGGCAATATTCAACCGGCCGAAAGAAGAAAAATTGGGCGCGACAAAAATTACCATTCAAAAGTTTTATCTCCCCAATGGAGATTCCACCCAGAATAAAGGCGTCGTTTCGGATATCGTTTTACCTTCCATCAACGAATACCTGCCCATGGGCGAATCCGATCTGCCCAATGCCCTGGTGTGGGATGCCATCGAGCCGCTGAAATGGAATCCCAAGGAAACCGTTGGCCCAAACGGAAATCTCATTGAGGATGACATCGTTTCGTTTCTTAGGGACGCCAGCGAAACCAGGCAAAACACCTTGGAGGAATTCACCTACCTGGAACGTCAAATCGATTGGTTTCAAAAAAAGCAGGAAGAAGAGGAATTCTCCCTCAATCTAGAGGTTCGGCGGACTCAGCGGGCCATCGATAATAAATTTAAGGAAGAAATGGATGACCAACTGGAAATCTTGAGCCGGAATTATTTCCAATGGCACGAGGTGGTATTGGAAATCAGCCGGGAAAAGGAAGAATTGCACCAGGCTAAACTGCGCAACTCCCTGCTCCCCAACGGCAAAAGCAAGTCAAATGCCTATTATCAAAAGGTTTTCTACTTTCAATCGGGGGAGGATGAGCCGATCAAGGAAATTTGGGTAGAATCGATTGATTACGAAAAATTAATTAAGCACAGCGATGAGATAGCGGCCGAGTTGTCGGAATACGCTGGCGTCTCCATTCCCGAATCGAAAATAAGTGATTTGTTGAACTATTTCAAAAACGCTGAAACCAGTGACGAGTTCAATGTGGAACGAACCTTTGCAACCTATTTGGGCAATGAACTCGATGAAGAGGCGATTGGAAATATCCTTCCCCGGTTTTTTACCAAACTGGTCACTTTGGATCCTCAGCTATTATTGGAAAAACCTCCGTTGGATATTCCCTTGAGAGAAAGTATCCGGATTTTGGCCGATTGGGTGGTCAAACAGCGGGAATCGATAAACTCGAGCACAATCGCGACCCTGAATCCCAAAGACGCCAAAATGGTTGATTGAACCTGATCATTCCGTCGCTTGCGGAGGGAAGGATGAGATATTTTTTGATTAAGATACAGGAGTGGAGGCCAACCCCCTCAGAGGCTCTCTAACACAATAAACCGGTTGCGGCCTCCGAGGTCTTTTATTGACTCTATTTTTTGATAGCCTGCCTTTGCCGCCCTTGCAGTTAGGGACTCGTGCTGATCCAGTCCCGATTCCAGAACAATCAATCCCGAAGGTGATAAATAATCGCCTGCCCGGTCGATGATCAGGTTTAAGCAGGCCAGGCCGGAATCTTCCGCTACCAGGGCTTCACAAGGCTCGTGCAGACGCACCTCCGGCTGGGTGTTCTCCCATTCTTCAGCGCTGAGGTAAGGAGGATTTGAAATAATCAGGTCGAAAACTCCTTCTACTTGGTCGAACCAGTGGGAGCGGATAGTTTTCACCCTTTCGGCCAGACCGGCGGCACGGATATTCTCCCGAGCCAGTTCAAGAGCTTTGGAGCTGTGGTCGACCGCGACAACCCGGGCATTGGCATAATGCCTGGCCAAAGCTACCGCAATGGCGCCACTCCCGGTGCCCAAATCAAGGATCGAATCCGGAGGTGCGGTCAATTTCCTGATCGCTAATTCGACCATCTCCTCGGTCTCCGGTCGAGGGATCAGGGCGCGTTCATCGATTTTCAGGAGTCCATTGAAAAAATCGGTTTCACCGAGGATATATTGCAGAGGTTCCCGACGGGATCGTCTAAGAACAAGAGGCCGCAGCGATGCTAAAGTATCCTCATCCATCAGTCGCTCGAACTGCAAGTACAGATCAAGGCGTTGGCACTCCAATACATTGGCGAAAAGCAACTCGGCATTGAGTCGTGGATTCTCCAAACCTTTTTCCTCAAAAAAACGAGTCGTTTTATTGAGCACATCAAGTAATGTTTGCATCAAACATCAGTTGATGCGGCAGCAGAAACACGTTTTCAATGAAATTTTGAATTACACTTGTAAGGAAATAAACTTTCAAGAGTCTAAAACATAACAGAATGCACAAATCCTGATGCTGATGAGGTGGTACATGAAATTAATTGCCTGGCTTACGCCTTGTTGCCAGGAGTTGACCCGGCTGTCCTCAGAATCCCTGGAGCGCAAACTTTCCCTGCGTGAACGTCTTTCTCTTTTTCTCCACAATACAGTCTGTGTTTGGTGTAAACGATACGATGGCCAATTAAAAACCATTCACGACGGGGTGGAAGGAAAAGGCGACACCATAGGTGAAACAATGGATGTTTCGCTCTCTGATGAAGGCAAGAATCGTCTCAAAGCCCTGCTCAAGGAAAAATAAATCAGGCCCGAAAGGTTCGTTCTCCCGCATCAACTATCAATATTCAATTTTTGTCGGGAGCGAACCAATGTATTTCCAGGCATTGGCGTAGAGCCATGCGAGCCCGGTGAAGAATGGTCCAAAGGTTTTGTTTGGAGATTCCCACCATCTCACAGATTTCCGGACTGGAATAGCCGTCCACCTCCCGCAGGAGAAATACCTGCCTGATTTTTTCCGGCAAATCGTCGGCACAAAGGCGAAACTGTTCCAAGAATTCTTTGCGATCCATATTGGTTACCTGTTCGGGACGCCATTCGGAAGGATTGATGGAGGCATCCGCTCTCCAATGGCCGTCCTCCTTAAACGCCTTATCCTTTTCATCTTCGTAAAATGAGGAAATTTCGCTGAAATTGGTTACCCGGGAATTCTTTCTGTAATGATCGATAATCTTGTTCTTCAGGATTCCCGTCAGCCAGGTTTTGACTGAAGCCTTGCCCTTGAAACGATCGAGTGCCTTGAGCGCAGCCAGAAAGGTATCTTGCACAAGATCCTCAGCGAGGGCCGAATTGTTCACCCGATAATAAGCAAAACGGTATAAAGAATCCCCATATTGATCGACCCACAAGGCTGGATCCGGCTGTTTAGCGCTCTTGGATGTTAATTCTAATTCGGTATTTTCAGATTCCGCCATATCCACTAATTCCCATTTACCGGCCAATTGAGGGCCAATTGAGGGCCAGACAAGAGTTCTAGGAATCTTCCCGCTGGTGTCAAGGGTACGCTCCTTTCTCAATTTTGAACAAGTATCGCCAACAGATTGAGGGACTAATGCAGCATTACTTTTTTGCACCCTTTTGAAAAAACGGATTTTTCCTTCTGGGGCTGAGGGCTGAAATCTATTTATTGATTGTATGTAGAGAATGGGCCTGTTTGGTTCGGTGTGGCTTTAGGGCAACCTGTTTAGTAAATGTTAACGACTTCTTTTAACGGCAACCGGTATCGTGCCCTGATCTACCAGGCGGGGCAGGGGCGGACGGATTGGATCCAGCCGATCTGCATCGCGGTATTATGTGCTATGGGTGTATTTTTTATTTATTCGGCGCAGGTATATAGCGGGCAGTCGCAATGGATACGACAGCTTGTGTGGATTGTATTGGGAACGGGTGTTTACACCGTGGTTTCTTTGCTGGATTACAAGATTTTATTGGAGAAGGCGCATTTGATTTATTTCGGGAGCCTTGTATTATTGGCGCTGTTGTGGACACCTTTGGGGGACGTTCGGTTTGATTCGCGACGGTGGCTGGATTTGGGCGTGGCCTCGTTTCAGCCCTCGGAGGCAGCCAAGATCGGTGTGCTGGTGATGGTGTCGAGCCTGCTGGCGCGGTCGGAGGTGGGATCTGTGCGAGAGTCGGTTTCGGTATTGGTAAAAGTGGGTATTGTGGTGTTGATACCTATTTTGTTGATTTTTTTGCAACCAGACCTAGGCTCTGCTTTGGTAATTCCACCAATGGTCTTTTCACTTTTATACGTTTCCAAGCTTTCCAAGCGGTTTTTCACGGCGGTTTTCGCGGTGTTTTTGCTGCTTTCGGCCGTGTTGGCGGGGGATTTGTACCGGTATTTGCATTTTTTGCAGGAGAACCAGCTTTCCGCCTACGATAACCGGGGGGAGTATGAAAAGCTTTCGTGGATTCCGCTCAGGGATTATCAACGAAACCGCATACTCACCCAATTTGTGCCCGAGGCTATCGATCCGAAGGGGATCGGTGTGAGCTGGAACCAGCGCCAGTCCCTTCTTTCGGTCGGTTCCGGGGGATTGATTGGCAAGGGCTGGACGGAGGGGACACAGGCCAAGCTGGGCTACCTGCCCCAATCGGTAGCGCACAACGATTTCATTTTCTCGGTTTTGGCCGAGGAGAAGGGGTTTTTAGGAAGCATGGCAGTGTTATTCCTTTTTGCCTTGATTGTGTGCAACGGGGTCCGCATCGCCGGGATGGCGCGGGACCGCTTTGGCATGTTGTTGAGTATCGGGGTCAGCATAATTTTCATTGTTCACATTTATATCAATATCGGCATGACCATCAACTTGATGCCGATAACCGGCTTACCTTTACCATTTCTCAGTTACGGTGGGTCCTTTATTTTAAGTTGTTGTCTTCTGCAAGGTCTGGTGCAAAGCGTGTACCGTTACCGGAGGGAATTTTCATGAATTCCAATTCAAAATACCTTCCCGGTCAGATGCTTTTAGCGACCACCAGCAGGGGTGAATCACGGCGACCAATAAAGGGCTCAATTAACCCTTATCCAACGATTCAAAATGAACACATCCAATTCGCCTCAGACGGAAACACCAAATATTTCCAGTAAATTAGAAAAAAAACTTAACGCACCACCGGACGAACAACCTCAAGTCGATGTAAATCTCAAGCAATTGCACGAGAAAGCGCAGGAACGGGCCAAGAAGCAGCCAATCGTCCAGCGCCTGGTCAAGGCTTTTAAAAAGGACAAGTCGCTTTTTCGGGAAATCATCATAAACTCCGAACCGCTCGAACAAAGGGTGGCCCTTCTGGCCGAGGGCATTCTGGAAAAGTTCGAGATCGAACGCATCGGGGAGGAGCGCATGGTGGGGAGCATTTTCAAAGGAAAAATCCAGAATCTGGAGCCGGGGCTGAAAGCGGCCTTTGTCGATATTGGCCTACCCAAAAACGCCTTTTTGCACTATTGGGACATATTGCCGGCGGCCAACGACTCCTCCATCGAGTTCGTGCGGGATACGCGCTCCGCTGAACAGAAAAAAAAGCGGGATAAAATCAGCCTGAGGGACATTCCGAACCACTACCCGGTAGGCAAGGAGATTGTCATACAAGTGACCAAGGCCCAAATCGGAACCAAAGGGCCGCGCACCACCACCAACATAGCCCTGCCCGGCCGCTATCTGGTGCTTATGCCCTTTTCTGGGCAATGCGGTATTTCCCGTAAAATCGAGAATTACAAGGAACGCCAGCGGTTAAAAAAGATCCTTCGCCAGCTTACCATTCCCGAGGGCATGGGCGTTATCATCCGGACGGCTGGGGAAACCAAAAAAATCCGCTTTTTTATCCGTGATCTGCATATTCTGCTCCGTGAATGGGAAGAAATCCAGGCCCGCATGGAAGCGGCCAGGCAACCCACCAGGCTCTACCAGGAACCGGATATCATCGAGCGCACGGTGCGTGATTTCCTGACCGAGGAGATCGACCGGGTCCTCATCGACAACAAGGAAGACTTCGAGCATATGGTGGCTCTGGTGGGTGGTATTTCTCCTCGCTCCAAGGGTAAAATCAATCACTTTTCCGAAAGCATACCGATCTTCGAGCGCTTCAATATCGAGCCCCAGATCGAGCAAACCTTTCTGAGAACGGTGCCCTTGCCTTCGGGAGGAGAGATTGTCATCGAGGAAACGGAGGCGCTGGTCGCCATCGATGTCAATACCGGGGCACACAAAAATAAAAATGATGACGGTAAAAATTTTATACTTCAGGTAAACCTGGAGGCGGCCAAAGAGATCGCACGTCAAATTCGCCTGCGCAATATCGGGGGATTAATCATAATCGATTTCATCGACATGAAACAGCGCAAAGACCGAAATTCGGTTCTCAAGCTGATGCGCGACGAAATGTCGAAGGACAAAGCCAAGTGCCACATTTTACCCATATCCCAACTTGGCATCATGCAAATGACGCGCCAGCGGCACAAAGAGAGCTTTTCCTCCGGCATTTATACGGGTTGCCCCTATTGCGTGGGCCGCGGCATCGTTAAAGCTCCCCGCACCATGAGTGTCGAGGTGCAAAGAAGGCTGGTCAGCGTTTTGCGCCGTTTCCGGGCAGGCAGCGGCAGCAGCAAACAGGACGAAGGGGAAAACAAACTTACCTTGCGGATTCTCTGCCATCCCAGCACCCTGGAAAGATTGCGCAGCGAGGACGAAGCGCACCTTATCGAGTTGGAGGACCTCTACAATGTCCGGCTTGCTTTCCGGGCCGATCCCATCCACCACGTCGAAAATTTTGTCATCCTGGATGCCGAAACGGGCCAGGAACTGCGCTAGAGAAGCTGATCTCCCAAGCCCAAGCCGGCCAAGAAAAGCAAACATCCACTATCTAGTCAGTGAGGAGGATCATTGCAGTTTTCTCACTCATCCTTCTGGCTGCTTTTTCCAGGCTTATTGCCGTATCCGTAGATGATATTCTTATCGCCGACTTCGAAGGAGAAGATTTCGGCCCATGGACCGTCAGCGGAGTGGCATTTGGTACGGGTCCGGACCGGTCGGGTGATGAGTCTTTTCCCGAGGTTAAAGGATTTGAAGGCAAGGGGGTTGCCAGCAGTTATTTCGGAGGTCAAAGGGCGGAAGGAGCGGTAACTTCACTTCCATTCGTGGTCGAAAGACGGTATATCAACTTTCTCCTTGGTGGCGGCAAGGTCAGTGAAATTTGGGTTGGCTTGCTGGTTGACGGCATGCTCGTAAAATCCGCTCTTCCGGTTAATCACAAACGCCTGGAGTGGATAAGCTGGGATGTTTTGGCTTTCGCCGGGCAGAAGGCTCGAATCCAGTCTTGTAATCCGTTTTGATGTAATGGTCATAAACACAACAATGAAATCACACACCCTTCTCCTCCTGATTCTCTCCGTAATATTCACGATACCGCCGTTCGATACAACGGCGAGGGCGGATGAGCCACCGATAAAAAAGCTGCCCTTGCGCCAGGACAAATTTCATACCGAGGAAGCAGCAAGACTGGAGCTGGAAAAATTCAGACTTAGCTATTCGGATAGAAAAGGATGGGAAAAACGGGCAAAAACAATCAGGGAAGGAATACTCCACGGAGCCGAACTCGTGCCGCCGCCAGTCAAGGGAGAATTAAAACCTGTCTTTCATAGCAAAAGGGAGTATCAGGGCTATACTGTTGAAAACGTCGCCTTTGAAAGCTTGCCGGGATTTTTCGTAACGGGAAACCTCTATCGCCCTTCCGGCTCTAGCGGAAGCCGAAGTCTCGCCGGAATACTATGCCCCCACGGCCATTTCAGGGAACCGAATGGTGGCGGCCGATTTCGTGACGACATGCAGTTCAGGTGCGCCACGCTGGCCCGAATGGGCGCCGTTGTTTTCTCCTACGACATGGTCGGATGGGGGGAATCGGAACCCTATCCCCATGAAGGGAAAGCCCTCGCCCTACAGCTTTGGAGCAGCATTCGGGCGGTCGATTTTCTTCAGTCACTGGAAGAGGTCGATGCCAACCGAATCGGGGTAACAGGCGCCTCCGGCGGCGGCACACAAACCTTTCTCCTGACGGCCGTTGATGATAGAGTGGCTGTCTCCGTTCCGGTCGTCATGGTGGCCTCTCATTTTTTCGGCGGTTGCGACTGTGAGAGTGGCATGCCTATCCACGTCAGCGAAAAGCATGTTACCAACAATGCGGAAATCGCCGCTCTGGCTGCGCCCCGTCCGCAATTGTTAATATCGGATGGCAGCGATTGGACAAAGAACACTCCCAAGGTGGAGTTCCCATACATTAGAAATGTATATAAGCTATACGGAGCAGAGTCTAATGTTGAAAATCTCCATCTTCCCGACGAAGTTCATGATTACGGTTATTCAAAGCGTATTGGCGCTTACCGCTTCCTGGCCAAGCATCTGGGGCTTTCCCTGGATGATTTGCTGCTGCCAAACGGTTCCGTTGACGAGAGCCATGCAGTCATCGAGCCAAAGGAAAAGATGCACGTCTTCGGTCCCGAACACCCCAGGCCGGAGCACGCCGTAAAAACTCCCCAAAGCGTTGAAAAACTGCTCAACGCCAGAAATGTTTCCCTGCCTGCGATACCATCCCGCGCCAAAAAGTCCGGGAGTTAAAGTTATAACGTAATTTTCTTAGGGAATTGCCAAATCCAGCTATGATATCCCTGAACGCAATAGGGAAAGGCGTCGATCTTCTGCTCCTTTCGGGATTATTTTGTCAATATAGCCTGAACCAGTCGATCCTGAGGCCATTAAGGTCCGCACCGACTCTTAGAGGGCATCTTAAATTTGAAGACTTTTTTTGGATTGTAGCAGGAATATATGTAGATTTTACTCCTTTGGACTGAGTAAAGCTATGATTGATAGAGTAAAAGACATAGAGGTTGACGGATTAAGCGAAGAGCAAGTCGATGAATTCCATAAAAATGGATTTATTGTCGTCAATGACGTCTTCTCCATGGAGGAGGTTGAGGTGTTGCGCCGGGCCACCGAATCCGAAGTGGTCATGGATAGATTGAACCAAGGTGGTCATGCCACCAAGGCGGTCCATCTACTTGAAATTACCACACTGGATCCCATTTTTATGGATTTGGCGCGTGATCCGAAGATTTTAAACCGGCTTGTTTCTTTAATCGGTCCGGACATTCAACTGCAGCATTCCAAGCTGGCGACCAAGCCCCCCTCAAAAGGGAAGGGAACTTTTGCCTGGCACCAGGATCTGGCCTTTTTCCCCCACACCAATTCTTCGGTGCTGGCGGTCATGGTTATGCTGGACGATGCCACTCCTGAAAACGGCTGTATGCAAATGGTCAGGGGAAGTCATAAACTGGGATACCTGAACCATTCCGTGGACGGTCTTTTTACCGCCGAATGCCGGGAAAGCCATTATTGGGAGAAGAAATCCAATGTTGCGCAGATCACCCCTAAAACCGGAGGGATCAGCATACACCATGGCCTCACTTTGCACGGTTCTCCGGCCAATCTGTCGGGAAAACCGCGCCGGGGCGTTGTTTTCGAATATCGGACCGATGACGCCTATCAAATAAGCGACACTATCTGGAAGGACACCGGATTATTAATGTGCGGCCAGCGGCGCGAGGTTGTGCGTTGCGAACCGGGCCTTATACGCTTGCCCAAACAAGATCCAAAATCGGAATTTTACACCGGCCACGTTTTCGGCAGCGCCTACAATCAAAACGGCGAGCTGACTGACCAGTCGGAATATTACCGTGATTGAATTCATGCCTTTCGTATTAGTTTGCGTCTAATCTCCTTCCTCATATTTTCAATACGGCGATGAGAGTTCTGATCGCTTTCGATAAATTCAAAGATTCCCTGACAGCGGAAGAGGCCTGCCGTATTGCGGCCAAGGCCTTCCGCGAGGAAAAAAGGGACTGGATTATCGAAACGGCTCCCCTCACTGATGGCGGCGATGGATTCTGCCAAATCCTGACCAATTCGCTGGCTGGGACTTTATTGAAAAAAAATGTTTCCGATCCCATTTTCCGCCAGGTTGAGGCTTCCATCGGAATGGTTGATCTCAGCAGGCTGGAAAGCGACCTGAGAGATAATTTAAACCTGCCGGAAGCTGGAAAACTGGCTATTGTCGAAATGGCCCAGGCAAGCGGACTGGATTTGCTCGACGCGGAGAAGCGAGATCTTTGGCGGACTTCTTCCTTCGGCACTGGAGAACTCCTTGCTTTTGCCGCCGGAGAAGGAGCGGATGCCATTTTGCTTGGCGTCGGCGGGAGTGCCACCAACGACCTCGGGTTGGGGGCACTGGAGGCTCTGGGATTGCAATTCGCTGGATCCGGGCGGAAATCGATATCTCAGCTTACGCCGGAGAATTTCAGCCGGGTGACTTCATTTTCAGGAAAAATCCGGGAGGACCTTCCTTCTATTCTCATCGCCTGTGATGTGAGAAATCCCCTTCTTGGCAACAACGGAGCCTCCGCTGTATTCGGACGGCAGAAGGGACTGAGACCCAAAGACCTGTCCCGCCTTGACGAGCAGATGGAAATGATGGCTGGCCGGTTGTGCGATTATCTGAACGTTTCGCACGATTTGGTCTCTGAATCTGGCAGCGGAGCCGCCGGGGGAATTTCTTTTGGTCTGCGAGCTGCTTTTGGCGCTCGTATATGCCCTGGTTTCGACCTGGTCTCCCGTTGGCTGCAATTGGAGGAAAAGGTGGCCCGAGCCAATCTCATTTTGACCGGCGAAGGACGCTTCGATGCAAGTTCCCTGCAAGGCAAGGGACCCGGAGCATTGCCTGCAATGGCAGCCCAGAACACCCATAAGACAAAGATCAAGGTATTTGCTGGATCGGTCGAGGAAGGCCTTGAGAACTTATTGCCTGAAGGAATGACGAATAACGATCTGACGGCGATATCCAACCCGGAGTGGGATTTGCAGAAAGCCTTTGCTGAAGGCGGATGCAATCTATATAAGTCAATTCAGGCATATTTGTCTTGCTTGGAATAAGCAAAATGTTACGGGATTCAAACCGATGTCGATAAATTGAAAACAAATTTCCGTTTTCGATGTCTAGCAGTTTAACCTAACCACAAATTTCCCAATGCCCAGGCCCCGGGCGAAAACCAATGACGGCTGACGAGGCCAGACTAAAAGAAGAGCATTTTTCCCGTATCAGAAGGATAAAGCGATTGTTGCGCTTTCTTCCGCGCAAGGGCAATGTCCACACCTATCCGGTTATCCGGTTTTTCGCTGCCACCGCCCGCAAAACTCCTTTTCTCTGGTCGTTCAAGGTTCCGGAAGTGGTTAGAGCGCTGTATGCCGGCTGCATATTGACCTTTTTGCCCTTATTGGGAGTGCAAATTCCTCTTGCCTTTGGGGCGGCCTTTCTCTTTCGGGCCAATCTGCCCATTATTCTGGGCCTACAATTTCTATCCACTCCTTTTACTGTTCCATTTCTTTACACGGCGGCCTATTTTATCGGTGATTTTCTCCTCAGCATTTTTGGAAACCAGGCGACGATCGAGGAGGTGGGAACCATTGCCACCGAGGCCGGTTTTGTGCAAAAAGGAGTTTACTGGTATGCCGCCATTTCCTTGGGGGGACTGGTCATAGGATATTTTTCCGGATTTGTCTCCAGTCTCGTCTATCGTGTGGCCGCCATTCGGGCCTCTCGTGCCCTGGCTAAGTTGCGCAAATTGCAAAAAAAATCGCCAAAGACTACCGCCGGTTCGACCTCTACTGCGCGGGAATCCACCTGACCTACCGACCCATGTTGCCTGTTTGGAAATCGGCCCGGTTCTTCTCCATAATCTGTTTATTAACCACTTTTTTCTTGGTCCCAAGGATTGAGGGATTGGCAGGGTCAACGGGCAGAGTTTTTCTGGGTATAGATGTCCTTAAACAGGATAACTTTCAGCCCTTGCGGGGCAAACGTGTTGGTTTACTGACCCATCCTGCTGGCGTGGACAAAAATGGAGTAAGCACAATCGAAATTTTGCGCCGCAGCGCTAAAGTTAATCTGGTCGCTCTTTTCGGGCCGGAGCATGGAATTTACGGAAACGAAAAAGCCAACCAGCCGGTTGAGGACCGGGTCGATAGCCGTACGGGCCTGCCAGTTTACTCCCTTTATGGCAAATACCGGAAGCCGACCGGGAAGATGCT
This sequence comes from Opitutales bacterium, assembly GCA_021772535.1. Classification (GTDB taxonomy): domain Bacteria; phylum Verrucomicrobiota; class Verrucomicrobiia; order Opitutales; family UBA2987; genus JAJFLU01. The sequence goes on along the minus strand of JAJFLV010000162.1, from coordinate 5,589 downwards.
TCAGGGGCTTGATGCCCTGGTGATCGACCTGCAAGACCTGGGAGTTCGTTCCTACACATACATCAGCGCCATGCGATTGGCTATGGAGGCCTGTTTCCAGAACCGGATCGAAGTTGTGGTTCTCGATCGGCCTAATCCATTGGGCGGGCGAAAGGTCGATGGTCCATTGATGGAACCGGGCTGGAGGAGTTATGTCGGCGACTATCGAATTCCCTACGTTTACGGCCTTACCATTGGGGAGCTGGCCCTCATGGCAAAAGGGGTGCCGGGCTGGCTCGAAGTTGAAAAAACCGCCCTCGAAAAAGGGAGATTGACCGTCATCCCGATGAGGGGTTGGAACCGGGACATGCTCTGGACGGATACCGGGTTGAGGTGGGTGCCCACATCTCCGGCTATACCGGACCTCTCGGCTGCCCTCGGTTATTCGATGACGGGGCTGGGCGCCCAGATAGGCGGCTTCCGGCATGGTTATGGCACTCAATATCCATTTCGGCTGTTAACTTATCCGGGAAAACGCCCTGAGGAAATCGTTCAGGCCCTGCGCCGCAAAAATATTTCCGGCCTCGATTACAAGGTTGTGGACTTTCGAACGTCGGGTGGCGGCAAAGGCCGGGGGGTTTATCTCATGGTGGACGACTGGTCCCGCCTCCGGCCAACCGAAATCAGCTTTCACATGATGCAGTTAGCCAGTCAGTGGAGCCTGACTAATCCTTTCAGTGCAGCTTCTAAAAGCGAAGCCCGGCTCTTCAACAAACATGTCGGCTCGACTGAATGGTGGAATGCCTTAACCCGGGACGGAGCGCGCGTCGACGTGGCAAAATTTCTCCATAAATGGAGAACACAGTCCCAGGTCTTCCAATCCATGAGCCGGAAATACTGGCTTTATCAATAGTTCATTGATCTGCTAAAGGTCTTTTGGCCAACGCTGCCAGGCAGGACTCCAGCAGGTGGTACGCCCGCCGATGGTTTCCCGAACCAATGGCTTGCCGGTTCTCGGACAAATGCCGTTCTCTTTCCAGCGGTGGAGAAATAGCCAGGATTCAGGGGGCTCACCCCAATCGGGGGCAATCATTTCAATCGCCTCGCGACAGACCGATCGGATTTCGGTGAAAAGATGCGTGAACTTGATTCCCTTGATTTGACCGGCCGGGCAATGGGGCCGTATTCGGGCTCGCCAGAGGATCTCATCCGCCAACCAATTTCCGATGCCGGGGAAACGCTCCTGCATGAGCAGAACCGCCTTGATGGATGACTTTTTCCGGCGATTTAAAAATTCACTGACCAGGCTTTTTGTGAAATCGTCGGAAAGAATTTCCGGGGGCAGACCGCGCCACCAATCCGGAGGTTCCGCATCGCGGTTGAAACGGATGGCTCCGAATTGCCTGGGGTCATTGAAAACCAGGCGTTGGGTTTTTTGAGTCAGCGTCAGGTGATCATGTTTCCCCGCAGCGTGATCAACGTTTGTGGCGGAAAGCGACCCCGTCATTCCCAGATGGATTCCCATCCACAGATCTCCCGAAAAACGGAAGAGCATCTGCTTCCCATGTGCCTGCGAAGTGATCAATTTTGAGCCGGGCAAAAACCGCTTTAGCAGGTTTGCATCGCACGACCGGAAATTTCGGGATTTCCGGTTCAGTTGAATTTTCAGGATCTTTTTCCCGAGTCCGGCATCCCATTGCCTGCGAAAATACTCTACTTCGGCTAATTCCGGCATTCATACACTATTTTGAATCAGGTGTTTGGCGGCAAGGCACAAACATCGGGGTGCAAAGATTCGACTGGTTGAAAAGGCCTGTTTTTTCTGCCTGAAATACCGTTTAGTTGATCAACGATTCCCAGACATTTCCGAAAATCGATCGAAGGCGGGCCATGTCTTCATCAGGCAATGAGTGTCCATTGATTGCCGCAATATTTTCCTCCAGGTGATCGATTTTAGAGGTTCCCGAAAGGGTCGTGTGAACGGCAGGGTGTGCCGCCACATACTTGTAACCAGCTGCTGGTAGAGAGGTTACTGAATCTTTGATTAACCAGTCGAGCGGTTTCTCCTCGGGCAGAACATCCCCGGCAATCAATCCCCTGTCTTTAGCTTCAAGGAGGAGTTTTTTTAAATATTCCGGACGGCTGAGAGAACACCGTACCGGCACCATGCAGATTACGCCGACATTTTTATTTTCACAAAGAGGCAAAACTTCCCGTTCCGCTGTCGGATTGAGGAGATTGTATCCGACCATCACGGTATCGACCCAGTTGTCCCGCAAGGCCATCGACAGCATCTCGTGTTTCCAGTCTCTTCTAAAAGTTTCGGTAACACCGAGGAACCGGAATTTGCCCTCTTTTCTGAGCTTCTCCAGCGTCGGCATCAGAGTATCCCGGGATCGGACGAATTGATCGGGTTGCAGTCCGTGAAACTGGAGGATATCAACCGTTTCCAGGTCCAACCGCTGGAGGCTGCGCTCAACCGATTGGACAATTACTTCAGGCGGGATTGGATTTTTCCCATCAAAGGCATTAAATTTTGTCGCGACAATGTAAGAATTCCTCGACACGCCCTTTAACGCTCGTCCCAATATCGATTCGCTTTCCCCGTATGCTGCCGCCGTATCGAAAAAATTAACTCCCTTGTCCAGAGCCACCCGGACCATCCGATGGATTTCCGTTTCCGGGACACCGCTAAGCTGCCCGAACCTGCTCGGACCGCCCGATCCAATGCCGAGACGGGAAACCCTTAATTCCGTTCGTCCCAATGTCCGGTATTCCATCTCTCAAAAATAATATCCGGGTTCTCCCCAAGTCGATTCCCAATCACGATAGCCGGGCACAATAAACTTGGGTATCGTATTCAAAACTGATCAAACCATCTTGCTCATGACGTTCGAAGATTTCATTCATTCGGTTCCGCATGGGCTCGTAATTGGGGTGACCGGGAACAGGCGTATAGGAGGATGAAAACAACCGACCGTTCAAACCTTCGCGCGTCATGGGCTGGATATATTCAAATTCTCCCCAACTTACTTCAAAGTGTCCGAAAAACTTGCGCATCTCTTCGATTCCCAGACCTCGATGGAGAACCTTTTCGTATTCGATACCGTATTTTAGGAGCATTTCTTCGTAATCGCGTAAAAATGGCGATGAAATGTGTCGGCGGGCATTCCACACTGCCGCTACGAAGCCGCCCGGTTTCAGGATTCGCTTGAATTCCTGGCAGCTCGCCACCAGATCGAACCAATGGAAAGCTTGAGCAGCTGTCACCAAATCCACCGAGGAATTGGGCAGACCAGAATTCTCCGCTCGTCCGTCAATCGCTTCAAATTGATCGAACCGCGCTAAGAACTCCGTCCCCGCTGCGCGCATTTCGCGATTGGGCTCGATCCCAAAGACCCGGTAATTTCGCTCCAACAGTAACTCGGCAAAGATACCGGTACCGCAACCGATGTCGGCAACAACCGAATGCCGCGATAAACCGCATTTTTCTTCCAGGAAACCGATTACCTGAGGCGGATAAGAAGGCCGGTATTTGCGGTAATCGTCGACGCGACTGGAAAATCTGACGGTAGGATCGGGCATGGCTAGAGAAAAACTCTTTAATGGCCCCGGCCAAAACGGCAATTAAATAGGGAAGGCCGTAAGTCGTTTTTGCTCGAATTGTGGGCCTTACTGCCCTAAACCCGACAGTCTTTTATTTTAAAGGCGAGAAAAGGCACATAGATGGAAACCCTGAATTTCATGACCCCGGAACAGGCCGAGGAGATCCGAAATCTCTTCGGGACTCCTGTCTATGTCTATGACGAACGCTCCTTGCGGGCGGCAGCGGATTCCTTGCTCAGATTTCCCCATGCCTACGGGTTGACGGCACGCTATGCCATGAAAGCCTGCTCCAACGCGGCTATCCTGAAAATTTTCGACGAACTGGGACTGCTGTTCGATGCCAGTAGCGGGTTTGAATGCGAACGAGCATTCCGGGCAGGGATAGAGGCGGAAAAAATCAGTCTCAGCAGCCAGGAAATCCCGCCAGGTTTTGCTTCCCTTTTTGAAAAAGGCATTCACTTCAACGCCTGTTCTCTTTGGCAGGTAGAGCAATTCGGGGAATTGTTTCCGGGCTGCGAAATCGGGCTGCGTTTCAACCCGGGTCTCGGTTCCGGGAGTACCAACCGCACCAATACCGGCGGCCCGGCGGCAAGTTTCGGCATATGGCATGAGCAATTGGATAAAGTCCGCAGTTTGACCGAAAAATACGAACTTACGGTTAACCTCATCCATACCCATATCGGCTCGGGCAGCGATCCGCAAGTGTGGCAACGTGCCGCCAATCTTAGCCTCGACCTGGTGAGGCAATTCCCAAAGGTGCAAGCACTCAATCTGGGCGGTGGTTTCAAAGTCGGTCGCATGCCGGATGAAGCTTCGACAGACCTTTCGGAGGTCGGGCAGCCGGTGAAGGCGGCCTTTATCCGGCTATTTGAAGAGACAGGCCGCAAAATTCACCTTGAGATTGAACCCGGCACCTATCTGATGGCCAACGCGGGCTCTCTACTTACCACCGTTGGGGATGTCGTCGATACCGGTCAAAAGGGGTATAAATTTCTTAAGCTGGATTCGGGCATGAACGATTTACTGCGACCTTCACTATATGGCGCCCAGCATCCGGTCATTCTCATTCCGGGCCGGAAAAGAGCGTGCAGGGATAATTATGTGGTTGTGGGACATTGTTGCGAATCGGGTGATTTGATCACTCCACAACCCGGTCAGCCGGAGTTGTTGGCAGTGCGGGAGATGCCCGAGGCTGCGGTAGGCGACCTCTGTGTCATCGAGGGTACGGGCGCTTATTGCTCCTCCATGGCCGCGAGCAATTACAACTCATTTCCCCAATCGCCGGAGGTGCTGTTGATGGAAAACGGAACGCCTCGCCTCATCCGCAAACGCCAGACCCTGGAGCAGATTATCCAGAACGAGGTTTAGTCTTCCTCAATTGCTTCTTCCACCGCCGGGGGAAAGATTTCGCCCACATCTCCTTCCAGCCGCAAGGTAACCGAGGGATCCCCATCGTGGTCGGTCGGACCCCGGTTGATGATTACATAGGGCGCTCCCCTTTGCGCGGCAATAAGCGGCATGGAAGCGGCCGGATAGACCGACAAGGTTGAACCCAAAGCGATCACCAAATCCGTTTCCAGGGAGGCTTTCTCCGCCCCGCGAATATCTCCGACACGCAGGTTTTGGCCGAAGCTGATGGTGGCTGGCTTTAGAAACCCTCCGCATTCACCACAGCGGGGCGGCTTGCGCGTTTCCCGGAAGAAGTCGAAATGCGGACCGGGCTCGGAACGACGTTGGCAGGTCTGGCATTCGATCTCGGCATTGGTCCCATGCAATTCGATGACCCGACCGCGAGAGGTGCCGGCTTTTTGATGCAGGCCATCGATATTTTGGGTGACCACCTTGAGGATTTTTCCGGCTTTCTCCAAGGCAACAATCGCATCATGGACGTTGTTGGGGCGGGCGTCCTTAAAATCCTCCCAAGCCTCCAGCTTGTAATCCCAATGTTCAATCCGGGCTTTTTCCGAACTCATGAAATCCTGGTAATAAACCGGTTTCCTGCGG
>JAJFLV010000161.1 GCA_021772535.1 Opitutales bacterium | reverse complement strand
TAATTAATGTCCAATAAATTCCATTACTTTGCCGGATTTTGCCGTCATCTGTTGCCGTCGAGAACCCCGCTTCTTTTTCTGGCTTATTCGGCAGCTTTGGCGGCCAGCCTCTATCTCGCTTATGAATTGCGCTTTGATTTTGTGGTGCCTGCTGAATGGAAGCAATTGCGGTTCGCTAATTTATTATGGATTGTGCCGCTAAAGTTGATTTTACTCCTGGCTTTCGGGCAGTTTGCAGGTCTCCTAAGTTACTTCCGCCTGCCTGATTTTTACCGGGTCTTTATTGCCCTGGGATTAGCCGGGATCATTTTAACCGCCACCTGGTATTTGCTGGAGGGCAATCCTGTTCCGCCGCGTGGGGTTATCCTCGGAGATTTTATTTTTTCACTGGTTTTTATTGGCGGAATACGGGTTGGATTAAGGGTTGCCCGGGAAAGGTTTATTACAGGTGTCGAGGGAAAGCATATAAAACGACGGCGGGTGGCCATAGTCGGGGCCGGTGATGTTGGCGCGGCCACCGCGGCAGACCTGTTGGCTCGGCGCGGTCTGGGTATGAAACCGGTAATTTTTCTCGACGATAACCGGAAAAAATGGGGAAAACATATTCATGGCATAACGGTAGTTGACAGTCCCGATAATCTTGAAATCCTATGCCCCAAATTCGGGGTTGACGAAATCATCATTGCCATGCCCTCTGCGCCCGTATGGCGAATTCGCGAGGTAGTGGACATTGCTGCAAATATTGGCCTTAAAGCGGAAATAGTTCCCTCTCTGGCGGAACTGACTACCGGCCAAATTAAAGCCAGCCGCGTTCGCCCGGTTGAAATCGAGGATTTGCTGGGACGAGCAACCATCGAACTTGAATCCGATAATATTCGTCAGATGGTGGCGGGCAGAAGAGTCCTCGTGACCGGCGCCGGTGGAAGTATAGGCTTCGAATTGAGCAGGCAGTTAGCCTTTTACGGACCCGGGATGCTGCTCCTTCTCGATCGGGCCGAAGTACAACTATTCCAAGCCGAGCAAAACTTGATTGAGGAAGGATACGATTCGATCATCAAACCGCTTGTGGCGGATATTCAGGACGAAAACAGAATACGACGGATTTTATCGGAATTTAACCCCCAGATCGTATTTCATGCCGCGGCCCACAAACACGTTTTTCTGATGGAACGACAGCCAGGGGAAGCGGTAAAGAACAATACTTTGGGGACTCGTATTCTGGCCGATGTCTCCAGCGAATTAGGTATCGATAAATTTGTTTTCATTTCCACTGACAAGGCCATCAATCCTACCAATGTCATGGGCGCCACCAAGCGTTTGGCGGAAACATACATCCAGGCGCTCAATTGCGCGGCTCACAACCGGACAAACTTTATGGCAGTTCGTTTTGGCAATGTGTTGGGCTCATCCGGCAGCGTCGTTCCCATATTCCGAAAACAAATTCACCGGGGGGGCCCGGTAACCGTGACACATCCGGATGTTGTGCGGTACTTCATGACAATTCCTGAGGCCGTCGGGTTGGTTTTGCAAAGTGCCACTCAGGGGACCGGCGGAGAGATTTTTGTGCTCGATATGGGCGAGCCGATCAAAATTCTTGACCTGGCGCGCCAAATGATCGAGTTAAGCGGTTTTCGCCCGGAAACGGATATTGAAATACAATTTACCGGATTGCGCCCAGGGGAAAAACTTTGCGAAGAAATCCAGCGCGATGAGGAGACCCTGACTGAAACCCGGCATCCCCAAATACTACGTTTTTTATGCGATCCGCAACCGCTAGAAGAGGTGCGGAAAAAGTTCAAACTATTAAATGACAGCCTTTCATCCGGTGGCGATAGCTACTATAAGGAAATGCTGAAAAACTTCGTTCCCGAATATGTGCCCTCTTTGGACGATCCAAGCTGAGAATTATTCTAAACGAAAAGCCCGGCTGATCGATTGGAAAGACGCTGATAAGGATTTCTGTTCAAAACGGTTTGTAATAACGCGCACCCTCAGCGTCGGTGAAAATTATCACGCGGGTGGATTTGTTAATTCCTGAAAAGACAACCCCCAGGCTTTCATCGACAACATCATTGACAGAATATTTGTAATTGCCGACAAGGATCCTGGCCGAGACGCCATCTCCGATCGAACCCTTGATGACCAGGCTGTCGACGAAAGCGATTATATTTTCGTCCTGCTCGGGTTCGGCTGCCTGAAAAACCTCTTCTGATTCGGGTTCCGATTCCGGCTCCGCTGAAGTAACAACCACCCGCTCAATCTTTAGTTGGGGAACAGAAGGTGTAGGTATGGGGACAGCTGGAGCAGGGGTTGGCGTAACTGTCGGTTGTGGGGTGGGTGCACTATCTTTGACGATTGCCGGGGCCGGGGCCGGAGTTTCCGGCTTTGCCGATGGAGATTGGCTGGAAGCCGAGGGCGTTGAAGCGATGGGTTCGGATGATTCCTCCGCGGAAGAACCAAAAAAGGCGGATATGGCAAAATATCCCGCAGCCACAAAGATGCCCATGACAAGCAGTAGAACAAGGGCAATTTTTTTGGGGGATGCTTTAGCGGATTCCGGTTTAGGCTTTTTCTCAGTTTTCTTGAGGTCCGCCGGTTTCTTCTTTCCGGGCGGAGGAGCCGAAACTTTATCTTTCTTTTCTTTTGATGGAGCGGGTGCGGGTTTGGCCAGTTTTACCTTCGATTTCGGAGGCGGAGGGGCCGGGACAGGTTTTTTCTTTGTCGGGGGCGGAGGAGCTTTCTTTGCTGCTGGAGGTGGAGCCGTTTTTGTCTCCTCAGGTAGACCTTGGGTTTCGGAAGGAGCGAGTGTTTCTCCGGCTTCGATAGGAGGAGCCGCATCGCTTTCAACCCCGGGTTCTTCAGAAATCGTGGCCTCCGGGGCCGGTTTTTCTTCCTCCTTGGTTTCTTGAGGGCCAAAAGGCCTTCCTGTCAGCCCCCGGATGGTAATGCCGGATTTTTTCTTTTTGACGGGAGGAGGCGTTGCCGGTTTCGCTTCCGGTTCAGGCGCCTTGGGCTTGATGCCTAATTTCAGAGCAGTGCCGCCCTCGACTGGGTTTGGTTTGATGTCAAATGGATCGGCATCGGAATCCAAATCCGTTTTTTCGGCCTCTGGTTGCGGAGTGACATCCTTTATTGGTCCCAGGGAAAGTTTCAGCTTGCCGCCCGCGCTGTCACCGCCACCGGGTAATTCCGCTTCGGCCTTCGTTTCCTCGGGCTTTGCGGCCTCCTCTTGGGGCGGAGGCGCTGCCGGAGGTTTTTCCTCTGCGCTTTGACCAGGGTCGGGAGAAGACGTTTTCCTCAGGGAAAGACGCAGCTTTGGAGGGCTTTCGGGACTTTGTGATTCCTCACCCTTGGAAGAATCAGTAGTATTTGGTGTATCGGATTCCGACATTGTCTGCAAAAATGATTCGTTCTTTGCTAATTGAAATTACTGTCAATTTCAAGTCGCGGTTTACGTAAGTGTTGAGGCGAAATACCTTATTGTTCATGAGGACCTTGCTATTGACGCCCGAGAGACGAATTCCCTGGATTACAAGTTTATCGACGTAGTCCGCGATCACCGGGTCCTTTGCAGCGGCGGGCGTTTGTTTGCTGGCTGTCGGCATGGGGGTTGCTTTGACTATTTCCTTCTGTTGAGCAGGCGCCGATTTAGCTTGTGGCGTGGAAGTCGCTGGAGTCGCCTCCGCTTGAGGCCGATTTTGGGCAATCGCGGGGGTGGGACTCGCGGGAACTGGAGTTACAGTTTTTTGGGGCTCGCTGTCCAATACATCATCCACCAAGCCGGCATTTTCATTGCCCCGGACAACAGTTTGTCGGACCAGACCGAAACCCGTGACCGGGGCGGATGAAGGAGGCGCCTCTTTCGGAGCCGGAGCCGGAGTGGGTTTGGCCGCGGGTTGGGAAATTTCTGCCGGTCGTGGCTTCGCCGCTGCCACTGGTTCAATGGGAACCGGTACCATATTGGCTTTGGGCGAGGTAATGGCGGGTTCCGGTTTGGAAACGGGCACGACTTTCTGGCTGGCCGAGGCCTCCTTATTTGAAAGAACCGGTGCCGCAGAGGAGGCAAGAGCCTGAGTTTCCGCAGGTTCAACCTCTTTATCGCCCATCAGACCCAGAATTAAAAAAGCCACCGAGGTTCCGAAAATACCGAGAACGACGACGGCCGCCAGAAAGATCTTCATCAATTGTCCTTTGCCCATGCCATGGGAAACGGAATGACTTTGTCCAACAGGCGGCGGTGGCGCATTATCCGTCGAATGCGCCTTTTGGGCTTTTTTTAGAGCGTCGTTGATGAGGCTCATTTAAGGTTTAGATCCTTTATTGCCCGCCTCACATCCCAATAGTTGACATTGTCTGACGACCTAGTAAATGCCGAGAGGAGGGACTTGTCACACAAATTATTTATCATTCTGGGAATTCCCTGGCTGGATTTAAAGATTTTCTGATACGCGTAGGGGGTGAAACTTGGCCGCCCCATGCCGCCTGCCATGGAGAGCCGGTGTTGAATGTAATGAATCACTTGATCCTGCGAGAGAGGAGTGAGGTCGTACTGGACAAGGATGCGCTGCTTCAACTGTCGCAACCGTTTTTCCAGCAGCTTTTCCTTCAATTCGGGCTGGCCGATGAGAATAATCTGCAGCAATTTTTGCTTATCGGTTTCCAGATTGGAAAGAAGCCGAATATGCTCGAGCGCTTCGAAGGCCAAATTTTGCGATTCATCGATGATCAATACGATATCCTTGCCGGCATGAATGCGGTCCAACAGAGCGTGGTTGAGCTGGTTGAGAAGATCATTGCGGCTACGGGCCTTGGTCTCTTCGCCCATTTCCGTCAGGATGGCCTTGAGCAACTGGGTTTCCGAAAGGCGTGGATTCAGAATAAGAGCTGTTTCGTACTTTTCCCCATCCAGTTCATTGAGCAATTTTCGGCACAGGGTGGTTTTGCCGCAGCCGACTTCGCCAGTCAACACGATGAATCCCTTTCTTTCCTTAACCCCGTAGCGCAAATATTGAAGCGCATCCAAATGGGTGGGGCTGAGGAAAAGAAACTTGGGATCGGGAGTGATGTTGAATGGCATCTCCCGGAAGCCAAAATAACTTTCGTACATAGTGTCCTAAAATTCTGTTCTCTTTCATAACAAAAAATTTATGACTTTAAAAGTAGCAATCCGTTTTTTCTTTTCAGGGGTATAGGAAATCTATAGAGGTTGCGATTGGTTGGTAAAATGGCTGGTAAAATCGCATCTTTGGCTCAAATCGTATTAAGTCTGCTGGGCACCCTGCTTTTACTCATAATCCTTTCTTTCGGCACTCTCATTTTACAAAGTTATCGTGAAATGGAGCAGTTCGAATCACGGGAAGCAGAGCTGGAGGAGCGGCTGAATCTTTTGAAAGAAAAAATTTCCGGAAAAGAAAAATATCTGGATCTTGTTCTGCATGAGCCGGATTTTCTTGAAAGGGTAGTGCGTCAAAAACTCGGCTATGCCAACCCGGAGGACATCATCTACAGATTTGAGGAGGAAGGTGAGTCCGAATGAATGGATGTCTTTCCCGAGTTTCAGACTAGAACCTATCTCAAATTCGATGATGTTGATGCAGAGAGCAATTATGCATTTTGAGCAAGGCGCGACGGGGCTTGCCGGGTCTATTTGGAAGACATGATATAAACGCCGTCCCAGTCTTTGGCGGGCGGGTCTTTCTCCAATTGCAGGCAGCGGTTCCGCAGAATTATGGACGGATTAACGCGTTCCTCTTCGCCTCCAGCCGGTCTGTTGGGTTCCAGTAAAACCGATTGATCCAAAAGCGCGATTGCTCCTTCCCAATCCTGGCCAAGGTATTTTTCCAAGGCCTGGTTATAAATCAGGAGGCATTCATGTACCGATTCCGGCTGTTTTTCCCTGAATCCGACAAGCTCGTAGAGATTAACCGGCTGTCTGCGGCCCTTCACGATAACTTTGTCCAGAAAGCGGAAAAGAAACTCCGAGGAATACTTTTCCGCCGCCGACTTGGTTTCTTCCGCCGCCATAGTATAGACGCCGTAGGTCTTGGCTCCGCTTTCGCAGCGTGCGGCCAGATTCACCATGTCGCCCATCATGGTGTAGTTGAAACGGAACTCGGAGCCGAAGTTGCCCACTGTAGCCGGTCCGCTATTGAGGCCGATGCGGGCCCTCACCTTTCCCAGCACCGTAAACTGGATTCCTTCTTTAGTTGCCCACGCCTGGCGTAATTCAGCCAGCCTCTCCTGCATCCGGGCAGCAGCAAAGCAGGCCTTGCTGGCATGATCCTCCATATCGACCAGGGCTCCAAACATGCCGACGATGGCGTCCCCGATATATTTGTCCAGCACCCCTCCTTGCTCCCGGAGGATATTCGTCATCTCCGTTAAATAAGTATTCATGACTTCCGTCAGCTGTGTAGGAGTGAGCGATTCCGAAAAACTGGAGAAACTTTCGATATCGCTGAAAAAAGCGGTGATGTTTTCCTCATGTCCGCCCAATTGAGGCTCCTCATCGGCATCGGCCAGCCGTTTTACCATGACGGGGGACAAATAGGCGGAAAACGTCCGTCGCAATCGGTTCCGTCTGCGCACTTCGCGGAAAAAATGGCAGCCTGCCGACCAGAGAAAGGCCGTCGGCACAAGAAAGAATGGCGGAACGACCCAACTATAAAAATATCCGGTGCTCAGGCAAATATAAGGTGGAACCAGCAGCAGAATAACTACGGCTCCCAGAGACATAAGCAGGGAATAACGAGGGCGCAGGGAAATCATACTCAGAACAAGGATTGCCCCGATTGCCAATACGAGAATGAGTTCCGTCTTTCGGTTCATCCGGGTGTACCAGTTGCCTGCAAGCAGGTTATCCAGAGCCATGACGTGGAGTTCGACACCATTGTAAAAGGGATGCTTGCCCGATTCCCTGTAGGGAGAGCGAAAAGTATCTTTCGTGGTTCCAGTAAAACCTACTGATCCCTTGGCCCCCACAAATACGATCTTATCTTTGAAAAATCCGTATGGCAGGGCATCCTCTTGCAAGGCACGAAAAAAACTGACCGACGGTATTGTATCCGGCGGCCCAAGATAGTTCAGCCAGCGTTCCTTCATTCGAGGCCCCAGTTTATTTTCTATTCCAGGAGCCAGGAAAAGGGCGGATATCCAGGTGGCCGATGAATATTCCTCGGTGCCGGTGGACAATACACGAATTCCTTGGTCGGGATCGAGTGGACTGTGGATCATTCCCCAGGCTTTGGCCTTTTTACGAAATAGACCGTGTGGAGCGTTGATGATTTCGTCATATGCCATATCTGCGCTCTCTTGTCGCTCCAGGCCGGCCCCTAAAAAAACTGAACCGTTATTGGCAATGGCCTCCGCAAAAACGTTATCGCTTTTCTTATTAGAGCTGCTCTGGTCGAAGACGATGTCATAAAAGACCATTTTGGCGCCATCGCTGGTCAATCTATCAAGCAGGTAGGCATGCAGGCGCCGGTCCCAAATGCTATCGTAGGGTTGGTCGAGGGCGTTGTGGGAAAGGTCATCCAGATAAACGATGACGTTGTCTTTGGCCGTTTCATCGACTCTGTGAAGGTGCAGCGGACTATGGAATAAGAGGTCGAAACTGAGCCTTCTGGGTCCTTCTCCATTTTTATACGAAACAAGGACCGTTCCCAATCCGCAAACCAGGAATATTCCTCCCAGATTCAGCAATAATGTGTTTACCAGCGGTCTTCGCATCTCGAATGAGGTCGGCAAAAATTAACGACTCTCATAAAATTACTGATCGAACCTCTCAATCACCAGCCTGAAGTTTGCCGGTGAATCCTCTGTGCCGGACGATTCCCACGTCTCTGTTGTGCTGTCTTGTGAGAAAAGGGTTTGGCCAAGATCGCTCCAGGAGTGGAAGTCGGTCGATTTTTGCAGTTTGTAAATGACGCCTCGGCGAGACTTCGGGCGAGTGTATTGGATGGAATAAGTGCCACCCCCTTTATCGACCATATTATAGGGCAGGCCTTGCGGATCATCAACGGTGGGGTCTGTCCCGAGTGAAAATTCCAATAAATTGGCCCGCTCGTCTCCATCGAAATCATCCTTTTCCCCGCTTGGCCCGGCTAAGAGCCCGTTGGTGGTTACCCAGGCCGGGTAATCCTGGTTCCCCGCTGGTTCATCGATTTCCACATTCAAATCAGTGATTACAGGAATCGGGTTCCCTAGCTCATCGACCGGGGCGCCGTCGATTGAAGATGCCGATAGAGCGGCGGTTTGCGGATAAACCAGGGTTGGGTTGGCATTTGCGGTTAATAATCCGTTGGCATCTAACGGATAACTTAAAGGATTCAGTATCCAATCGGGCTGGGGGTCCGTCAATTCTTCCTCAAATTCTTCCTGGGTGAAGGGGTCGAGATAAGTGCCAATGGCGGTAAAATCGACGCCGCTACCGGTTTCGATGGAAGAATTCCCGGTTAATTCGATTTCCGTCAGGACCAGTCCGAATCCTTCGCCACCGCCTTCTCCCGGAGGAGGCGGAGGAGTGCCCCCGCTGAATAAGGGTTTTATGACACCGACACCCCCGGCATTTTCTTTTTGAGACGATTTACTTCCCAGAACCCCGATTGGTGTCGCTACGAGGTCGGTCACGAATCCCGTGCCCAAGGTTCCAGCTTTAACTCCGTTTCCAGACCGATCTTCGACAATGAAAACACTGTTAATAAAACGCCTGTGTTTAAAAACAGGTTCGGAGTTGTTGCTTAGGAATTCAAAAAGACTGATGGACTGCACCACCTCCGGAAGGTCGATCTGTATTATTTCCGAGACATTGCCGCTTGGAACAATCGGCAGGTCCAGGTCGGGCAAGTTGCTTCCGTCGAATGTGACCAGGAGCGCTTTTGAGTCCACCGAGGAGGTGTTTTGAATACGAAATCTTAATTGGTGGGCAAGGGTGGAATCCCCATTATTCAAGGATAACTCCACGTTCTTGAAGGTTAGAAAAGGGCCGTAATTGTCCACAATCCGATTGAAGGGAGGGTCGCTGTTAAATATTGAAATATGTGTGGTCGAGGTTCCCAAATCGGGTTCTCCCAAGGCGGAGATCAGACGCAAATCAAAACGCTTCCGAACAGCAGTAACGTTGTCGCGAGCAAAAGTGATTGTTTGGACTTTGGGATCGCTGTCACCATCGGCCCAAAACACGCTTGCATTGACGATAGATGTGAAATCCGTCTCTGCCGCCGCTGAAAGTTGGGTTCCTCCCGTGATGGCGCCCGATATTATTTTACCGTATTCACCAACTGCCACGACGGTATCGGCAGCGAAAGCGACATCGAAAAGGGACGATGCCCGACTCTCTTCTCGGGTGGACTGGAAATCGGTGTCGTCATCAAGAGTTTCCAAGGCTTGAGATGCCGCGCTGTCGTCCGTTGTAATAATGAGCCCTTCTTTGCCCACAGCCACCTTGTTGGCGCCGACCACCGCAACTGCGTAAAGGGAAAGTCGCTCGCCGGATCGTTTTTGCGCCCAGGTCGCGCCGTCACCTGAGAAAACAATGCGACCTTCATCCCCCACCGCCACAAAGCCTGTATTGGTATAGACGATTTCCCACAGAGTTTTACCGGTGACACCCACCCCCGTCGGCAGCCAGGTCTCGCCATCCTCTGAGGAAAAAAGGGCGCCGTCTTTTCCCACCGCAACGAATAAGTTGTTTCCAAAATTAATGCCGTAAAGGGCGCCCGATTCACTACTGATGGTGGCAGTGTTCCAGGTTACAGTATCAATGGAAGTGAGGATGGTATTCTTTTCCCCCACCGCGAAAAATATATTGTTCAAAAATTCCACACTGTAGAGGTTTTCAACGGTTGGGGAAGCTTGCTCCGTCCAGGAGGCGCCATCAGTAGAAGTCAAAATCAGTCCGTCTTTTCCCACTGCTATGAATTGACCCGCTCCGAAAGCGACGCCATGCAGATTCTCAAACTGTATTGGGTGCGGTTGATTCCATGTAATCCCATTGGTTGAAGTGAGGGTTTCACTGCCGGACCCCACTACCGTAAAGATACCATTGCCATAAGCCACCCCTGTCAGGTCATCGAAAACCCCTGTCGCTCTTGGCCGGAAACGGGCGAAATCGGAAATGCGGGTCACCGTGCTGAGCCTGACTGATACATTCTCCTTGCTTCCGTAGAGTCGGCGTAAAATCACACTGAAGGAGGTTGCATCCTCCCGCACTAAATGAAAAGGGGAGGAAAATTCGATCAACCCGGAGCTGGGAATGTTGGCAAAATCACCGTCATCAATTGGATTCGGATTGTTTTCCACCCATGTCCACGATTGAATTTCGGCCAGTTTTCGCAACAGGCCCAGTTGGTCCAGCTCTCCCTTGAAGGTTTCTCGAATGTCGGATTTTATCTCATGATTGATGCGCGGTTGGCCATTCGTATCAGTCGGGGCGTCGGCAATAATTCCGATGGATATTGAGGTAATATCATTGGTTAGGCCCCTTGCCGGGTTATCCCAAAGATTCCAGTTCCGGTCTGTAAAAATAGAATAGAGAAATTGGGGATTTTTTTGTGTTATCTGGAATAAAAACAGGTAGTCCTGCCAATCCAGAAAAATCGTCCCTGACGGGAAGTTGATGCGCACCTGGGCGCCAGCCTCCACCCGGTCTCCATTTGCGGGAGCGGTCCACACATAAAATCCTTCTCCTTCTTGTCCATTGTCTGGCTCAAACCCGCGCGAGGTCCACCGCCGGTCCGTAAAAATAATTCGTTCGCCCGCCGGAATATCGGCCAAGGCCAGCAATATGACACTGTCAGGAGTCACGCGGGTTAGCGCCACGTCCCCAGGGTTGAGCGCAACTAAAGATGTTAGACCGCCGAGCAGGTATCCAAAAATGCCCATAATCGACGCCCACGACTTCCAAAGGGATTTGTTGCCCATTTTCACCAATCGTATTTTCAAAATTTTTCGATACAATATTAAATTAAAAGCTGATTCTGCCCGAAACAATAAAGGTGCGCTCGCGGGGTAGTTGATTGAAATTGTTGAGCGGGTTGATCTGGTAATCCTCATCGGTCGCGTTCAGCAAACCGATAAAAATTTCGCCCCGGTCGCTCTGTAGCCGGAAACCCAACTCCAGATTGACCATAGGAAAAGTATCGCCGGGCAATTCCGGATGGTAATTGCGGTTGTCTTGCCGCCAATAGCTATATTCCCCCCGGGCAAAAATCCCTTGCGGAGACTGATACCGGATGTTCCAGGAGACATTGATCAAATCCGCTTCCAGGTTTTGCAGAATGGGGAATGGCGTAATTGTTTCCGGCAAACCAGGGGTGGTTTTGTTAATCTTGGCGTTATTCCATTTGAACCGAATGCCGGTCGCCCAGGAGTCGCCCAGCAAGTGATCCAGTCGCAGAGTTATCTGGTTCTCCTCATAGTCAAAGTTCTCTTCAAAGGAGAATCCATTCACATTCACCGGTGGGAACGGAAAAAAAGCGGCCTCGAAGGCATTTCGGTTGCGTTCCACATCGGAATCGCTCCGGAAAAAACTCATTCCGAAGTACGTATCTGGCCCCAGTTTTCCGTCCACTGAGAAATTGGCGGTTTCGATTTTGGCCGCTGGGATCGTGCCGGTCAGGTTCTCCGGAATAACCGAGCGGAACGCCTGGATGAACCCCGATACCTGGTTGGGCTCCAGTCGGACCGGCTCATCGAGGGAAAACCCGGTTTGGGTCCGACTGTAAGCGGCCCGCAAGGTCCATCCGGGAATTGGGCTCCAGGAGAGGCCCGCCTTTGGTCCTACCTGGTCGCTCGTTTTACGACCGGCAATCAATGGCGCTTCTCCCAGGGAAGGAGGAAACTCCACTCGGTCATAGGTCAGCCCGAGGGTGATGTTAATATTTTGCCCTGGAATCAACCCTGAATGATTGATATAACCATAAACCGTTTGCCGGGAAAAATCCTCGGATAACCGCTGTTCAAGAAGATCGGAGAATAGTGGGCTTGGCGTTCCTAACCTTGAAGTATTTTCAACATCGCCTTCTTGAATCCTGCCACCAACGATGAAACTGGATTTTCCCAAGGTGTAAATTTGCTGAATTTCTCCCGAGTAAATGACCAGATCCGATTCGAAAGTCCAATCCAGCGCGGGAGTGGCTTGCTGAGAGGGTACGCCGTCGATGGAGCGAAAAAAGAGCGTCGCCCTGTTTTTATCGGAAAGACTTTGCTCATTATCCAGTCGTGCGCCCATCAGGATGGTGTGGACTCCCGGCGACCACTCCCGGTGAAAAGCGAGAAAGGCCAGAGGCTCCTGGCGTTCGCGAAAGCGAAAATCCGGGTCGCGTCCGAACGGGCTTTCCTCAATCGAAGTATCGGCCTGGTACCGTAAAAAGACATCCCCGTTTTCCGAGTCTTTGTAAATCAAAAGAGCGTAAAGCGAATCCCGGTCATTGATCTGGTGCTTTAGGCTTCCATAAACCACGGTGCGCTTCAGGTCGTCGTTGAAAAAGAATTCGTCGAACTCGGTTTGCTCGGCGTCCAGGTAGAGCGCCGTTTTGCCTAAAGGGATTGAACTTGAAAGCAGGTACTCCTGTCGACCATCGCTTCTATAAGAGCCGCTTAGGCTCAATTCAGGCCGTCTCCGGGTGAACAATCGGGAGTATTCCTGCTGGGTGATGGCGGGGGAAAGGTTGCCCGCCCCGACTGGCGAGAGGATATTGGCCAGAAAAAGTTCGTTCGCCCAGGCTACCTCGAACCGCAGATTGATGCGCGATGGATCCCGCAACTCGTTATAGGCATTGGACAAGAAGCGGTGGGCAGAAAAATTGCCATAGTCCGAGGTCACCGCGTTTCCCGCCTCGCTTACGGCCAGTTCTTTCAAACCGGCCCGTTGCAAGATTTCCGCCAGGTTGGCCCCGCGCACCGCCCGGTCCTGGTCGAGCAGGAACCGGGACCGGTAGAGCCGGCGGTTGTCGTTCAGTTCGAGGGACCGCTCCAGTTCATGAACGGCTTCGTTGAAGCGGTTTTGAGCCCGGTTGAGAAGAGCCCCATAAAGATCCGGAGTGGGATCGGCGGGATCGATTATCCGTGCCAGTCGAAGTTCATTTTCCGCCAGTTCAAAGCTCGATTGGATTGAAAATCCCTTGCCCAGATAACTGCGCAATAAGGAGCGGTTGGGTTCCAGGGCAGCGGCGTTTTGCAAATGCTGCCGGCCTTCTGCCACATTGTTGAGCGCTATGTTGGTTAGCCCAAGACCCAGCCATGCATTCCCCAGAGCGCCGTCCAGGGCGATGGCTTCCTCAAATTTTTCAGACGCCTCTTTCAACTTGTTCTCAGCGGCTAAAATAAATCCCTCCAGGGCTGCCATCTGGGGGTTGTTGGGTGAGAATTGACGGGCCTTTTCGAGGGCGCTTCTGACCGCGCGGCTTCTGCCGAATCCAAACTCCAGTTCCGCCACCCGCGCCCAGCCGAAACCGAACTGCGGGGAAATTTCCACCGCCCTGCGGGCCATTTGCAAAGCCCCCTCGAGGTCACTGCGGGATTGCAAATAATACGAGCGGGCGAGTAATTGGGAAGGCCCTTGAGGAGCCCGGGAAGCATCTATTGCCTGTCCTTTCACGGCTGCCACTGTTTCAGTCAAGGCCAACGCCAATGGTTGCCCAGATCTAAAAGAAGATAACAGCTTGGCCGAATCCTCAACCTGCCCGGTAGCCAGCAGTAAACCCGCGAAATAGATATTCTCAGCCGAGTTAAGGGTACGGTCTTTGGGCACAACAAATAGACTGAGGGCTTCCAGTAGATTTCCTCTTTCGTAAGCTTCAATCGACGATGCGTGGGCATTTTTTTCGACCGCGCTCCAATTCAGTTCTTCCGGATCGATTATACCCGGATAATAGAGGCACCACTGAATGATGTTGATGGCATCAATAACGGCGGTTTTACGGGGTGGGGCGCCGGGAGCGGCCGTTCCCTGTTCTCCGCTTTGCAGGTCGATCGCGCCCAAAGGATTGAAGAGGCGCACAACGCCATCGATCAGGGTAAGCACAGTGGTTCCATTTTCCGCCACGTTGAGGGAAAATTCGGTGCCCCTGATCGCTCCATTGGCCGTGGGGGTGACGAATTGCAGCTCATCCTCCTTCGATCTGCCGAAAAAATAAAGCTCCCCCTTTTCCAATTCCGCCTCCGGTTTTTTTTGCGGACCGACGGGAGGCTTCAAGCGGATTGTGGTTAATTCATCGATCCGCAGGATGCTGCCGTTGGAAAGCTTGACTGTTGCCCGGCTGTATTCCCCCGTTCGTACGCGGTTCCCGAAATTAAGCGGCTGTCCAGCCTTTCCGGTCAGCCAGGGACCTTTGCCAATGGCCACCTGCACTTTGTTTTCCACCGTCAGCAACACGCTGTCGGAATTTTTGGGAACCTTTGCTCCCTGAGCCGATAAAACAGGGGCCAATAAAAGAATAATACTTATAGCCAGGCCGAAGATCGGTTTCCCGGAATTCATATTTTCCCAAATAACCATTATTCTTTCAAACAACCCCATATAATGGGTCAAAGCCTCCATTTTTTACCGAAAACTGGTCCAGCTATCCTCACATGAATAAATTCCATATCTCCTTCACGGAGACCTGAATTTTTGGGTTCCAGTATAGGAAATGAGACGGTTTTGTCGATACTTTACGGCATCCCTGAAATCGGAAATAACGAAAAATTAGTGTATCAACCCAGGACCAGGGATTTGGCCTTCGCCAGAAGACTGGCTTTCTTTTCCAATCCGTAGGGGAGGGGGAGTTGGGCCACTCCAATGAGGCGGCGCATGATTTCTACCCCGGCAAAGGCCTGCATGAGTTGGGAATCGAATCCGTCCGGAGGCCGGTAAAATCTGCTGAAACTCGAAATGACAGAGGATTGCTGTTCACTCAAAAATAAATGCCCCAGCATAACCCCGGCATCGAATTCGGCAGGCCCAAAAAAACCGAACTCCGGATCGATGACGCGAACACCGTTTGCGGTGTTGAGCCAGCTTCCCGGAAAATAATCACCGTGTAATAGGGTTTTACCGTCTTTGAGGTAGAGTTCTCCAATCTTCCTCACGGCCAAAACGAATTTCCGGTCTTCAATCAATTTGGCGGCTTCTTCTTTCAGACCGGGGGTGATGGCGTCCAAATCGAGTCCGTTATCCTTGTTCAAGGGAAAGTCGAAGATGTGTTCGTGATTGAGCTGCCGCATGTCCCTGTTGACCAAGCTGGATTGGGATTGCCGGTCGAATTTTATTTGGTGCAGGGCGCTTAGCCATTGGCAGAGGGCCGACAGATCCTCCTCGGAAAATTGGTTTTCTGGATTGTAAAGATGCGTGAAATCACTCGATTCACCCAGATCCTCGATGGCCAATATTCGCGATACCGGATCGAGATCGAGCAGGCGCGGCATCCCGCCAGAAATATCCGGGTGTTTTGAAACCAGTTCGAAAAACCGGGCTTCGCGTATAGCCCGATCCCAGGGCGCCAGGATTTGCGGATACTTTTCCACCCAGGGGCGCGATTGTTTGAGGATGAAACTACCGCCGCTGGCTTTAACCCGCAGGGTGAAATTCATATTTCCTTCGCCGGGTTTCTCCCTGCCGGTTATCGATTCACCAGTTTCCAGCAGTCCCCGATTGCGCAAATAGGCGGCTAGTTCCTTTTTGTCGAGCCTGTCGAGAAGCACGACCTCCGGGTGATTCCTTAATATTTCGAGAGCATTCATTGTCATTACTTGATCTGAATAAATAAAGAGGATTCAAGCAGCTGAATATTTCAAATCGATAGGATAGGGTTTTACAAAAATGCACCTTTGCCTGAAGCTGGCAAACATGGAAAGAATGAGATCCGGAAAGGCGGCCCCATGTTAAATCGCTGGAAGGCCATCGGGCCGGGTCTATTGATGGCAGGGATTGCCATTGGGGTGTCGCATCTCGTCCAATCAACGCGGGCTGGGGCCAACTTCGGTTTTCAACTGGTAGGGGTTATCCTGCTCATCAATGTTCTCAAATACCCGTTTTTCGAATACGGCCATCGCTACGCCGCGGTCAAAGGGGAGACGTTGCTGCACGGATATAAGCGAATGGGGACCGGTTATTTGGTGGCCTTTCTCATAATGCAATTGATCGCCGCTCTGGCCGGGGTGGCAGCGGTTACCGGGATGACGGCGGCGCTGGCTGAAAACGTGCTTTCACTGGGACTTCATCATACGGTCTGGAGCGCTCTCCTCATGGCTGCCTGTATCACGATTTTATTGATCGGGGACTATAAATGGCTGGACGTTTCGATGAAGGGAATCATGGCGGTTCTGGCTTTGGCGACGATCAGCGCTTGTGTCATGGCTTTATTCCGGGGGCCAGCGGCGCCTCCGGGGTTTTCCGGTCCTTCACCCTGGACCATTGCCAATATAGGATTTCTTTTGGCCCTCATGGGTTGGATGCCGGCGCCGATCGAGATATCCGTTTACCAATCCCTTTGGGTCAATGCCCGCGATGAAGCAAAAGGGCGAAAAACGACCATGGAGGAGGCACGGTTTGATTTTAACGCCGGTTACTCGATCAGCCTGGTCATGGCCCTGATATTTTTGACCCTGGGAGCGTTTGCCATGCATGGGACGGGTGAAAAATTCGCCGAAAACGGTGTCGAATTTGCTGCCCAATTGGTTCTCATTTATCAAAAGTTCCTCGGCGGATGGGCCGGGCCGCTGGTTGCACTGGCGGCCTTTGCCACCATGTTTTCGACCACTTTAACGGTCATTGATGCCAATCCCCGGGCTCTCAGTATGGGAACCAAGCTGGCTTTTACAAAATGGAATGTGAAAGAGCGAAAGCTCCGTTGGTCCATTTTGCTGGTTGGCTGCCTGATCGAGCTGATTATCCTTCACTTTTGGGGAGATGGACTGAAAAGACTGATCGACGTGGCCATCACGATCGGATTTCTGGCCGGTCCGGTATTCGCCTGGCTCAACTACCGCCTGATCACCTCCAGTCATGTTCCGGCAGCGAACCAGCCGGGTGTATTTTTGCGGTGTCTCAGTTGGCTGGGAATCGCTTTCTTTGTTTTCTTCGGTCTCTTTTACCTGCTTTACCGTTTCGGCGGGTTGGGCTGATGCCAAAGTTTCAGGGCAATTCGATGATGGTGCCGAAATCGGGATCGAACAGGCGTTTGTAGGCCCGCATGGCGTTTCCGTCGGTCATGGCGGCCAAATAGTCGCAGATACGGCGCATTTTCCCTGTTTTCGATTCCTCCAGGTCGATCCATCGGGAAACCAGGAGTGGTAAAATTTTCAGGTTTCGGCTGGAGTCATCGATGTAGTTATCGCGATAGGCATCGAACAGACGTTGCAGAAAAAATCCGCCCCGAAACTCGATTTTCTGAATTTGCGGGGATTGAAAAATCAAATCGCAGGCAATCGTTTTGTAAAGTTCACACTCTTCGCGTATCTCCGGGGCCACCTTCAGTTCGAACCGATAGCGGTTGGTTCTTGAAGTCATGAAATTTTCCGTTTTGCGCAATTGGCAGGCTTTTATGAAATTGCCGATTTTGTTGCTAAAAACAGCCTCGATACTGTTACTTTGGATTAGTTCCGACAGCTCCTTCATACAATCCGATTGCTGGCGGGTCAGTGCCTGCCCATCGGCCCAATTTTTAAGCTGCCCGATCCCGATGAAACCGGCCTTTATGCCGTCCAGAATATCGTGCAGGGAATAGGCTGCATCGTCCGCCCAATCCACAATCTGGCATTCAATGCTTTTGAACCTGTTGAGGCCATCGCCGTTCAGCAAGCTCTCTGGAGGGATCGATCCGCCGAATACAAATTCCCGGCATTTTTCCTGGTCATCGTAAAGAAAGTGGTTTTCCGGATAAAGAGATTCTCCTTCTTCATTTTTGACGATAAGTTCCCGCTGCAGTTTTTTGTATTTGAGAATACCATCCATGAAGGCTCGGGTAGGGGACATTCCCCGTGGCTTGTCCGGTCTCTCGTAAATTAGTTCGGTGACGATGCGAAGACTCTGGGCGTTGCCCTCAAAACCGCCGAAATGACGCATCAGGTCATTGAGTTTGCGTTCCCCGATGTGACCGAAGGGCGGGTGGCCGATATCGTGAGCCAAGCCCAAAGCCTCCGCCAACTCCGAATCGATAAAATAATCATCGTTCAGAAATTCGCTCGTTTCCCGCAGATATTCGCAAATTGCTCGGCCAATACGGGCGACCTCGATGGAGTGGGTCAGCCGCGTTCGGTAGAAATCGTATTCGCCGGATTGGAAAACCTGGGTCTTCGACTGAAGACGTCGAAATGCTTCCGTGAAAGTGACTCGGTCGCGATCCACCTGAAAGGGTGTCCGGATTTCATCCTCCGGACGGGCTTCAAGGTAAGTTTCGCAGTCGAATGAGTTGTAGAAATTATTTGCCCTCATGGATAATGTCAGCAAATAGATGATTTGTAGGAATGTGGTTCCATTGCGCAAACTATTACGGGGAGAGAAGCCCTATCAATCGAAATTCGATCGCGTCTTCAGGATTCGGTAAGGGTTCAGTAGTTTTGAGTTGAATAAATTCAAGTAATGATGCTAATGTGATCGATAATAACTACTAACTGAGACCAGATATACAAAATAGGCCGGAACAGAATATGGCAAAGGATTGGCTGGAAGGAGTTTCCGATTATTATGACGTCATCGTCATCGGCAGCGGGCTGGCCGGGTTGACCGGCGCGAACTACCTGGCTAAAAACGGGCATACCGTTCTATTGCTGGAGCACCATTACCAATACGGCGGACTAGCCACATGGTTCAAGCGCAAGGGGGGGCATATCTTTGATATTTCCCTGCATGGCTTCCCCATCGGGATGATTAAGTCCTGCCGCAAATACTGGACCAAGGAGATTGCCGACTCCATCGTGCAGCTCAAACACGTACGCTTTATCAACCCGCAATTCAACATCTGGACCTCTTTCGACAAGGTGCATTTTACCAGATTGTTGATCGAAAAATTTAAAATTGCCAAAAATAGCGCGGAGGATTTTTTCGCCCGTCTGAAAACGATGAATTTCTACGACGACTTCACGCTGACCACGCGGGAATTGTTCGAGGAATTTTTTCCCGGACGGGGAGATGTGCATCGCCTTCTGATGGAGCCGATTGCCTATGCCAATGGTTCTTCCCTCGACGATCCGGCCATCACTTTCGGCATTGTATTCGGCAACTTCATGAACAAAGGAGTCTTCACTTTCCGGGGCGGAACGGATGTGCTGATCAAAAAAATGGTGGCCGAATTACAGAAAAACGGCGTCGATATGCGGAAACGAGCGCTGGTGGAAAAAGTGCTTGTGGAGGAAAAAGATGGGCGCCGCTGCATAACGGGCGTACAAGTCAATGGTCGGCTTATCCGAAGCAAGGCCGTCCTCTCCAATGCCAATATCAAGAGTACCGTTCTGAAATTGGTCGGCAGAAAAAATTTCGATCCCTCCTTTGTTGATGAAACAGAGAAAGTTCGGGTCAACACCAGTTCCTGCCAGGTTTATATGGGCCTCAAGAAAGGAGCTGAAATTCCCAATATCGGGGACCTTGTATTTACTTCCGACAGCAAGAAATTTTCTTCAGGGGAATTGACCGACATTCATACCTCCAGTCGCACTTTTTCCGTTTATTACCCGGAAACGAGGCCACACCTGAAAGATCCTCGAATCGCAATTGTCGCCTCCCTCAACGGAAAGTGGGACGATTGGTCAAATCTCTCGGAAGAAGAATATATCAGTGAAAAGCAAAGGTTGTGTGAAGAGACTCTCTCTTCCCTGGAAAATCTCATTCCCGGCATCAGGGATAAAGTTGATCATATTGAGGCGGCCACTCCCCGCACTATACAATACTATACCCGGCATATGGGCGGAGCTTCCTTCGGGACAAAATTTGAGGGGCTGAAAGTTTCCATGGACCTTTCCAAGCAGGTTCTCGGCTTGTTTCATGCCGGTTCCGTCGGCATCATTATGTCCGGTTGGCTGGGGGCCATCAATTATGGCGTCATCACTGCCAACAAGATCGACGCAATGCTCTTCGGTGTGCAAAAAGGATTTAAGAAAAAAACAGCGCAGAAGGAAAAGCCCAAACCGGCCATTGCCTGAATCCGAGCCGGAGTCAGAGTAAGAGCAAGCGAATTGTGCTGCTTTCTTTTTTTATCACCGATAGGCAGTTCGGCCTTAACGGTAGCCGTTAATCTTCCAGATTCAATTTGTTTATGAACGAAGTTTGCCAGATCATTCCCCACCGCCCTCCATTTTTATTCGTCGATGAGATCATAGAAATAACGGAAGAAAAGGCCGTTGCCAAACGTCGGGTGCGTGCGGAGGAGCCTCATTTTGAAGGCCATTATCCCGGCAATCCCATCATGCCCGGGGTTCTTCTTTGTGAGGCCGTTTTTCAAACCGGCGCCATCTACTTGGTGGAAAAACTGGGCCGCAATGGAGATCTGCAGCAAGGGGCAACCCCCATTCTATCCCGAATCAAGGAAGCCAAGTTTAAAAACATGGTTAAACCCGGTGAAATCCTCACAATCGAAGCCAGCTTCAAGGAAACCCTCGGAAAATTTCATTTCCTGCGCGGTACCGTTAGAAGAAACGACGGAAAATTGGCCCTAACCATCGATTTTGCCCTCGCCCTTATTCAAGAACAATAATAAGCTTCAACCGCTCTATCGTCATACCCCCAGAAAGGGCAAAATCAAGGTTTTCGTCAGACGAGCGCCTTGGTTGGATGGGCCTTCATATGTCCTAAAAACTCCGCGATATATTGGATGTGTTCCGGTGTAGTTCCGCAGCATCCCCCCACCAGATTTGCCCCAGCCTGTAAACAGGCAGCAATGACTTGCAAAAATTCGCCGGGGGCCATGGAAAATGTGGTGTGGCCGGCCACCAGTTTCGGGAGTCCCGCATTTGGCTGCACCAGAATGGGCAAATCGACTGCTCCACTCATCGATTCCACAATGCGAGTTGTCTCATGCGGATTGATCTCCCCACAATTGACTCCAACCGCTGAAACGCCGGCATCGGCCAGGGTAAGCGCGATTTCACGAGCGGAATTGCCCATCATGGTGCGGCCACCATTTTCGGCAGTTTGGAATGTGAGGGAAGCTATCACGGGCAAGGTTCCAGTGTCCTGGCAAGCGCGGACGGCACAGAGGGCCTCGCGCAAATCAAAAATGGTTTCAATGATAAAACCATCCACCCCGCCGACCTTCAGGTATTCGGCTTGTTCCCTGAAGGTGTCGAAGAACTGTTTTTCCGTAAATTCGCCATAGGGCTCGAGCATATGGCCGGTCGAGCTGATGTCTCCCAAAACAAATTGCCCGGGCTGGGCCGCAGACACGGCCAGTTCGGCGCCGGCCAGATTCACCGCTTTCACATCCA
Organism: Opitutales bacterium; assembly: GCA_021772535.1. GTDB lineage: Bacteria > Verrucomicrobiota > Verrucomicrobiia > Opitutales > UBA2987 > JAJFLU01. Next base: position 16,738 of record JAJFLV010000161.1, on the reverse strand, counting down.
CATCCAACCCATGCGTTTTAATGTAGATCCTATTCATGGTTAGGGTGTTAGTGATGAGAAGGTCGCAGCCGGCCTCTGAATATTTTTTGTGAATGGCAAAGACCTGATCGGGATGAGTAAGGCAGTTGTGTCCCCCCATCTCGAAACCGGCGGCCGCCAGTTCTGTGCCCATTGCGCCATCGAGCAAGATGGGCGATTGTTCTGCAATGAATTCTCCCAACCTCATGGACTTATCGTCAGATGCAAATTTATTTTTCAAAAATCCTGAATCCTCAAGCATAACCCCGACCATTAAAGTGGTCAATTATGACACTGCTTTTTCTTTGTATATCGGTGGATTTCTCAGGATTGCAGGAAAATTTCAGAATCGATTTCGCCTCTCCCATCATTAATGGAATGGTGGGCCTATGGCCTATAGATCAGAAATTTTTTTGCAGGGCGTAAGCGCAGGTCGCGGGAGTTCCATCAGATTCCTTGAAGATGGAATAATATTTTTCCTTCGGAATCAGCTTGTTGTCCGCGCTTCGGTAATGAAATTGTACCGCCCGACGCCGTTGTGAAGAGCGGTTTGGCGGTGTCTCATGGGGCAGCATGCTGGAAAAGAAGAGAGCGCCTCCAGCTTTTAACTCGATTGGCACGGCCTGTGCGGGATCTATGCGGTCTGGCATAATTTCGCAATCGTAGGTATGGTGATGCCTTAGGGGACCGAGCTTATGCCCTCCGGGGATAACATGCATGCAACCGTTCTCGGCGGTGGCGTCGTCCAAAGCGACCCAAACGCCGCACACCTTATTCAGGTCTTCAATCGAAAAATAGGCGTTGTCCTGATGCCAGGGCTTCTTAGATCCGACAAATGGAGGTTTAATCAAACCCATGGTTTGGTAGTGGACCGGCTCTGTTCCTAGAATGAACCGTATTACTCCTTGTAGTTTAAGGTGCCTTTGAGTGAGATGAATAAAGGTCGGGGTTTCGTTCTGGAACCACATGAGTTTACGGACATTGAGTTCGAGTTCGTCCAAATCCTCTGGTTTTGGCTCGTAGCCGGCCTCCAGCCAGAATCCGCAATCCTCTCCTTTTTTCTTGAAACATGCCCCGGAATAATTGGTGCCGAGATCATCGCCCAGGTTCCATTCTGCCAGTTTATCGTTAAAGGCGTATTTTCGAATGATCTGTGAAATATCGGCATTAGCGGCCTTCACCTCTTCGGGAGTAAGAGCATTCTCAAAGGCCAGGTACCCTTGATCCTCATATTGGACCAGTTGCTCCTCTGCAAGGAACTCAGGACAGTCCTCAAAACGTGGATAAGAGGTTGTGCTCATGCCGGTGGTCTTATCATGCGAATCTTCAAAAAGTAAATTCAAATCGGAGGACATTTTACCAAATACCTGATAAATAATAAGTTACGTAATGATAACGGTAACTTTCCTATTTCCCCAACCTTGCCTCCGAAATAACCTTCCCGCTCTTAAAATTAATCTGAACACAGTGATATTTTTGTGAATGATACAGGTTAAAACCTTAAACAGCAGATATCAAAAAGATTGACCTGATTCCCTATCGTTTTCCCTGTTTCGATTTTAATATCCTTTGAACCTGCGGACAGGTTGGATATACCCCATAGTTTCAATCGCCTTCCCAAGTGCGGAGTCTTTGTTGATTTTATTCAATATGTTATGGAATTTTTCTGGTGTTTCGAAAACCGCATTGAAAGTGACGGTACCGACATGCGCAAATAGCAGCGTTGCAGCCCGGAAACCGCTTGGTTATGCAGGGTACTACATTCCCGCGTCGGTTTCCAAATTGCGCCTTGTTTTTCATCACTTCTCGATTTTTTGAAACATTTGGGTATATAGAACCTATCTCAAATTTGCCGATGAATGATGTTTGTAGCGCCACGACGGCAGATGCCAGGCGGCTTTGCGCCCAGATGGGCTGGACGCCCTTCGGGCACAAACCAACGCAGCAGGTGCTGCCGTGCCGCACAAATCCTTTGGACAGAGGCAGTTATGTGTTTGAGCAGCGTTCCGGCGGGGCAGCTGGGCTGCTAGCCCGGCAAGCCCCGTCGCGCCTTGCTCAAAACGCATAATTGCTCTCTGCATCAACATCATCGAATTTGAGATAGGTTCTAGTCATTAGATGCCTGAAAATCGGGGGTTTTTTTAAAAGCTCTAATAAATTCCGCCCCGACACGTTTAATAGGGTGAGCGTCCTGTTAAACTGATGCGATTTTAACTTCCTGAATATTGGAGAAATTCCCATGAGCGATAAACTTGTTTACCATCCGCGTGATTCAAAAAAGAACACCTCGACTTCCTTTGGTGGGGCTTTGACGCTGTCAGCCCTAGTATTTTTGGCTCTGCCGCTAACGCAGTTGTTAAGCGGTTTCAGTAAACCAAAACCCGTTATTATTGCTGATGCGCCAAACATCCCGCCGCCGCCTTCCGTCCTACCCGATCCACCACCGGAAGACGACCCTTTACCGGAGCCGAAAAAACCTGAATTGGAAGAGGAAAATACGCCTCTAACTTTAGTTCAAATTGAGGGATTACTTCATCCTGGGGTTGGCGAGGCGCTTTTACCAGGCCAATCCTTCGATATCAATGATTACCCCGGCACAATTGAAAACATGACATTCGACCTGAAGGATCTCAACAATCATCCTAGGAGGATCGTGGCCATCCCCCCAATTTACCCTTTTCAATTCAAACGCGAAGGGATCGAAGGCTGGGTCAGGCTGATTATCATTGTCGACGAGCGTGGGAATGTCATCAAGGCAACGATCAAGGAATCCAGCCACAGTGAGTTCGAGAAACCTTCCATCGAAGCAGTCCTGCAATGGAAATTCGAGCCGGGCACAAAAAACGGCAAACCGGTAAAAGTCCGCCGCCTGCAACCGCTGTCTTTTAAATTAAATTAGGCCACAGAAAAATGAGGCTGCCGCTCCGCTTTTTCGATAGCCGTGAGAAGGCGCGTTTCTTCTTCACGTATTTTTTTTCGTTCGATTTCCCCTTTGTCGTCAAAACCCGCCAGGTGCAGCCAGCCATGTACGAGATAGAGGGTAAGCTCCCGCGCTAGGGACAGGTCCCTTTCTTGAGCTGAATTATGGGCGTAGTCAACCGAGACGCATATTTCACCGGCAAAATTCATCGCAGGATCTCCGGGGAAAGTTATTACATCGGTGGGCGTTTTGTCTTCCATGAAATTATAGTGCAGACTTGAGTGTTCCGCTTCATCCATGAAAACGACGGATAATTCACCCTTGGGAATGGCCTCGGGGCGGATTTTGTCGAGAAAATGAAAGAGTGCCTGAACCTCCCCCAGCCGGTATTTCAGCTGGTCAGACCGATTGGCTGCCAGAATGAGGCGCGGCTTTTTCTTTGGCGGCATCTGTATCAGTAGCATTGGGTATTGTTTTCGATAAGGACCTTTCGCCCTTTCCATTTTTCCTTTGTGCTCCGGCTTTCTTTCGTTCTCTGGCTGGTTTTGCTTCGGCTTTGCTGACCGCCTGCTGTTGTTCTTCCTGGCTGGGGTATTCCACTCGCGAGTGCAGCATATTTAACAGAGTGAAGGAAAAGCTCTTTTTTATCTTTCCCACCTCCTCAAAGGTCAGGGCACATTCGGAAAGCTGGTGGTCGTTGAGGCGCGCCTGGAATATACGGTCGAGCAGTTCGTCGATGGCCTGTGGAGTCACTTTAGGCAGACATCGGCTGGCGGCCTCAATGGAATCGGCGAAAAAGATGATCGCGCTTTCTTTGAATTGCGGTTTCGGCCCTTCGTAACGGTAGGTGCTTTCGTTGACATCATCGATGAGCACTTTCGGCGCATCCGGAAATATACTTGGTGTGTTGGTGTCCTCTTTTTGTTTCAGAGCCTTGTAGTAAAAATACTGGATCAGGGTCGTTCCATGGTGTTCCTTAATGACATCGATAATCGTCTGCGGCAGCTTATACTGCCGGGCTAACTGGACACCCTCTTTGACATGACTTTTGATTACCAGGGCGCTCATGGAGGGATTGCGCAAGTGGTGAGGGTTAAACCCTTCGCGCTGATTTTCTGTATAGTAATCCGGTTTCTGGATTTTCCCGATGTCATGGAATAATGAACACACCCGGCAGACCAGGGGATTGGCCCCGATTTCGGCGGCGGCATTTTCGGAAAGGTTGGCCACCATGAGGCTATGGTGGTAGCTGCCGGGGGCGGCCACTTGCATGCGACGAAGTAACGGATGATTGAAATCGGTCAATTCGAGCAAGGAAATATTGGTTGTGAATTTGAAAAGATTTTCAAAAAATGGCAGCAGGCCAAGCACTGCGACGCCTGTGACTCCACCCACGACCAGGGCCGCGGCCATTTGCTGCAGTATGACGGCCACATCGAGAGCAGCGTACAGTCCTATAAAAAGGGCACACACTGCCAGGCTCATTCCGGTTAGAGTCCCTGCCTGTACCACGCGGGATCGTACATGCACATTGTGACAGTGATAGATCCCGAACAGGGAGGATAAAAAACTGACCAGCAGGAGGGTCATGGAATTACCCTGCATGAGGGCATGAAACATGCTTATGAGTACTGCCAGGAAAATCCCTGGTCCTGTCCCGATTAGGACTGCGACCAGAATGGGGCCCAGCGCCGTGGGAGCCAGGAATGGAAGGAGGGCCGGTAAAGCCGGTTTGGTTTCAGCCAGGAAATCCAGCTCTAAGACGAGACGAAGAAAGAGAAGATTGAGGAGTAATACCGTTACAGAGAGGATTACCTTTTGTTTATGGCGGCGTAATTGGCGGTTTCCTACCTTTATATAAATGGCGGCCGAAAGGAGTGTGCCGACGGTCATTAACAATCGTTCCCAGAGAAGGGGATCGATTCCCAGAGCGCGGTCTTTGTTTTCCTTCAAACTCTGGCGATAGGCGGCCAGTTGCTCCTGTTCCAAGGCCCGAACTTTAGTGTCCGGCTCAATTATGGTTTGTCCTTCGGCCACCTGGATAATGATCGGGTCGATCTCGTTTTGCACCAGGCTGCGCTTCTCTTCAGTTTTGACTGGATCGAATTCCAAATTTGGAACCAATCCGTTGCGTATAAGATGAAATAGAGCCGATGAAGCCTCCCTTGGAATATCCAGAGCCGAAAGATTAATGCGTAAAAACCGCAGTGCATCTTCCTCGGACTGGACCTCCACTTGGGCTAGGTCGCCGGTTTCGGTAAGAATATTCAACCTTATCAAACTGTCGGTATCGATCCGGATGTCCTGATTACTGGGGTCATAGACGCCTTGCCGATAAATTTCCCGCAAAATCATGAGACCTTCTCCAATCACCAGGTGGCGTTGGGAAGGGTCGATTTCATTGAGAATGATGGTAATATTCTCGCTGTTGGGATTGTAACCGGAACCCAGTTCGAACTCATTGGCAAACTGTCGAATAGCGGTCATTTTTTCAGCTTGACCCAGCTCTTTGGTATCTCCTTCCAGTTTTGTGAAACCTTCTTCCAGCTTCCCCATGTATGCTTCGAACCTGTTATAGGTATCCAGGGTGAGACGATAAACGGGTGGTAACCGCCTTTTCCGGTCTTCAATTAGTTGGTCGGTTAAAATTTTGCTTTGATAGGAAAACGGCGCCTCTGCCACTACGCGAATTTTGGACACCTGATTAGGCAGGATTCGAGGCCCGGCCGGCGACAAGCCAACGAAGCAGATGAAAGTAACCAGGCCTGTTAAAACAATAAAGGAAAAGAGCCAGAACACCCGTCCAGGATCCAGCATTTGCCGGGAGAGCGATTTTTGCTCATCCTTTCTTTTCCGGCGGGTGGCTGTGGACCGCTCTTTCTTTGATTTTTTGAGGGTTCCCATAGGGGGATTGGGGTTTAAAATATTTACAATTCTTTTCTTGTAATTACTTAACGATGCGGACGATTAATTGTGCCCCTCCGTAATAGTCTGATTTTCTTTTTCATCCGCGAAACGTTGATAGGCTTCGATGATGTTTTGCACAATCGGGTGCCTTACCACATCCTGCCCCTCGAGATAGATGAAAGAGATATCCTTTACGCCGCGCAGGACCTTTATGACCTGCTTGAGTCCTGAGTGTATACGTGCAGGCAGGTCCACTTGAGTGATGTCGCCGGTGATGACCATCCGGCTGCTGTCGCCCATACGGGTTAAAAACATCATCATCTGTTCGGGAGTCGTGTTTTGAGCTTCGTCCAGAATAATAAAAGCCTTCGAAAGGGTGCGTCCTCGCATATAGGCCAAAGGGGCAATTTCGATGATCTCCCGTTCAATCAGTTTAACTGATCTCTCACGGCCCAGGATATCATACATGGCATCATAGAGAGGGCGCAGGTAGGGCTCTATTTTTTCCCTCAGGTCGCCCGGCAGAAATCCGAGAGCTTCTCCCGCCTCTACTGCCGGTCGTGTTAGAATCAGTTTTTCCACTTCCTCTTTGAGAAGGGCGTCGATCGCCGCAGCCATGGCGAGGTAGGTTTTGCCTGTACCGGCCGGTCCAATGCCGAAAACGATGTCTTTTTTTCCAATTGCCTCCAGGTATTTTTTCTGGTTGATCGACCGAGGTACGATGCTGCGGTTTTTAACCTGTATGAGATGCGGTTTTTCGTAGAGGGCCTGCAGTTGTTGGCTGTGCCCGTTGGCCACCGCCCGCAGCAGGTTTCGGAAATCCGCGTTGTTCACAAACATCCCATGCGAGCGGCCTTCCCGCAGGTTGTTAAAGAGTGTTTCCACTTTCTCGATGGCTTTTTCGGCCCCCTGAACCTGCAGCCAATCTTCTCTTGTCACCAGTTTCACGGATAAGGCTTTTTCCACTTCTGCCAGATTGTCCTCCCGGCCACAGTAAAGGTCGTGTAGAAGTCGGGGGTTGGGAAAATGAAGAGTCTTTTCGGGCATCGTTTCAAATAGAGGGAGCCGTCCGTCTCTTCCAAATTGAAGCGGGCGGGCGGCGTTCTTTAAATGGACTGAGTCCTCAGCAATGTTTTTTTAAGATTTCCCAAGTTTCCTCCAACGCCTGGGGAAGGACGCGCGTCTGTCCGATTACGGGCATGAAGTTGGTGTCCCCCTCCCATCGCGGAACGATATGACAATGCAAATGGCGGGGGATTCCAGCTCCGGCTGCCTGACCGAAATTGAAGCCGATATTAAAACCGTCGGGCTGGAAGGCCCGCTGCACGATTTGTTTGCCTTTGGTGATAGTGGCCATGAGGTCGCTGCTCTCCTCCTCGCTTAAATCCTCCAAATCGGCCACCTCCCGGTAAGGGACGGCCAGTAAATGCCCAGGATTGTAGGGAAACTTGTTAAGGACCAGGTAATTGGACGAACTTCGCAAAAGAATGAGAGCGTCTTTGTCATTATCAGTTTGATGCAGATTTGAGAAAAGATTGTCATAACCCTCCGCTTTTTTGGGGGCTTTGACATACTCCATTCTCCAATATGAATGGAGGCGGTCCATTCAGCAATTTTCTATGTCTTTGTGACAGCTTTAAATAGCTCTTTTTAACTCATTAATTTGAAAAAGGAGGCAAGATTAAAGATTATCTACCCATTCGTCCAATATTTTATTTGCCCCTCTTTGGATGGTAAATTTGAGGATTTCGGTTTGCTCAAAGCACTTCAAATATTCAACCTTCCAACCTTTCGACACCATTAAATGAGGAGTCGGTAAATTGATGAGCGAAAAAACCCGCAAGACCATTCTTTTAATTACTCAGGTCTATTTGCCCGATCCGTCGGCTGTCGGCCAGTATATTGCTGGGGTTGCTGCCGAAATGGTGAAGAGAGGCTGGCGGGTAAAGGTTTACACGGCCAATCGCGGTTATGACAATCCGGAGCAAAAATTTTTCCCTCAGGAAATTCTCGACGGTGTGGAAGTTCGGCGGTTCCCTTTCTCCTCCTTTGGCAAGAGGAGCATCCCCATACGTCTGCTCGGACAGTTTATGTTTCTTTTGCAATGCTTTCTGGGGGGACTTTTCTTAAAAGATTTGAAAAGCATCCTGGCAACCACCTCACCTCCCATGGGGTGTGTGGCAGCGCTTTTATTGAGAATTTTTCGATCGGTCTCAATCAAATGGTGGGTCTTGGACCTTAATCCGGACCAGGCCGTGGAAATGGGTTTGTTCAAGCCCAATAGCTTTCCGGTGAAGGGTTTTGACTGGTTGAACCGCCGGATTTTATCCAATGCCGACGATATAATCGCGCTTGACCGGTTTATGAGGGAAAGGCTGACGCGAAAAATTCGACCGAAGGGGCGATTATCAATCATCCCGCCTTGGCCGCTGAATGAGCATTTAATTGCCGTTTCGGCCAGTGAAAATCCTTTTATAGAAAAATACCGGTTGGAGGGTAAATTTGTCGTCATGTACAGTGGAAACCACAGCTCCTGCCACCCATTGACCACTGTCCTGAAAGCATCTCAACTTATCCTCGATAAGCCGGAAGTAGTATTTTTCTTTATCGGCGGGGGAAACGGGAAAAAAGAAATCGACGAATTCATCCTTCACCACAACCCGGCCAATGTCGTTTCTCTGCCTTACCAACCCCTGGATCAGATCAAATATTCATTGTCCGCCGCTGATTTGCATCTGGTGGCTTTGGGCGAAGATATGGTCGGCTGCAATCATCCCTGTAAATTTTATGGCGCCATGGCCCTGGGTAAACCCTTCCTCTACCTCGGCCCCAGTCCCAGCCATATTACCGATATTCTGGAAAGGCGCCAATGCGGATGGCAGGTCCACCATTCCGACATTACCGGTTTCGTTTCAATACTGAACAAGTGCCTGGAAATGGACCCTGCCCAGCTGTCCCAATTCGGACAACGCGGTAAATCAGCCATCCAAACCGAGTTCGCCAATCAAATTCTCTTTCCCCAATTCTGTGATTTGCTGGAAAAGGAATAGCTGGTGCAAAATTTTTATAATTAATTCTACACTTATATTACCAAGATCGAATTTTCCGTTTGAAAATACTTTTTTGCCTTCCATAAACTCCCATTCAAGCAAGCTGACCTGTTCTATTCCAGATGGTTCTTTACCCCGATATTTCCTCAATTCAAACCAAAACCCCTAAACCCAGAAAGCAAATCCTTATCCCTTGGTAAGAAAGGCATATGACAACTTCTCCTCCTCTAATTGATATTTCCCCACTTCGTACTGAACCTGAAAGTCCAGAAGCAAGAGCTTGCATCGAATCCATCCATCACGCTTCCACCAGGAGTGGATTTCTTGTTGTTGTCGGGCACGGCCTTGATGAGCAGCTCGAAGGCGTATTTCAGGCAGCACATACCTTTTTCGCGCTTCCACAGGCAGAGAAAGAAGCGTTTCCGAAGTCTGAACGTTACGGATATGTCCCCCACAAATCCCTCGCGATCGACAGATCCCGCGTCGGAGAGGGGACGGAGTTTATCGACATCGGGCTCGGCGACGAGTGGCCGCTGCCGGATCTTCCAGGGTTCAACGCGGCTGTCAGGGCCTACCAAAGGGGCATCCTCGATGTCGCGGCAATAACCCTGCGCGCGATCGCCATCGCCCTTGAGCTCGAACCGGGTTTCTTTGCTCAATACATGGCAAGTCCGCAATGCCGTTTGCGCTTTTTGCATTATCTGGTAGCGCCACTGAATGCCGACGGGTCTTTGCCCGTTGGGACCAAGCCCCACACGGATTATGGAGCCATCACACTGCTTGCCACCGATGGTGTTCCCGGCCTGGAGGTGAAGCCACTGGGGGGCGATTGGACCCCGGTCGTGACACCACCGAAGAGTTTGGTCATCAACCTTGGGGACATGCTCGCCCGTTGGACCAACAATCGGTACAAATCGACCCCGCATCGTGTCATCGGATCCTCTACCCAGGACCGGTTTTCGATTCCATTTTTCGCCAATCCGAATCCCGAAACGGTCATTGAATGTATCCCGAGTTGTGTCACCGAGGAGAATCCTTGCCAGTATGATCCAGTCAAGGCCGGTGAGTTCCTTGTTGCGAGAATCGACGGCAAGAGCGAACCCTATGTGGACCCACGGGAAGGTCCAGCCCGCATGGTCAGCCTTTGAGCGATGCCTGTTGCCTCCACTAGATGTACTTTGATTACGCAAGGTGCATTGGTTGGGATGGTGTCGTCTATTTCGGCGCCGAATCCGCCTTGAACCTTGTTCAGCAATGACCTTTGCGAAAACAATGTTGATGAGCCGCTGATAATCTTTCATTAACCGAATATGGCGCTGGATGGTTTGGATTGGGGGGTGATTATCGCCTATATGGTAGGGATGGTGGGCCTGAGCTTTTATCTTCGACGCGGCCAGAAATCCCAGCGGGATTATTATCTTGGAGGCAACACCGCCGGACCGCTGCCTATCGCGTTGTCCACCATGGCCACGCAATCCTCGACCAACAGCATGTTGGGAATTCCGGCATTTGTGGGGTTTACCGCTTACGGAGGATTGGTCTGGCTACAGGGAGAAGTTGCCCTGCCATTTGCCATGATTTTCCTTATGGTATTCCTGTTTCCCGTTTTCAGGAGTCTCAACCTGGTGTCTATTTACGGCTACCTGGAAACCAGATTCGGTATTGGCACGAGAACTCTGGCCAGCCTGCTTTTCCAAATCGTGCGGGCTTTGGCTACGGGTGTGACCATTTATGGAATTTCGCTCGTTTTGCAGCACATCCTCAACGTGCCGTTTTGGGTGGCGGTCCTTCTTTTGGGAATTATAACCATCGTTTACGACACCATTGGGGGAATGAAGGCGGTCATTTGGTCGGACGTTATCCAGATAATCATTATATTCGGTTCCGTTTTCTTGGCCATCACCGTTGCTTTGAACAAGGTCGGAGGGGTGGGGGAGGTTCTTGAGCTTTTCGACCGCAGCCGGTTGAAAGGGCTCGATCTCTCCGGTCATGGCTTTGGAGATGGCCGAACATACGCTTTTCTTCCTTCCTTTTTCGGGGTTATTTTTCTCTCCATTTCCTATTACGGATGCGACCAGACTCAGGCCCAGCGGGAATTGGCCACCCGGAATGTTGACGACACCAACATGGCCCTCTTCCTGGGCGGAATGCTGCGTTTCCCCCTTATTCTCTCCTATTGCCTGCTCGGACTTTGTATTGGAGCCTTTGCTGTGGCGCATCCGGAATTCTTAAACTCACTTCCCCTCTCTGAAACCACTACCGGCGGGCAGACCGTTGCAGAACCAAACTTCAACCTGGCAGTTCCCGTTTTTGTATCGCAAAATTTTCCTCATGGACTCATCGGGCTGGTCGTGGTGGGTTTGTTCGCGGCGGCCATGTCTTCCCTCGATTCAGCCCTCAACTCCCTTAGCGCTGCCTCCATGCAGGATATTTTGCCAAGATTTTTGAAGAGTGAGATTACCGAGCGGCAGGAACTGGCATTCAGCAAGATGCTGACGGTATTCTGGGGTATTGTTTGTCTTTCCTTTGCTTTTATTGTCGGTGGCATCTCGGAAACTGTGGTCGAATCAATTAATAAAATCGGCTCTCTCCTCTACGGTCCCACCCTGGCGCTCTTCGTCATGGGTGTGCTCAGCAGGCGAACCAATGGCCCCGGTGTGGTAGGTGGACTGATTGCCGGTATACTCTGCAATCTTTATCTCTGGAGATTCCAGCCCGATGTCTCCTGGCTGTGGTGGAACGTGACCGGTTTTGCGACAGCCTTTGTTTTAGGGTATCTCCTCAGCATGCTTTTCCCTGCCCCTGCCGCGGAAAGACTGGAAAACACTCTTTTTAGAATCCGGCCTAATGGCGGAGGGCGCTTCAATCAGTTTCGCCGCAATTGGCGGCCTTTTTACTGCTTGCTTTTCCTTTACGGAGTAGGGCTGCTTCTCTTTTTGGTCTTGTTGCCGGGATAGGGCCAAATTATTTTTTATTAATTGAATCTCTATCCCTGAATTATTTAGGATGAGTGCATGGCAAAAGGAAACGGAGACATTTTCCCGGTTTTGAACGATCTTTGCGACCGTTCTGGCCATGGTTTTTGTCTCAAAACCGGTTTTGTCTTTATTTCAGCACTAATGATTATTCTTCCGCAACTACCGTTTTTCCCTCATTTGCTGGAGGGTCGCCTGACACCCGATGCGCCGGTTCTTGATTTCAAACTCCCCATGTTTGGTCAGAATGGTTATAAAATATGGGAGCTGCATGGTCGTGAGGGACGATACATCAATGAGGAAAGAATCGATGTTGTGGATTTGAGTCTGCGGCTTTACTCTGGAGATGAGGAATTGCAGGTGCATACCACAATAGAAAGCCCGTCAGCTACCATGTTGGTTCAGCAAAGCCGGGCTGAGGGGAAGTCGAAAATTAAAATCACCGGCAATCAGTTTCAGATCGACGGTGAAAACTGGCAATGGGAGGGTAAAACCCGAACTGTAAAGGTGAACAAAAATGTCCAGGTTTCTTTTCAGCAACGTCTGGCGGGAATTTTAAAGTGAAAAGGAATTTTCTGAACCTTCCCCTTTTCGCTTTGGCCGGATCGATTTGGTTTATCGCTTTCCAAGGGTACTTGGCTGATGGTTCCGACCAACCGGAGGAATTCACGGTCATCGTGAGCGACCACCTACAGATGAAGAGTACGGAGGAGAAAAATTATTTTTATTTTGAAAAAAATGTCCAGGTGGAGGCAACCAATCTGATCGTCAAAAGCGATTGCCTGGAGGTGGTCGCCCTACGCGAAAATAAGGTGGACGATCCCGATGCGACAATTGGGGAGATCGGCGCCATTGAAAGTATTGTGGCCATTGGCAAAGTGGAAATTTTTCAGGCCGGTCGCGAAGCCTACGCCGGTCGGGCGGTAGTTCTGCCCAAGGAAGGCAAGGTAGTATTGAGTGAATCCCCGCGAGTGGTTGACGGGGAAACTGAGGTAACCGGTTGGCAAATTGTTTTGAACCGGGGCGAACGCCAGGTTACAGTGACGCCCAATCCCGATATGCAAACAGAGGAAAGAGAACGGCCCACCATAACTCTGGGCGGCGGCTCTCTGCCCGATCTTGGATTTGATGAAAGTGAGAGTGAGGGCGCGGGTGATGAAGAGGAAAATGAAGGTGAAGCGGAGGAAGGCAAGGATACCCTTGGTGGACCGGATTTGTGATTGTTTCAATTAGGGATTGATGAAGGAAAACGGCAGTTCAATCATTCGCGCCGAAGGCCTGATTAAGGACTTTGGCAGGCGGCGTGTTCTCAACAAGGTCGACCTGGAAGTGAAGAGCGGCGAGGTGGTCGGCCTGCTGGGACCGAACGGAGCCGGCAAGACCACATCATTCTATATTATTGTCGGTTTGCTTGAATCCACCGGTGGAATGGTCCGACTGGATGAGCAGAACATAACTCGGACGCCCATGTACAAGAGGGCTCGCCTGGGTATTGGCTATCTGCCTCAGGAACATTCCGTATTTGCCAAATTAACCGTCGAGGAAAACATCCGCGCAGTGGTCGAAACCCTCCCCTTGAATCGTAAAGAGCGGGCCGAGACGGTGGAGCGGCATCTGGCTGAACTCAACCTGATACCCTTGGCCAGGCAAAAAGCTTATACCTTGAGTGGTGGGGAACAGCGCCGCCTGGAAATATCGCGCGCGCTCGTTGCCCGCCCCCGCTTTCTCCTTATGGATGAGCCTTTTGCCAATATCGACCCGATCAGTGTGAACGAAGTTCAGTCTATTATTGGAGCCCTCTCAAAAAAAGGCATCGGCGTCCTTATCACCGACCACAGTGTTCGTGAAATACTGGAAATTGTGGATCGGGCCTACCTGATGCATGAAGGACGCGTGCTTTGTCAGGGGTCGAGCGAATTTTTACTTAACGATGCGCAGAGCCGCCACCTCTATCTGGGCGAAAAATTCAATCTTTAGTCTGCTACATTCCATGCCTCAAAAACCTTTCCCCAAGTATATCGATAGCATAACGGTCCAGGAGTTTTTCGATTCCTTCAAGGACGTCCTTAAATTGCGGCTTATGACCGGGAAAAAAGGAATGACCGGTCACATTCGCGACAAAAGCGTTAACCGGCCTTCCCTGGTTTTGACCGGATATCACAAATACTTTGCCGCTAAAAGGATACAGTTGTTCGGCGCTGGTGAAATGGGCTATCTGCGAGACCTCAGTGAAAAAAAACAATACCAGGTACTCAAAGAAGTGGCCGATTGCCGCATTCCCTGTATTATTGTCTCGCGGAATTTGATGCCGACCAAACCTATGCAGGAAATCGCCGGGAAGCACAACATTCCCCTCATGCGCAGCCCTTTGACTTCTCGCGATTTCCTCACTACTGCCGTTATCCTTCTGGAAGAAAAATTTGCCCCCCGCATCACCGTCCAGGGAACGATGATGGATGTAAGGGGAGTTGGCGTTCTCATTCGCGGAGGCAGCGGCATCGGAAAAAGTGAGTGTGCCCTGGCGCTAATTGAACATGGCCACAGTTTGGTGGCCGACGATGTTGTTCCAGTGCGCCTGTTAAATGAGCGCGAGTTGATGGCCACCAGTGCAGAGCTGAACCGGGGTTATATGGAGTGCAGGGGGCTTGGTATCATCAATGTGGCTGAATTATTCGGCATCCGCTCCCTGCGTCTGGAAAAACGTGTGGACTTGGTGGTGACTTTCACCGATTGGGCCCCTGGGATGGAAGAGGATCGAACTGGTTTGGAGCGTGATGATTTCGAGATTCTCGGTATTAAGGTTCCGCACATTGAACTGCCGGTTCGCCCGGGACGCGACCTGGCCCGTCTGGTGGAAGTGGCCACCATGGAGCAAGCCTTGCGCGCTCACGGCCATGATTCTGCACAGGAGTTTAACGAACGCCTGATTTCTTACATGACCGGTAAATAAGCAGACTTTTCCTTGCTCGAAAAATATCTCCAAAAAAAATTGTAAAACTTGAAATCCGGGGTTGCCAAGTCGGGAAAAGTAGTGGAAAAATAAGTATCTCGTCCTGCCGAAAACATAATTCCCCAACCGGATTTTTACTGGAATGCCTTGTGGTTAAGTTCTTACGTGATCGCTTCAATCCTATTTTCAAAAGCAAGTTTTTTCTGTCAAAAGTTATCAGCAGAGGTGGTGTGAACAAGTTGTTAAAAAGTTGAACTTGAAAACAAGGTATCTTTACAAATTATAAATAAACCGCTGGTCGATGACGGCCCGGGATGGGAATTTAACATAGCGCCCTTGGTAAATGTCCGATTTAAAATACGAAAGACATCCATCTTCATAAGACTTTGATCATTAATATATTATAAATTTAATCCATTATTTCAATAACATTTTTCCCATTGCGACCCCAACTTTCGAAGAGAATAACCGTAGCTTGCCTGTATGGTTTGAAAAAAGCTAATTTTCGGTTTGGTTCCAAAGTTTCCCAATGTGAATAATTTTATGAATTTTTGCCAAAATGACACAACGAGCGACCGTAGAAAACCTTTGGTTCAACGTAAAAGAAGAATTCAAATCGCTCTTTCAACGTGATGTGTTCGATGCTTGGTTTGCCGACCTTTGTTGCCTTGAGGCGGTGGACGGGACCATGGTCCTGGGGGTTCCTAACGATTTTGCCGAAATCTGGATCAAGGATAATTATATAGACCTGATCGAGGAAAAATTAAATCTGGTGGCCGACAGACCCTATGAGGTCGTCCTCAAAGTGGTGGACCACGGCCAGCAGGAAGAAACCCGTCAATTATCGTCATCGACAAGGAGGGACCTTGGAAACAAGGGAACAGGTTCCAATGATCGGAGGCCAAGCAAACTAGGCAAGAAAAAAGCTCGCCCCCCCTTGCTCAATCCCCGCAATACCTTTGAGAATTTCATTGTCGGTTCGGGCAATCAACTCGCTCATGCTGCCAGCATGGCGGTAGCCAAGGCGCCCGCCAAGGCTTACAATCCTCTCTTTCTTTACGGCGATACCGGCCTGGGCAAAACCCACCTGCTCCAGGCAATCGCTCACACCATCCTCGACCAGAACCCCGACAGCAGAGTGGTCTATGTCTCCTGCGAAAAGTTTACCAACGAATTTATCCGGGCGATTCAGGAAAATACCATCATCAATTTCCGCAAGTTTTACCGCAATATTGAGCTGTTGCTGATCGACGATATCCATTTTCTGGCCGGCAAGGAGCGGATTCAGGAAGAGTTCTTTCACACCTTTAATGACTTGTTCGAAGTGCAGCGGCAGATTTGCCTGACCAGCGACCGTCCCGCGAGCGAAATCTCCAAGCTGGAAAACCGGCTTCTCTCACGCTTTCAATGGGGTATGGTTACCGATATCCAGGCCCCGGATCTGGAGACTCGCCAAGCCATCTTGAGCAAAAAAGCGAGTGCCATGAACTTCAATATTTCCGATGAAATTTTGCAATTTCTGGCTCAACGCATTACCAGCAACGTTCGCAGGCTGGAAGGGGCCCTCATCAAAGTGGCCAGCTACGGTACCTTGATGAATCAGCCGCTCAATATTGAAATCGTTGAAAAGCTCCTCCACTACACCTTTCAGGAAGAAGTCCAAAACCAGATCAGCATCGAAAAAATTAAAAAGAAAGTGGTCGAATTTTTCCAATTGCGCCCGGCTGACATGACAACTCGCAGGAGACCCAGCAACATTGCCTTTCCCAGGCAGATTGCCATGTATTTAAGCCGAAACATGACCAACCACAGTCTTCAGGAAATCGGGGAATCCTTCGGCGGAAGGGACCACGGAACCGTCATCCATGCGTGTAAAACCGTTGTCAATATGATGGAGCAGGACGACACCGTTAAGCGC
>JAJFLV010000017.1 GCA_021772535.1 Opitutales bacterium | reverse complement strand
CCTTCGGTGGTGTGGGCGTCGGGATTGATGGCGCAAAGCAGGCCTTTCTCGGCGGCGCTTCGCCATAAACGCCAATCCATGTCCAAGCGGCTGGGATTGGCATTCAGTTCGATAATATTGCCATTGTCCACAGCAGCATCGATCACTTTTTGCCGGTTTACCTTGTAAGGCTCCCGGCGAAGCAGAATCCGCCCGGTCAAATGTCCCAACATAGTTGCATGCGGGTTTTCCAGCGCCTTGATAATGCGGGCTGTCATTTCCTCCTCGCTTTGACTGAATGATGAGTGGACGGATACGACTACATAATCAACCCGTGCGAGAACGGAATCGCTGAAATCGAGTTCGCCGGATGGCAAGATATCGCATTCGGTTCCGGTCAGCAATCGGGTTGTAAATTTGCCGGATTCGTTGATGCGGCGAATTTCCTCAACTTGCTTGAGCAAACGATCCTCACTGAACCCTTTAGCCTGAAAACTCGCCTTCGAATGGTCCGCGATGCCCAAGTATTCCCAACCGAGCATTTGGGCTTCGGTAGCCATCTCCTCCAAGGTGTTGTGGCCGTCGGAAGCAGTGGTATGGTTATGAAAAACACCTTTGATGTCGGTTGCTTCGATCAAATCCGGGATACGGCCAGATTCGGCGGCTTCGATTTCGCCCAGATCCTCTCGTAATTCAGGCGGTATGAAATCCAGTTGTAAAAACCTAAAAAGATCAGTCTCACTTTCAATATTAACCTCCAGTAAATCCTCGCTCCCGCTTTCCGGGCGAAGGCCCCACTCGGTCATGCTGAAACCTCTTTGCAATGCTCGTTGCCGCATACGGACATTGTGATCTTTCGATCCGGTGAAATGATGCAGGGCAAACACGAACTGTTTGGGCGGGACCACCCGCAAGTCTGCCTGAAGTCCGTCCTTCAGGCGCACGCTCGATTTGGTTTCCCCGTGCGCGGACACCTCGCTCACCGATGGTTGGGCTGTAAACCAATCCATAACCGGCTGCGGGTCGGTTGAGGCAACTAAAAAATCGAGATCGCCGACTGTTTCCATTCTACGCCGTAGACTCCCGGCATGCTCGGCCCGCTCCACTTGGGGCAGAGATTTCAAGCCCTCCAGAATCGGTTCCGCCGCCGCAAATGCATTCCACCACAAATGCCGTTTGCCATAGGCTTCGCGGTTCTTCATCCCGGCAATAATTTTCACCTGCGACTTTTCTCCGAATCCGGGAAGGGCGGCCACCTGTCCGCTATCACAGGCCGCCTGCAATTTCTCGATCGTGTCGGCCCCAAGAGCCTCATGTACGGCCTTGATTTTTTTCGGCCCCAGGCCTGGAATTTCGAGCATCTCCACCAAACCCGGCGGCACCGATGCGACCAAGTTGTCATAATACTCCAGTTGCCCGGTTTGGTGGAGGGTTTCGATCTTCAAGGCCAAGGCTTTGCCGATTCCTTTTATGGAAGTCAACCGGCTCTCCGCAATAATCTCTGCTAAATCTTCATCCAGACTTTCCAGCACTCTCGCCCCCGATTGATAGGCCCTAAATTTAAAGGGGTTTTCACCCTTCAATTCGAGCAGCAAGGCGATTTCGGAAAGCACCGCGGCGATGGCATTTTTATCCATACACCGCTATTGAAGGCAGGATCGGAATACCGGTCAAGCCTGCCAAAGATTTACCTGGCTTAAATACCAGCCACCGCCTATTGACCGAATAGCTAACCAGAACAGCTCTTAATCCTGTTTTTTAGAAACCGTTTTTCTGTATTATTCGAGGCCAGCGAAAGTGCTTTTACAAACTGCCGCCTTGCTTTTTCTGTTTTGCCGATTCGCATCAGCAAGTCACCGGCAGTGGCCGGCAAGAGGTAATAATTCTGCAATTCCTCGACTCCGTTGAGCTTGTCCATTAGGTCTAGTGCGGCTTCGGGACCATCCATCATCCCGACCGCCACAATCCGATTCAAGGCCAGGACCGGAGAGTGATTAATTTGGGAGAGATGGTTGTAATAATAAAGAATATCTTCCCAATTGGTGGTTTCAAAGCTCTCCGCCGATGCATGGCAAGCAGCAATTCCAGCCATCAAATGGTATTGACTCAAGGAATCGCCTTTTCCGGCCCGGTCGAGGTGAGCAAATCCTGATTCCAGCGAATTGCGGTCCCACTTGGAACGATCTTGCTGGGAGAGCAGAAGCAAGTTTCCCACCGTGTCAACCCGGGCCTCGGAGCGAGAATTTTGAAAATGCATAAGCGCGAGCAAAGCATGGACTTCGGGCTGGTCCCCAACCGGATGTTCGGCCAACAGCGAGGCCAATCGAATGGCCTCCTCGCACAGGTCCCGCCGTACGAGCGAATCCCCTGTGGTAGCGCTGTAACCTTCATTAAATAAAAGATAGATCACTTCTAAAACGGCTTTCAGTCGCCGGGGCATGTCTTCGTTTCGCGGAAATACAAAAGGGATCTTGTTTTCCTTGATTTTACGCTTCGCCCTAACCAAACGTTGGGCTACGGTTTTCTCTTTCAGGAGAAAGGCGCGGGCTATTTCGGAAACGCTAAATCCGCCCACGGTTTTCAAGGCCAGAGCAACTCGGGACTCTCGTTTGATGATGGGGTGACAGCAAATGAAAATCAATGTTAGCTGATCATCCTTAAAGGGACCGTCTTCAATCAACCACGTATCGAAGTATTCATCTTTTCTGTTTTCCGTGGAAATCAGGCTCAGTTTCTCCTGCAAACGTTTCTCCCTGCGCAGTAAATCAAGGGCCTGGTTCTTAGCCACTCGGAAAAGCCAACCGCCAGGGTTTTCCGGAATGCCGTAATAAGGCCATTGGCGGAGCGCCTTGAGCAGGGTTTCCTGGACTACATCCTCGGCCAAATGCAGGTTTTCCGGTCCGAACAGGCGGGTTAAGGATGCGACTAACTGCCCCGCTTTGTGCCGGAACAAATGATCGACGAGAACATGAATTTCCCCGCCTTTGGAAGAGTTGCCGCCGTTCATTTACGCTCACAGATTAATCAAGAACATCAATTTCCCTTAACTCGATATTGCCTCCGTCTGAAAATATGGGGCAGTCGGTCAGTAAAGAGGCGGCCTCATCGTAAATCCCGGCCTCAATGATGATAATTCCGCCAATGGTTTCCCTGGTTTCCGCAAAGGGACCATCCATAACGACTTTTCCATCCCTGGAATTCAACAAACGCACCCCGTCGTCTTTCAATTTGTCTCCATCAACAAAAACTCCTTTTTCCACCAGCCCTTGGGTCCAGTCACGGTATCGCTGAATGGATTGCTGGGTTTCTTCTGGAGACATTTCTTTGAAAGATTCATAACCGCCTTTCAGCATTACAACAAACTTTGCCATTTTAATTACCTCTTTTGAATTTTAAAAATTATTCCGGTCAAGTTGGAATACACTATTTTTACTTCCATAGATATAACGAATAAAGACAGGCAATTTCGACAGCTCTGAAAGATTTTTTGTTTTTTTGGATAATCGCGGATTGAAAGCCACCGCCATTGACAGGTTATCATGCCGGATCGATAATAACCCCAATGTTTCAAACGGCTTCTTAATGGCGGGTGAACAATATTTTATAATGAAAGAGTTGTGATACAAATCTGTTCAAATTTGGTCGCCATTGAATGTGAGGATACGAAAATGCCCTTAAGAAGCCTAAATCCGACAAGCGCGAATAGCTGCGTTGCAACCCGCTACCGAGTGAAACGACATCCTTCAACCGCTTGGTTACGTAGGGTACTACGCTCCCGCGCCGGTTTACGAACTGCGCCTTGCTTTTCATCACTTCTCGATTTTTTGAAACAATGAGGTGAAGATAACTGGTATTAATCTGCATCCTACATGATTGAATCGCTTAAGAAAAATAAGACAGCTTGGCAAAAGTTAATTGCTGCAACAGTTGCCGCTCTTGTTCTGGGGCTCTCCTTTTTGTCGGGCAGTCCGGATCGGCATTCCAATATTCACCCGGAAGCCGACACTGTAGAACACAATTGCGTTCTTACCCTTTTTTCCTCCAGTTCAATCGATTGTGATTCTCCCGATACTTTTGAGGTAGATAACTCCTTAAATCGACCAGTTCAATATCCGCAGTCGGTTGAAAAAGCCCGTTATTCGGGCTTGCCATTCAAAGTTTCGGCCAGGGCGCCCCCATCCCGGTGTTAGCATAATCGTCCGCTTTGACGGATATTTCCTCGCGTGTTGCGAGGTAAATCATTGCTGCGGCAATCCCCCGACTCGGGGCTGCCATTAAATCACCAACTCAATCCCTGCCATGCCAGATGAAAAATTTACCACTTCCGCAATTATTACCATTTTTAAGTTTATTAATTTTATTTTCCGGAAAAATCCATTCTCACGCTCAATCTACAAAAAATCAGAAAGATAAAATAAAAATCCACGAACTTGAGGAATATCAGGTAGAATCCACCCTGCACCCGGTATTGCCGGAAGATATGACCGTGGCTTCTTCCATTTTAACCGGTGACTCGCTGCATTTACGCCAATCGTCCACTCTGGGAGAAACATTGTCCTGGGAACCCGGGGTCAACTCCACCTATCACGGCCCCGGGGCCAGTCGGCCGGTAATTCGGGGCTTCGATGGCGACCGCATCCGCATCCTAAAAAGTGGAGTGGACAGCCTGGATGTTTCCAACACAAGCCCGGACCATGCGGTCAGTGTTGAGCCGCTTTTGGTGGAACGAATAGAGGTCCTGCGGGGTTCGGCCACCTTATTGTATGGCAGTTCCGCCATCGGTGGCACGGTTAATGTAATTGGAAAGGAAATTCCCTCCAAACTGCCGGGAACAAAGATGGAAGGAGATTTTGAGGTATCCTATGGGTCCGTAGCCCAAGAAAGAACCGCCGTTCTCTCCACTGGGGGCGCGGCTAAATCCCTTGCCTGGCACGTTGGGGCGCTTTACCGACAGTCGGACGATGTCGAAATACCGGGCTTCCCCAACAAAGTGGCGATGGAAGGGGAACGTTCCGGTATTCTGCCCAATAGTGCAATCGAGACTAAGAGCGGCTCGGCCGGGTTCGCCTGGTTTTGGGAAAAAGGCTCGGCCGGATTGGCCATTTCCGGGCTCGATTCTCTTTATGGAGTTCCGGGAGATGAGGTGGATGAGCCAATACGGATTGAGTTGGACCAATTGCGTTTCGACTTTCGGGCCGAATTGTTGGACCCGTTGTCTTTTCTCGAAAGTGTCAAGGTTCGGGGGAGTATCGCTGATTATGAACATGTGGAAGAGGAAGGTGGAGAGGTCGGCACCCGCTTCCTGACCAACGGATTCGAAACCCGCATCGAAGCACTGCACAAACCCATTGGGGCTAACGACATGGAGGGCGCCTTCGGGCTGCAATTGCGCCAAACCGATTTGAAGGCCGAGGGAGAAGAAGCCTTTCTGCCCCCATCCGACACTTTTAACTGGGCCTTGTTTTTGGTTGAAAAAATCGAAAAGGATGGTTGGAGCTGGGATGGAGGGTTTCGCCTCGAAAACCAGGAGATTTCCGCAGCCGACTCGCCGGGGAAAATTGACCATTCGGGTGTCAGCGCATCTACAGGCTTTGTCTTAAAGCCCAATGAAAACTACCGGATAGCTTTATCTGTGGCTTATTCTCAACGTATTCCAACCGCGCAGGAATTGCTGGCAAACGGACCGCATGCGGCCACCCAGGCCTTCGAATTGGGTGATTCTTCACTCAATGTCGAGGAAGCTCTTGGCCTGGATTTCAGCCTCCGCAAGATTGAGGGAAATATTACTGGTTCGATCAACCTGTTCTACAACGATTTCAAGAACTTTATTTTCCTGGAGAGGACGTCCGGCCGGATGGACGACCTTCCGGTATTCAATTACCGGGCTCTGGAAGCTGAGTTTTATGGGGCGGAAATGGAGGCTTCCATTCATATTCTGCATGAAAAAGGCAAGCACCTGCACATGGATCTCCTGCTTGATTTTGTGCGGGCCACGAATTCGGAACTTGATTCTCCTCTTCCCAGGATTCCGCCACTGCGTTTTGGGGGACGTTTGCGCTATGAGATGCCGAAGCTCCGGGCCGGTGTTGAAATCAGAACGGTTGATAGTCAGAAACGAACCGCCGCCTTTGAAAGCCAGACAGGAGGCTACACTTTTCTCAATGCCGATATCACATACTCGATCCAAGGTTGGCCGGGTTTTACAAAAAATCTGGAATTCTTTGTCATCGGAACCAATCTCGCCAACGAGGAAGCGCGAAATCACGTTTCCTTTATCAAAGACCAGGCTCCCCTGCCCGGTCGAAACGTAAAGATCGGTTTCAGAACCAGGTTTTAGCAGGTTGAAAAATATCCCACCACCGTTCATTGATATTAACGATAATTGTTGTCCTCTAATTGACTAACTGTGAACAAACTTAATTTCAGTTCCATCACCTGCCTTTTTTCAATGTTGGGCATGGGACTTATCAATGCTGATTTCGAGCGACTGCAATATCGTAATCCGAATCTGGCGGTCGCTCTTGGGGTTGGCCTTTGGGCCAATCCGATGCCCATGGATTATGACGGCGACGGCGACCTGGACCTGATTGTTACTACCTCTGATGTGCCCAGCAACGGCACTTATTTTTTCGAAAATGCTTCGGGAAAGGTAAAATTACCCGTTTTCAATCCGGGCGTTAAAATCGCTTCCGGCAAACGATGGGTGGATATTTCCTACCTTGACAGCAAACCGAGGGTTTTCGGTCCCGCCGTGGAATACGTTGATTTTCCTGAAAACCAGTTTGGCCAATCCGTTGAGGTGCCGTTAGAACCCGATATTTATAAGCAAGGCAAGACCCGCGCCAATCAATGGAAACTGTGCGATTACGATGGAGATGGCCTCAACGACTTGATCGTTGGGGTGGGTGTATGGGAGGAATACGGTTGGGACGACGCCTACAATGACAAGGGAGAATGGACCAGCGGACCACTTCACGGGTTCGTCTATCTGCTGAAAAACTCGGGGCGCAAGGAGTCGGCATCGTATGACAAACCGGAAAAGATAAAAGCAGCAGGCAAACCGGTTGATGTTTATGGCATGCCTTCTCCCAATTTTGCCGATTTCGATGGCGATGGCGATCTCGATCTTCTGTGCGGTTCGTTCATTGACCGTTTCACTTATTTTGAAAATACCGGCACACGGAAAGAACCTGTTTACGCAACCGGCCGAGAATTGATGCACCGGGGATCCCCGATTCGCATGGACCTTTGCATGATTGTGCCGGTTGCGATCGATTGGGATGAGGATGGAGACGTTGACCTCGTTGTTGGCGAGGAAGACGGTCGTGTTTCCCTTATAGAGCATACCGGAAAAGTGGCGGATGGGGTGCCGCAGTTTTTGCCTCCGGTGTTTTTTCAACAAAAGGCCGATGCGGTCAAGTTCGGGGCTCTTGCCACACCTGTGAGCTACGATTGGGATGATGATGGCGATGAAGATATAATCAGTGGAAATACGGCCGGTTATATCGGTTTTATTGAAAACCTCGACGGCGGCGATCCCCCGAGTTGGGCGGCACCCCGTTACCTTCAAGCAGCGGGAAAAGTTATCCGAATCATGGCGGGCGATAACGGTTCCATTCAGGGACCCGCTGAAACCAAATGGGGTTATACGGTCTTAAGCGTGGCGGATTGGGATTCGGATGGAATGGCCGATCTTGTCGTCAACTCGATTTGGGGTAAAATAATTTGGTATCGCAATTCAGGAACTCGCGGTAAGCCAATCCTGGAAAATGCCCGTACCATCGTAGTGGATTGGGAAATGGGGGGGAATCCGAAGCCTCAATGGAACTGGTGGCATCCGGAAGGGAACGAACTGGTCACCCAGTGGCGAACAACACCATTGGTAATTGATTTGAACAACGATGAGCTGGAGGACCTCGTCCTGCTGGACATTGAAGGCTACCTGGCGTTTTTCGAACGCCGCTTAATTGGCGGGAAGCTTTCTTTAATGCCACCCAAACGAATCTTTCACGGACGCCAAGGGTCGATTTTTGGACGTGATCATTCCAAATTAAACGAGAAAGACGGGCTCCTCGTTTTAAACAACGGCTTTGCGGGAAAAAGCGGTCGGCGAAAATTCGTCATAACCGACTGGGATGAGGACGGCAAAAAAGACCTCCTCGTAAACTCACGAAGCATAAACTTTCTGCGTAATGTCGCGAACGAAAGAGATGCATTCATCTTTCTCGATGAAGGTCCGCTGGGTCAAACGAAACTGGCGGGACATACCACTAGTCCGACTCTCGTTGATTGGGGTAAGGATGGCATTAAAGACTTGCTGGTCGGCGCCGAAGACGGGTTTCTCTATTATTTGAAAAATCCCCACAAGAATTGATTCGAATCCGTTAAGTTGTTAAGTTAAGTAACTTCTGCTTCCTCTCTTTCAATTCGATCCAAATCGATTTTCCCAAGATCATTTCTCGGAATTTCCGTAAGGCATTTCCAAATTTTTGGAACCTGGAAGAGAGTCAGATTCTTAATGATGGAAGCTTTAAGACCATCCTGGGTTGTTTCCTTCTTTAAAGGAACATAAAGGGCGACAACTTTTTGCCCCCATTCCTGGTCGTTGACTCCGTAAACGTAAACATCCGCCACCAGACCTGATTTCATAATTGCCTGCTCAACCTCAGAGGGGTCCACCTTTTCCCCGCCGGTAATAATGATTCTATCCAAACGTCCGGTTACATGCAGGCTTCCGTCAGAATCAAGAAATCCCTCGTCTCCTGAGGCAAAAGCTTCTCCCGACTCCCTGGAAAAATCGGGAAAATAGCCAAAAAATAACGATTTTGAGCGAATATGAATCCTTCCTCTAGTTCCAGTGGGCAATGATTGCCCATCATCGTCGCATATATTGATATCCACGCCCGGTAAGGCCGATCCCGATCCTTTTTGGCTGGAGAGAAATTTTTCGGGAGTCAATGCCGCGCATACCGCCGCAGTTTCCGTCAAGCCGTAGGATGGCGCCAGGCGGATGCCTTCTTTTCGGGTCGAATCCAACAATTCCTTATCCACTTTCCCACCGCCCAAAAGAACCATTTTAAACCTTTTCAGCCAGATGGCGCTCTCCCTGAATTCCAGTAGTCGGCGCAATTGCAGGGTAACCAGTGAAATAATAAATTCACAGGGATCGAAATCGGGAAACCGGCCTGCCAGCAGTTCTTTATGGGAGCCGAAAACAAAACGGCCACCAGTTTGTCTAGCCCGAATCAGTTGCATTAATCCGCTGACATGATGGAGGGGAAGAAGGCAAAAACTATTCACCGGGGAAATTCCGAATCCGCTGACAAATGATTCCGCAGCATTTGATAAGGTCTCCCACGTATGCATAGAAAATCGCAGGCCGCTCGTGCTTCCGCCGGTTGGAATCATAATGAGCCGATCACGGGCAGAAAGGTGGTTAAATTCGGTCTTCTGCTGTCTCCCGCTCAGTTGTAATTCATGGGGGGCTGAACCGCAGATTTCATCGGGTCGAACCAGGTCGAGAGCTTCCTTCCATTTGCGCCGGCCCCAGTCGGGATTGGCCAGAAATATTCGGTTTCTCCCATCTTTCAGCGCATTAAAAAAGAAGTGTTGAAATTTTTTGGGATTCTTCTCACAGAGGAAAATATCTTTCCCGCCAGACCTCGATGGAATCGTTTTTTTTTGTGGGGTGTCCAATCGGTCCCAAATTTGCAGGCAATCATCCAAGGATAACAAATCCGGGTTCAGTTCCGGACCATTTCCGTGCCGTGAGAGGCCATCCTGGGCAAAAAAACCATTGGTCCCGAATCCCAGCGCGAAATCACAATTTCGTGCTTCCATAGCCAGTTCCAACCCAGTCTGAAACCCGATGGCAGTCTCGAAACCGGAGGAGAAAACCAATGGACAAGAACAGTTGGCCGACCATTGGAGGAAAGCGGTTGGAGAACCCACAATAGAGGGTTTTATCACCAACGGACCTGCCCACCCATTTCCAACGACATTTTTCAAGCTCTTCAACCCTGCCGCAGATTCATCCAGGGCAATGGCGGTTGAATAGGAATCCGCCAGCTTTCGCATTTGCTCAAAACACTCCGCCGGCAATGGCTGCTCCAGGAATTCAATCCGGTCGCAGCCATCCAAAAGCTCCAGCCAGCTTTTGGTCTGCCCTTTATCGAGGATCCCATTGGCATCGAGACGAAGCCGACCGCCTGACGGCAGTGCCGTGGAAATACGGTGAAAGATTTTTTCCTCGGAAGTAAAGTCATCCACCCCAATTTTCCATTTAAAAGTGGTAAATCCTTCCTCTGTCAGGCGTGCAAGGTGTTCGATGACGTCTTTGTCGACAGGCAGGAGGGTCGCCGTCGGAAGAAGTTTTCTTTGAGTGGTTTTTGACAAACCTGAATCAGCCATTATCTGTGCCGATTCAATGGCATAACGAAGACAAGGAAATATTTCTGGAATTCCCTCAATTTGTTTCTCCGTGATTTCATTTCCAAAACTGTGGCAATAGTTAATGGCTTCTTCCAGGCTTTCGACTGCAAACCCGGGCAATGGCGCGCATTCGCCAAATCCAGCATTTCCAGACTCGTTGAGAAGGCGCACAATGGCCCCTCGCCTCTCACTGCTGAAAGTGGTTCCCAACCGCATAGGACGGATAAATTTCCGTCTGTAGGGCCTATATTGTATCCGGTATTTCATTTACCTGGTCGCTCTTAAATACAGTCAAAGGATTTCCCGAAAAAATTAATCCCGACAAGGCTGTTTTGCATTGATACATAATTGAAGTAATGCCATAAGTCAGCGTTTTTGGTTGGAAAATCGGGATAACCCGATCATCAGAGACAACATTTTTCAAGGGCTTTCCAAGACCCAATTATTCATGGCGTTAACGCCTTTTACTAGTAAAATTATTGCTGATGTCGGAATCAGCATGGGAGATGAGGGCAAAGGCCGCCTCGTCTGTGAACTGGTAAACGAGTTAACCAAGGGTTCCGTCCGGGATTCCCAGGTGGGAATGGTCATGAAAGTCAACGGCGGGGCCAACTCCGGTCATACCGCGGGCGGTCTGAAGTTTAACCTGCTGCCGTGTGCCGTGGTCGCCCCCGAAGTGCCTTGTTTGGGCATCGGCTCGGGTGTGGTGGCCGACCCCCACAAGTTCTGGTGGGAGATCAAACCGATTGAAAACCTGGGGTACAAAATTTTTGATCGCCTCCTTATTGACGAACGCACCATGGTGAGCGACCTGAGCCACCGATTGCTCGACCTGGCCTGGGAGCATTACCGGGCCAATGTTCTCAAGAAACAGGCTCGCGGCTCCACCGGTCGGGGCATTTCACCGGCTTATTGCGATGAGGCGGGCCAATGGCAGATTACTTATGCCGATTTTCTGGGTCGAAAAGAAGATTTTGCCATTAAAATGCGCCGACGGATCGAGCGGGCCCTGCGCACCATTTATTACGTCTGTCGCGTCGATGAAGAGGCCTGGAACCGTTTCTTCACAACCCTCACCAGGGCGGAAACCAGAGCTAACAAATCTTCCATCGAGGAGGGCATCTTCCCCAAGGAGGAATTTCAATTCGAACGATTCAAGGCCCCAAGTCCGGAATATCTGAATTACGAATTGGTAATCGACACCTACTGGGAGGCTGGTGCGGCTTTGGCACCGAGAATCGGCGACATTCGGGAAACCGTTCTAGGATGCCTTAATAAAGGAGACTACGTGATTGGAGAATTCGGCCAATCCTACTGGTTGGATAAACGTCACGGGTTCCCCCCCAACGTAACCGCCTCTCACACCTACGTTCCCGAGTTCTTTCAATCGGCCGGGGTACCCAGCCAAATCATACACACCATCGGAGCATGCAAGGCTTACGACACAAAAGTGGGAACACATGATTTCATCACTCAGATGAACGACACGCATCCCTTAGCGGAAAAGCTGAAAAAGCTTGAATTCGGTGCCACCACGGGCCGGCAGCGGATGGTTGGTTGGTTCGACGCGGTGGAAAAAGGAGATACTCTGCGCTACGGCGGATTTCAGGATCTTGTCATTAACAAGCTTGATGCACTTACCTATTCCGGCTCATGGCAAGGCGGCGAATTGCTAATTTGTGTGGCATATCAGGCTCCCGATGGAACACGGTACCAACAAGTCCCCCGGGATCAGGCGCTGCGGCGAACACTGCGCCCGGTTTTTCTGCAATTCCCAGGATGGAGCGAGGACATTTCCAAAGTTCGCAGCTTTAATGATTTACCGATAAACGCTAAACGCTATGTGGCCGGCATGGTCAAAGGAATCTTCGATGTCGCCTATCGCGATGGTCACCGGCCAAAGGTATTGCCAAACCTGCGCTATATCGGAGTCGGCCCGGAACCGGCCCAGATAATCGACGATGTCCCGGAGACGGTAGAGCTGTTGAAATTTGCCGATTAGTCCAAGTTCGACAGCTAAAATCTGTTTCCGGCATCCAACATTGCGCTTTATTTCTCAACGTATAGGCCGATATATTTGGGTACATCAAAAGGCCCGGTCTCCTTGCGGAGGCCGGGCCCCTTGAAAGTTTGGAATGTCGTGCGCCACACGCTCTTTCCAAGTGCTGACATTGGGCGCTTTCGAGTGATCGAAAGCTGCCAGCTCCCCGACGCTATTCCACGCGGCAACACGCGATTGTCGGTCTCATAGCAGGACCGTCGCCCCAATTGCTCCGGACGATTGTTGAGTGAGGCCTCTCGGCACAGTTCGACCAGTGTCTGCCGACACCGGTTCGCCGCACCAGGCGTAAAGCGCTCTGTAATAAGCCCTCTACTCCTTCTTCCCAAGGGTCGGCCCGCGGATGGCTCCGCAGCGTTGGCCCCCGGTTACGGGTCTGACCTCTTAGCTCTCAGGATACTTTTTGCATTACAGAGCGGTCGATGCGGTTTTTCACACCGCCCGCACTTCTTAGGAACTCTCAAGGTCCAGATTGCTCTAAACCTCAAGCGCTCTCCGATTCAAGGCTGCCTTTTCGCACCTCCTGCGCTTAGCTTTTGGAGGCCTTTCGGCGAGATTGCCCTCACCAGCATG
>JAJFLV010000160.1 GCA_021772535.1 Opitutales bacterium | reverse complement strand
AGCTTCAGGTCGCCGTCCCGAATTTCCTGAGCGGACATTGCCAGGCTTTCAATATTCTGGGGCAACCGGCAGAGAAAGCGCCCCTCGGACTTCTCCGCAATCGCCGTAGCCAAGGCGGCATTTCCGGCCAAATCCTTGTGGTCGAATAAATCTCCGGCAAAATAAATCGTATAGCTCATTAATAAAAAAATCTCCAAAATTACCCACCCCGGTTAGCAAACGACTTGCTCGAAACCGCTCCAGCGTTGGGGCGTAACGAAAAAATGGTGGCAAATCCTCCTCAAATCCGCAATCTATCATTTCTGAACACAATAAAAAAAGAATTCGAAAAATTAAAATGACAATGCCAACGGAATTGAAACAGGAACTGATCACAGACCAGGATGTCGCTTTTTATCAGGAGCACGGTTACCACATCGGACCGCAACTTTTCAACGCCGGGGAAGTCGAGGAATTGCGCCACGAGGCAATCCGCTCCCTCAAAGGCGAGAACGACTTCGATTGCATGCCCTATTTCGGTTTCTCCGGAGAGTCTGGGTTCGACCCCGACTCCCAGGAAGTCCAGTTCGCTTTCAACAGTTGGTGGATCAATGCCAAAATGCGCGCCCTCATCCAGTCCGGCGAGCTCGGCTACATGGCCTCCCGGCTCCTCGGCTCACCCGAAATACGATTATCCCTCCATCAGGTCATCTGGAAATCCGGGCAGGCCGGCGATACCGCCCAACAGGAAAAAACCACCGTCGGCTGGCACCAGGACGCCGCTCACTTCACCGTTTTCGATTCGCCCGGCTATGTCACTGCCTGGATTGCCCTCCAGGATACCGACACCTCCAACGGCGGCATGAAGGTCATCGACGGCTCCAATAACTGGGGCCTCATCAAGGACGCCGCCACCTTTTTCAACAAAGACCTAGATGCCCTGAAGGAAAAGCTCCTCCCCGAAGGCAAAGAGTGGGTGGAAAAAGACCTCATTCTCAAAGCGGGCCAGATGAGCTTCCACGACGGCCTTACCATCCACGGCTCACGGGCCAACCTCTCCGGCCAACCGCGCCTCTCTCTCGTCTTCCACATGTCGGCCCAAGGCGCCACCTACAACAAGCACGGCGACTACAACCCCATGGGAGTCCAGATGGGACCAACCGTCAAACACGGCGACCCCTGCCAAGACCCCTGGTTCCCCAAAATGTGGCCCGTTGATAACGGTCAATAATTGATAGACCAACAAGCCAAACAAGCCATGGATTAAGCAATTTCCTGGTTAAAGCTCAATGCGCCGACTATGCGTAAAAATACACCCCATTATTTTCTAACGATGGTTTATTTAGCGTACAGGTTAAATAGGAATTGTGAACGACGACATCTTACCTAGCGTAAATGGGCAGCCGCCAATGAAGGTAAAAGCTG
The DNA here is from genome assembly GCA_021772535.1 of Opitutales bacterium. Lineage (GTDB taxonomy): Bacteria > Verrucomicrobiota > Verrucomicrobiia > Opitutales > UBA2987 > JAJFLU01. Next base: position 12,164 of record JAJFLV010000160.1, on the reverse strand, counting down.
TCATCGTTGTTTACTTCCACACCGATAACGGTGCCGACGGACCGGAAGGTGAATTCAAGCACTGGATCTCAAGATACAATTTGAAGCATCGAATTCCTTTTCCGCAAGGAGACCACGATCTTCGCATGAATGATGACAATGTCATCGGTTTTGTCGCAGGCATTGGCGCCTCCACCGCAACGGCAGCTACGATTGGGTTGGGTATGGATTCGCGTTTTGATCTTTCTAAAGCTTACTGGCTTATTGCAGGCGTGGCCGGTGGTAACCCCGCAGTTATGACGGTAGGCAGCGTTGCCTGGGCCAGATATATTGTCGATGCCGATAAAAAGCATATGCTTGACCCTCGGGAAATGCCAAAGGACTGGAAATACGGCGCCTCTCCTTATGGTAATACCACCGAAGAATTTCCCCAACCAATGGTAGTGGATTCCTATAGGACCGTGCATAAACTTAATACTGGCCTGGCCGAATGGGCTTACGGGCTAACGCAAGATATCGACCTTACTCAGTTCCGCACACCCCACGACGAGGAACTTTGTTCCCGGTTCAAACGGGATGTCGCGGCCAGGCAAAGACCCCGAGTTATACTTGGTGACATTCTGGCCGGAGACAATTTTTGGCATGGCCGGATGCTCAACGACTGGGCTTGCGCTTGGGTAGATTACTGGACGCAAGGCCGGGGCATTTTTGCGGCCAGTGCGGTGGAAGACAGCGGCGTTATGACCGCCTTGTCACTCCTTGCTAAAATGGGCAAAATCGACTACAACCGGGTAATGGCATCACGCACGGCAAGCAACTTTACCTGCCAGTGGGATGGGGCCACCGCTGGTGAGAGCCTGGCTACTGAGGACATCATAGAACTCACCGGGCTAAGTACAGCTCTAGAGTCGGCCTATGTTGCAGGTAGCCGAGTGATCGACGAATTGGTCCAGAATTGGAATCTCTATGAAAATGAGCTCCCCTCGGAAATTCAAAAAGATGCATAAAAATCTTTTTGAATGATTCCTGCCGCAATCCTTCACTCTTTTTACCATCGCATTAAGGCATGAGCTTTTTTCGGATTTGTAGGAGGTCTTGGGTGTAAGGGCAGGAGATTGTTTTAAGGTCGGGGGTCAAGTGTAGGGCAATCCACACCGTTTTGCAATAGGCTTCAACGATTTCCATTCTCCAATAGGCCTCCTCGATATCGGTTCCCCAGGTAATGACTCCATGGTTGATCATGAGAATGGCCGAATGGTCTTTGCCCACCCGTCCGACTTCCGCCGCGTTTTCTGGAGTGCCCGGAGTGCGGTAATCGGAAAGGCCGATCTCGCCCAGGAAAATCTCCGCTTCGGGAGTGAGGTTTCGCGGCGGTCGCCTGCCAGCCAGAGCATAGGCAGTGGCGTAAGGCGGATGGGCGTGACAACACGCTTTCGCTTTGGGCTGTTCCTTCATTATCCCGATATGCGTGAGAGCCTCGCTGGTCCGTTGACGGCGACCGGCTAACTGTTTGCCCTCCAAATCAACCAGGCACATGTCCTCCTGTTTCATGAACCCTTTGGAAATCATGGTCGGTGTGCAAAGAACGAGGTTTTCACCCACCCTCACGGTTAAATTTCCCCCGTTGCCGTCCGTGTATTCGCGCTGCCACATCCTGCGGCCGATATCACAGAGGCTCTCCTTCAATTCTACAATACGGGGAGAATTAAACAATTCCTCGATACTCTGGCCGTCTCCCGCGCCAATTTTTTCAGGAGCGGAATGTTTTTTCACCGCCGGGTCCTTATGTTCATCATCACTGCTCATTTTTTAACTTATATAGGGTGAATACATTTAAAACGCCGGCACGGTTCGTGCCAGGCTTCTTCATTACTCGGCTCATATCTTTCCAAGGGGAAAGATTTTCTGATCAGTGCCCGACCCTGATCCAGATCGGAACACTTACCGCAGGCGATCAATTGCATCAGGATGTTTCCCAAGGAAGTCGCCTCGACCGGCCCGGCCAGCACGGTTATTCCCGCTGCGTCCGCCGTCATCTGGTTGAGAAGCCTGTTCTGCGAACCACCCCCCACAATGTGCAAAGTATCCAGTTTCCCGCCGCACAGATCCTGCAGACGCTCAAGGGCAAATCGGTATTTCATGGCCAGACCCTCGAATATCGTGCGCGCCATCGATCCTTTTCCCTGCGGGCTTTCCTGGCCGGTTTTTTCGCAATATCGTCTGATCTTTTCCGGCATATTTCCAGCCATGGCAAAGTCACCATGATCGGAATCGATCAGGGCGGCGAAAGGAGGCGCTTCTTCCGCCAGTTCGACCAGTTCGGTATAATCGAGGTCCTCCCCTTCCCCGCTCCAATGCCTGCGGCATTCCTGTATCATCCAAAGTCCGGCAATATTGGTCAGTACTCGGAACGACCCGAAAACGCCTCCTTCATTGGTAAAATTATACTGCAAACTCTTATCCGAAATAATCGGCTTGTCTGACTCGACCCCGAGCAAGGACCAGGTCCCCGAGCTGAGGTAGGCCCAGGAATCCCCCTCCCCCGGGAATGCCTGCCACGGCGGAACCGGTATCATGCGAAGCGACGGCGATTACGCGCACTTCCCGCAAGCCCGTCCTGGATGCGATGTCCTCATTCAGGCAACCAAGCGAAGTCCCCGGAGGCGTCGGAGGTGAAAATAAACTCGTGGGAATTCCCAGCCGGGACAAAAGGTCAACATTCCAACTGCCGTTGCGGATGTCCATGCATTGGCTGGTACTGGCGATGGTATATTCATTGCCCATCTTTCCGCACAGCCAATAGTTGATCAGGTCCGGCATAAATAGCAGCTTCACCGCCTGATCCAACTCTTTCTCGGCTATTAACTGAAACAGTGTGTTGAATGGCAGAAACTGAATCCCGGTGGCATCATAAATTTCCTTTTTGGGCACAACCTGGAAAACCTGATCCATCACGCCCACCGTTCTCTCGTCGCGGTAGGCCACCGGCGCGCCCAGAAGATTGCCCGCCTCATCGATCAGTGCGTAATCCACCCCCCAGGTGTCCACTCCCACGCTTTTGATTTTACTCCCGTAGCGATCGCAGGCCATTTTCAATCCGGCGCAGATTTCATCGAATAAACTCCCGATATCCCAACGCAAATGACCGGCTTCCCTCCTCGCCGAATTGGCAAACCGGTGCACCTCCTCCAATCGGATTCGATCTTTGCCCAGAAGCCCCGCCACCACACGGCCGCTCCCCGCCCCCAAGTCGATGGCGAGATGGCAGGTTTCCTCCCTTGCTCCAATTTCATCGACTTCTTCCAAACGTTCCATAAATATATTATCATTCCAGCGGTCGAGCTTACGATTTCATTGTGGGAATACGCTTTAGCAACTAATCAATCCGTCAATGGAACAACCGGCGCTCGACAACTAACGACAACACTCGTAGAAATGATGCCGGAGGGATTTCAACATATCCATTCCCATGAACAGGAACAATGCTATTTTATCATGGATGGCGAAGGAAAAATGACCCTAGGGGAGGAAACGGTGGACGTAAATTCGAGCGATAGCATTTTTATTCCTTCGAACGCACCCCATGGGTTACTAGAACCTATCTCAAATTCGATGATGTTGATGCAGAGAGCAATTATATGTTTTGAGCAAGGCGCGACGGGGCTCGCCGGGCTGGAAGCCCTGCTGCCCCACCGGAACGCTGCTCAAACACATAACTGCCTCTGTCCAAAGGATTTGTGCGGCACGGTAGCACCTGCGGCGTTAGTTTGCGCCCGAGGGGCGTCCAGCCCATCCGGGCGCAAAGCCGCCTGGCATCTGCCGCCGTGGCGCTACAAACATCATTCATCTGCGAATTTGAGATAGGTTCTAAACACGGGAAGTGGGGTTTTGAGATATTTGAGCGCTGCTTCACCATCGTGGCCGGAAGACGAAATTATGGAGTTATGGCTGAGAAAGATGTATTCCGTTTTGCCAAGAGACCTGATTGGCATTTATTAAAGGGGTAAGGAATTTTTTAATATTAATATTAACGGGCGCTCTATGAAAAAATTATCCCGGCGAAAATTCGTCAAGACAACGGCTGTGGCAGCTGCCGGTGTTTACATTTTACCCCGGTTCAGTATCGGGCAGGAGGGTCCGCCGCCCAACGGCAGATTGAATCTCGCTTTTATCGGTGCGGGAGGCCGCGGAAGTGCTAATCGGCAAGGTTTAGCCGATGAAAATATCGTGGCTCTTTGTGATGTCGACCTCAACCGATTGAACGAGGCCCTTGAAGAACACCCCGAGGCTAAAGGATTCAGGGATTTTCGGGTTATGCTGGACAAAATGGGCGGCCAAATCGATGCGGTGGTGGTTTCGACCCCCGACCACATTCATTTTGCCGCCGCCATGGAAGCGATGCGCCGTGGAAAGCATGTCTTTGTCGAAAAACCGCTCGCGCACAACATCTGGCAGTGCCGGACCCTCAAAAAAGCCGCGCGTCATTACAAGGTCATAACGGCTTTGGGCAACCAGGGACACGTGACCGAAGGTATTCGCCTGGTTAAAGAGTGGGTCGATGCCGATGTGTTGGGTGATGTGACCGAAGTTCACGCCTGGTTTGATGGTCCGGAATTCGGGAAAAAGAAGTATTTCCGAAAGCCTAGGCGTTTTCCCCCTCGTCCCGAGGAGGTTCCCGATGGGTTGGACTGGGACCTCTGGTTAGGCCCCACAAAAAGGCGGCCCTACAGCCGATATTACCTACCCCGGTTCTGGCGGGGCTGGTATGACTTCGGCTGTGGTGAACTCGGCGACTGGGCCTGCCATACGCTGGATGCCCCGTTTTGGTCGCTTGATCTGGGTATGCCGACCGAGGTCAACACAACCAGGCGTTCACGATCAGCGGAAGGTTTTGTCCCTAAACGTTCTGCCATAAGCTATCAGTTCCCGGCACGAGGAAACAAGCCACCGGTCACACTGAACTGGTTTGAGGGCGGTCTCAAGCCGCCCAACCAACCCGAATGGGGATTAAAAAAACTTCCCGATTCCGGCATGATCATGGTGGGAGACAAGCTATCCCTCATGACCGGCGGGCGGCCCAACAGCCCCCAATTGCTGCCGGAACATGTATGGGAGGATTTCCGTAAAAATCCCCCTCCGGAAACGATACCGCGCATCAAGGGATCTCACTGGAATGAATGGGCCCAGGCAGTCAAGGGCGAAAGCCCAATGCCCGTATCTACCTTTGATTATGGCGCCGAACTGACGGAAATGGCGCTGCTCGGTGTGCTCGCCCAACGATTTAATACCCGCATACTTTGGGATACCCAAAAAATGCGTGTGACTAACCATCCGGACCTCAATTCATACGTCAAAGAACCCGTGCGCAAGGGCTGGGAATACGGCGAGGAATTTTGAAGATCGCTAATATCAAAAAAGAATTACGTTCCCTGCTTTCAACAAAGGCTTCTCTGGAGAGTATTCCTGTCGGACGCTGGTTGTGGCTATGCTTGTGGTTGCCTATTGGCCTGGTTTCGAACGCCGCTGAAGAGAAGATCAAGGTTTTACTCATTGACGGCCAAAACAATCATAATTGGGAACAGACAACACCGGCTCTCAAAGAAGGATTGGAATCCAGCGGATATTTTGAAGTTAAGGTTTCCACCGCGCCCGCTGCCTCGCCCAAGTCTACCAATCCCAATCTGGACAAGTGGAAGGAATGGAAACCTGATTTTTCCTGGTGCAATGTGGTATTGAGCAATTACAACGGAGAACTCTGGCCGGAGGAAGTCCGCGATGGCTTCGAAACGTTTGTCCGCGATGGTGGTGGTTTCGTCTCTGTGCATGCCGCTGACAATGCCTTCCCCGACTGGATCGAATACAATAGAATGATTGGGGTTGGTGGATGGGAAGGCCGCAATTTGCGGTCCGGTCCATGGGTCTTTGTAGAAAATGGTGAAGTAAAATTTGATACTACCACCCCCGGAAGCGCCGGCGCCCACGGCAAACGGTGGGCCTTTGTAGTAGAGATTGTTGATTCCGAACATCCGATAATCAAAGGCTTGCCCAGGCGTTGGAAACACATGGAGGACGAACTCTATAGCCGCCTTCGCGGACCGGCGGAAAACTTGACCGTCCTGGCCACTGCGCCTTCCAAGCTGACTTCCCGAAATGAACCCATGTTGATAACCATTCGCTATGGTAATGGACGCGTTTTTCACACCGCGCTTGGGCATAATGTGGAAGCGATGAGCTGTGTCGGTTTTACCATCACGCTTCAGCGGGGCGTCGAATGGGCTGCCACCGGAAAAGTGGTACGCACCACCCTCATTCCTGAAAATTTTCCCACCGAAGAAAACACTTCCCAAATACCGTGCCTTTACTAGATCGGCCCAATATTGTTCTGTTTATCAGCGACCAGCAAAGGGCTGATACCATGCCGGGCATAAGCTATGGCCAAGGCGCAAGGCACACTCCCCATCTCGATTGGCTGTCCCGTCGCGGCACGATGTTTCGACGGGCCTATTGCACTACCCCGATGTGCTCGCCCGCCAGGGCATCCCTGCTTTCTGGATTATATCCTCATGCACACGGAGTCGTCGCCAATCACCAGGAGCGGCCCGTTTCGCAGGAAATGCGGCTATCTTCGGAGGTCAAGCTTCTGGCCGATTACCTCAAACCCCTCGGTTATGCCTGCGCCTACACCGGTAAATGGCACCTCGGCACCGGCGGGGACCGGCGCGGGTTCGATGCCTTTATGACCCGTTCTGGCGACCACGATACCTCGAGGGAAGAGGAAAATGAAATTCTGCAATTTACACGCAAAGCAGGTATTGAGATCGGCGGCAAACTGCAAGGGCTTGATAGCGATCCCAGCCGTTTTGATGCAAAAACCAAAGTGGGTTCTTCTCTCCTGCCCCTGGCTTTTCATCCCTCCGCTCGAAATGCCCGGGCAGCCGCCGGGTTCATCAGTTCGATGAAGGACAAAGAGGACCCGTTTTGTCTGGTTTACTCCTGCCACGAACCGCACCCGCCTTTTATTTCACCAAGCCCCTTTGATACAATGGTTTCTCCTTCCGAGGTTGCTCTGCCGCTCAATTTGAAGGATCCCTCCGCCGCTGCCATCATGGCCGGACGACCAGCCGATTGGCAGCTAAAGTCAACAGCCCACTATACTGAGGCCGAGCTTCGAGCAATCCGCGCAGCCTATGCCGGGGCGGTCTCTTACGTGGATCACCTTGCCGGTATTATCCTGGAAGCGCTCCTGGATACGGACCAATTCAACGAGACGCTCTTTATTTTTACCTCCGATCACGGGGAAATGCTGGGAAATCATGGCATGATTTATAAAGGGTCTGCTTTTTTCGAAGAATTGATGAAAATCCCCCTGCTCATCTCTCCGCCCGGTGAAGAAAAAAAAACCGGTCTCTCGGATGCTCTTGTCTCGCATGTCGACCTGCTACCCACGATCCTGCAATGGTGCGGTCTCAAGGCTTCCCAATCCTTGCCGGGAAAAAACTTGCGCCCCCTTTTGGAAGGTTCAGATGAGAGTATTAACACCGGAATTGCTTTTCAATATTATGCTGCCAACTGGGGTGAGCATCCGGTGCCGCTACGAGGCTGGCTGACGGAGCGCTGGAAATACGTCGAGGATATTCACGGACCGGTGGAGCTTTACGATTTGCGGAACGATCTCGACGAAATGAAAAACCGGGTTTCCGATCCCGCCTGCAAAAGCCTTCTGGCCGAATTACGGGTCGAACATAAAGCATGGCAATCGTCAAACGGAGACCCTTGGCCCAATTATCCGTTGCCAAAAAGTATTGTTGAAATGCCCCCAGGCGGCCCCTGGAATCAGGAATCGTCTTAGACGCCCTCTTAGTTTTGTTGAGGTCCGCCCGGTTTCAGATTCGGGCGGCGGGCAGAGCCCTAATCTTCCAGCAACTCGCTCTGGATCATGGTTTCGAGCTTTTCGATGTCGGAGGCAAAGCTACGGATGCCTTCGGATAATTTTTCGGTCGCCATGGCATCTTCGTTGAGAAACCAGCGGAAGGATTTTTCATCCATATCCATCTTTTGCATGGGAGAGGAGGCGGCAATTTTCGGGTCAAGCTTCCTCTCCACGATTTCCGTCAAGGCCTCCAGTTCGCCCAGGAGTTTCGGGCTGATCGTCAATAAATCGCAGCCCGCAAGCTCGACGATTTCTCCCACATTGCGAAAACTAGCCCCCATAATCTCCGTCTTGTGGCCAAATTTTTTATAATAGTTATAGATGCTGACCACCGACTGCACCCCGGGATCGTCGGACCCATGATATTCCTCCCCGGTATGGGCTTTGTACCAATCCAGAATCCGGCCCACAAAGGGCGAAATAAGCGTCACTCCGGCATTTGCGCAGGCAACTGCCTGGGATAGGGAAAAGAGTAGCGTCAGGTTGCAGTGAATACTTTCCTTCTCGAGTACTTCCGCCGCCTTGATGCCTTCCCAGGTGGAAGCTATTTTAATCAGCACACGCTGCCGGTCGATTCCCTGGGCTTGGTAAAGGGCGATCAATTCGCGGGCTTTATTAACCGTACTTTCGGTATCGAAAGAGAGGCGGGCATCCACCTCGGTGGAGACGCGACCAGGCACGATTTTTAAAATTTCGCAGCCAAAATAGACAATCAAATGGTCAACAATTTTCGCCACCAGGGATGAGCCGTGAAACCCGTTGTTTTCATTGTCGGCCACGGCTTTCTCGAGCAGGTATTCATACTCGTCCATTTGCACTGCGGCATAAATAAGGGATGGATTGGTCGTGGCATCCTGTGGCGCAAACCGCTTCATGGTAGAGAAATCCCCGGTGTCGGCCACAACGGTGGTGAATTTCTTAATTTGTTCGAGCTGACTGGTTTGGGCCGCCACGGCCTCTTCTAATGGATTCATCATCTTCCTTTATTTTTGCTTTGATTAAGATAAAATAATGTCATCTGCCTTCCACCAAGGCAATCAAAATAGGGTCCATTCACTCCCTTGATCCTCAATTTCGCGCTCCTCATTCCTCCACCCATGCGGAGTGAGCCAGCAAAGCCCAACCAATCAACAAACATATTCCCCCCGCTGGAGTGACCGGCCCCAGTAACCGGGGTCCGCCCAGTGAAAGAATGTAGAGCGAACCTGAAAAGAGTATCACCCCGGCCAGCCAGAACCCATATACCCGGTCGAGACGTTGATTGCCGGGTGAGACTTTTTTCCAGACTCCCAGACCGAGCAACCCAATCGCATGCAGAAATTGGTAGAGTACCGCCAGGTCCCAGACATTCGTTGTGCCGCCTTCCTCCAGAACCCTTTCCAATGCATGCGCCCCGAAAGCGCCAGCGGCTACGGCCAACATTCCCAATATTGCGGCGGTCAATAGGTAAATCCTGGCTTTCATGAATATTCTCAAATTTTAATTGATTTCAAAGTTAGGATAATGCAGTTCAATAGATTATTCTGGAATCTTGATGGCCGGAAACAGATTTTGGGTATCCCGATACCTGAATGCTGAAAAATGAAATCTGTAACTGGATATATTGGACAAGGATAAAAAAGACAAATGACCGGAAAAGAGTTCAATAAGGAGTTGACAAGGTTGAAGGGAAAGATAGCACTTACCCTTCCTTTTTTTAAATCATGAAGAGTTTCCTGGCAAAACCGGCTGATATTGAGCGCACTTGGTACGTAGTGGACGCCACTGACAAAGTGCTCGGAAAACTCGCGGTGACAGTCTCCAACATTTTGCGAGGCCGTAATAAACCGACATATACCCCGCAAGTGGATACAGGGGATTATGTCATCATTGTGAACGCCGAAAAAGTGGCTTTGACAGGGAAAAAGGATGAACAGAAAACTTACATGTTCTATAGCGGCTGGATGGGCAACGAGAAATACCGCTCGGTTCAGGACATGCGGGAAAATAAACCTGCCTTTGTCATTGAGCACGCGGTTAAAGGCATGCTGCCAAAAAACAGGCTGGCCCGGCAAATGCTTAAAAAATTGAAAATATTTGCCGGGCCCGAACATCCCCATGAAGCCCAAAACCCCGTTTCGCTAAACCTTTAATTTCAATTTTTTAAATTCACTTTTAAGTTGTCATTGGTCAGGCCGATCCCATTTTAACTTTCAATTCTTTACATGGCGAAGAAAAGCAAAACGGATTTCATCAGGGCTACCGGGCGTCGCAAGACGGCTACTGCCAGCGTGCGTCTTTTCCCCGGCGGAACCGGAAAAATTACCGTTAACGGCAAAACCCTCACTGATTACTGTTACCACGAGGGTCTATCCAAAACCGCTATCTCGCCTTTGGATACGATTGAGGCGACGGATCAATTCGACGCTATCGTCCGTGTAACCGGTGGTGGACCCAATGGTCAGGCTGGCGCCATCCGCCACAGCCTCGCCCGGGCTTTGGAAAAGAACGATCCCGAGACGAGAATTCCACTCAAGAGAGCCGGTCATCTCAAACGCGACCCGCGCCAGAAAGAGCGCAAAAAAGCCGGTCAGCCCGGTGCGCGCAAGAGATTCCAGTTTTCCAAACGTTAACATCCTCACCAGGGTCGTTTTCCTGTTTTCAATTTCAGAGAAAACCCTCCCGGACGCGGATGTCCGGGAGGGTTTTTCTTTGTCCTGATCTCTCAAATCCCAAAAATCTTGCCATTCCATTTTGCCAAAACCTTATCACTCTTATAATTACCATTCCGAACTCATGAAAGCAGCAATAGCAGGTGCCTCTGGTTACACAGGGGAAACCCTTCTCCGGCTTCTGGCCGCACATCCTCATGTTCAATTAACAACGGTAACTTCGCGTTCATTGGCCGGCCAACCGGTGGAAAAAACCCACCCCGCCATGCGTGGAAGGATCGGCAACCTGTGTTTCAGCCCATCCCAACCCGAAAAACTGGCCGTCGACAGCAATATTGACCTCGTTTTCCTGGCTCTTCCCCATGGGGCGGCGGCCACATTTGCCTCTCCTCTGGTTGAAGCAGGCAAAAAAATCATCGACCTGAGCGCGGATTTCCGCCTCGGCTCACCGGAGCTCTATGCGGACTATTACGGCCAGGAACACCCCCACCCGGAATTGCTCCAGTGCGCCTCCTATGTTATTCCGGAAATCGCTCCTTCAGGTTGGGAAAAATCCGCCATTGTGGCCTGTCCTGGCTGTTACCCCACGAGCATTCTCATGCCCTTGGTTCCCTTGCTCGAAAACAAACTCCTCGACGGTCGAAATATCGTCATTAACAGCTTGAGCGGAATCAGCGGAGCGGGCAAAAAGGCTGACCTCTTCTACAGTTTTGCGGAGAGGCAGGAAAGCGTCGTCGCTTACGGTCTCCCCAGGCATCGTCACCTTTCCGAGATCGAGGAGCAATTGTCCGCCGCCGCGGGAACTTCCGTTGTTGTCCAGTTTGCACCTCATTTGGTCCCCATGAAAGCGGGAATCGCCACCACCATTACCGTGCCCGGAGGTGAATCTTCCCTTGAATGCCTCTACCGGGTCTGGGAAAAAAATTATGGCAACAGCCCCTTCGTCACCATTTTGCCCTCCGGCACATTTCCCGATACGGCCCATGTTAAGGGAACCAACAGAATCGAAATATCCGCCCTCCATGATCGGAGAACCGGAAATTTCGTCATCACCTCGGCCATCGACAATCTCATCAAAGGCGCCGCTGGCCAAGCCGTTCAAATCATGAACCTCATGTGCGGATTTCCCGAGACTGCGGGCCTCATTTGAACATTCCTCCTTTTTCCATTTAATTTTAATAATCAAAATAATTTTCCATGAATAATAACAATTTTACCATAACGACCGGTACCTCGGGGATCACTGATGTGCCAGGTTTTGAAACCGCCGGGGTAGCCTGCGGAATCCGCGGGCCGCTTGACGGGCGGCTCGATCTGGGGTTGGTTTACTCTGCTCACGAATGCAATGCCGCCGGAGTATTCACTCAAAACGATGTCAAAGCCGCCCCGGTTCGCCTTAACCAGGAAATGCTGAAAACCGGTAAGGTTTTTCACGGCATTGTGGTTAATAGCGGCAACGCCAATGCCTGCACCGGTCCCCAGGGAAAAGCCGATGCCCGCAAAATGGCAGAACTGGCCGCCGAGCCCTTCGGCCTTCCACCTGAATCCATGTTTGTTTGCTCGACCGGACACATCGGGGAATTTCTGCCCATGGACCGGATTGC
>JAJFLV010000159.1 GCA_021772535.1 Opitutales bacterium | reverse complement strand
TTTTGAGGCATCAGCGGCGTTGCATCAACCGAGTCAGGGCTTCCAGCCCAAACATCGATTGATGCGCCTTGCTGAATGTCACAAATCATCTCTGCCATCGTCATTTCGACTAATTAGACACCCTCTAAGCCACAGCTTAATCCGGTTTTGCCTTTTCGCGGAAAATTTCATTAATTGAACAGAAATTTCCAGGCAAATCCGTTGAGCGAAGAAAATACCATAACCATTCTCGGCATCCGTTTTTTTACCGGCACGGTGGAAGAGGCGGGCGCCTTGGCGACCAAAGGGGGGCTGATTTTGGCGCCTTCGGGGCCGGGACTGGCTGGGCTGCGGGAAGATCGGATCTATCAGGAGGCAGTTGAGAATTGTGATGTAGCACTGCCGGATAGCGGGTTCATGGTGCTTTTGTGGAAGCTATTCAAGGGTGGCTCCCTGAAGCGCCTTTCGGGTCTCAAATTCCTGGCTTATCTCATATTACAGGATGAAACCTTTCGCAACGAGCAAGACCACTTCTGGATAATGCCCAACGTAGAGGAGGGTGAGGCGAATCGGGCTTGGCTGGGTAATCAAGGGATAATCGCCAACCCTGCCGATTGCTATGTGGCTCCGTTCTATGATCCTGGAATAGTGGAGGATAGCGTTCTTCTCGGTTTAATTGCGGAAAAGCGACCGCGTTACATAATCGTTAATCTGGGCGGCGGGGTGCAGGAAAAACTGGGTTATTATTTGAGACGTTCCCTCCCTTACAAGCCTGCCATTATTTGCACCGGGGCGGCGATTGCCTTTTTAAGCGGCAGACAGGCCAATATTCCACCTTGGGCAGACCGAATTTATCTCGGTTGGCTGTTACGCTGTCTAAAATCTCCCACCCATTTTGTGCCTCGCTACTGGAATGCTGCACGCTTATTGCCCTTATTGTGCCGCTTCCGGGAAAAAAGCCCGACGACTTGATTGCGGGGTTCCTTCATTTTACTCAATAGGCCGAGCGGGGAGGGAAGAAAACCTGGAACAAAGTTTTCACTATGACACTGATGTCCAACCAGATAGACCAGTTGTTGATATATTGCAAATCGAGCCGGATCCGTTCATCGATCAATCCGACGCTTGTAATTTCGCCCCGATAGCCGGAAATCTGAGCCAGGCCGGTAATTCCCGGCTTAACGAAATGCCTGCTGCGGTAAATGTCCACCAGTCGCTTGAATTGTTCATCATGCTCCGTCATGTGGGGTCTGGGACCGACAACACTCATATTCCCCAACAGGACATTGATAAATTGGGGAAATTCGTCCAAGCTGGTTTTGCGCATGAAATGTCCAAATGGGTAAATCCGGGCATCTCCTTCGCTCGCCTGGGTGGTCTCCCGGATGCTTTCATCGACGGGATCTGGCGATGAATTTTTATGGTACATACTGCGAAACTTTAAGATGCTGAATGTCCGCCCCTTGAATCCCGACCTGTTTTGCCTGTAAAAGAGCGGTCCGGGCGCCTGGCGATACTGGAGTAGCTTCACCACCGGGACCAGGATGGGCATGATGAGAAGGACCACAATCAGCGACACCAAGAGATCGAGCAGGCGTTTGAGGACACGATTGACGGGGTTTTCAAGCGGTTCCTCTTGCAGGGTAAAAAATGTATGCTGGTTCTCTTGGATGGCCGTCAGCTTCTGGTCGAAAAACTCCTCCCACTGATTTAAAATGAGGATTCGGCAACCTTCCCGGTAACAGGTATCCACTAAATAATTGACCCAGGCTTTTGAATTCCGGGATTCCAGGAGAATCACCTGATGGACATCGTATCGAGCCAGAAGATTTTCAAATTCAGAAATGTGCCCGAGTATTGGCAGTGACAAATTTTCGTCTTCAACATCGCCATAACTGACCAGGCCAAGCACCTTCATTCCGAGGGGAGGGTGGTGCAAAATCCAATCCTGAAGCTGTTCGGCCCTCCAGGGATTTCCTGCCAGAATTGTGTTGATGGTGTTTTTCCCTCGAAAAAAGAGACTCGAAAAAAACGTCGGCAAAAAACGGTATAACATTATCAAGAGGACCCAACTGGTTGAAATGTAGATGCCCAGAAAAATTCGGCTGACTGCATTGTCCTTGGTGGCCCAAATTATTCCAAATAAAACCAAAGCCAGAACCAAGATGCTGGTGTTGGCCTTCCTGACGGCGGCGACGAACTGAAAACTGCCCGTCCCGCGTGGCAAAGCGGGGTTTTCGTAGTTTAGAAAGAGCAAACAGGCGCCGGCTATGCCCAATAGATAAAGCGGGAAATTTATCTGATTTATGAGAATCGCCAGCCCGAACCGCTCAGACAATAGGATGAGCAGAATGAACCACAAAGGCATAATGGCCAGAAGACTGAACGTTTGTAAGGTTACCAGTCCTCTTGTCCGACTTTCAATCATTACCTGTTGGTAGTAAAAAGATTAGATAATATTTCAAGTAAGGAATCGTCCCCAATTTTTTCCTTCTTAAAGGGTGTTTTTGGATATGAAATGCCTGAATTGCAATCTAAACCGAAACTCTACCGGGGCGCCGGCTGTGTTTCATAAATTTTATTTTCATCAATATTTTCATTTTTTATTGAAATTTGGATGAAATTCATGCATGATAAGGTGAAATTGTTGTATTATTTTCGCTTGAAATGGCTATTCAAACTGAAACCATCACCGAGGTTGAGACTGAGGTAATCGACATATTTGTGCGTGCCGCTCAGGTAATCGGTTTGGCCAAATCGATCGGTGAAATTTATGGTCTGCTATTTATCGCCGAGGAACCGATGTCGATGGATCAGATCATGGCAAAGCTTCGGATCAGCTTGGGAACCGCCAGTCAGGGCCTGAAGCAGCTCCGGGCTTTCAAGGCGGTAAAGGCAGTATATGTTCCGGGAAAACGAAAGGACTATTTTACTGCGGAGTCGGAGTTTCGTAAATTGATGGCGGGATTTTTCAAGGAGGAAGTTACTCCTCAACTGGAAATCACGGCTGAGAGAATTGAGGTGCTCAAACCGCTGTTGAAAAATGTTTCTCCAGATCGAGCGAGACATTATGGAAGCCGGATCGAAAAAATCGAGCGTTGGCAAAAGAACGGTCTCAATCTCATCGACAAAGTTCTCAAATTCATAAACTTTTAGGGAATTCATGGGAAATTGCTCTTCAAGAACAGGCTTACTACCGGCCTGGTATGTTCTCAAAGCACAGAGCAAGAGGGAACACCTGGCCGCGGCGGCAATCCGTTCGCGGACCGACCTTGAGGTATTCTGTCCACGGATCACCTTTTTTAAGCAAACACAGAGAGGCCGCGTGAGGTTCACGGAAGCTTTATTTCCGGGTTACCTGTTTGTCCTGTGCGATATTAATGGCCATTTCCGTCACTTGATCTCGATGGAGGGAATTCGCGGAGTAATCCGTTATGGCGAAGAATTTCCAGTAGTTCCCGAAACCTTCATTGAAGAATTGAAAAAAGAGTTGCCCGCTGAGCGCCGGGAGGTGGTGGAGGAATTCTTTAGCGATGGTAAAGAAGTCGTTATTGCTGAGGGTCCTTTGATGAATATAAAAGCCATTGTCAGCGGGTACTTTCCCGCTCATCAGCGAATCAATCTTCTGCTTGAATTTTTAGGCCGGCAAGTCGCCATGGATTTGCCCGCCAACACCGTAATTGCGGCCAAACCAGAACCCAAGTCGTTCTTACGAAAATCCCCGGGCTGACCTGAGCCCCCAAAAGACAGTCAATGGTCTGTGGCCCCCAAGTCGCGGACCAAAACAAGAATCAGCTGGTTTTGCCAAGAGGAGGCAAACGACCAGGGGCGGCAGCATGATCAGGGCAGCTTGTTAACCGATAAAATGGAAACCTCAACGCAATGCTACGTCATCAAAGCCAACCGAAACTGGCTTAGATTTGATTGGCGGGAGATCTGGCGTTATCGCGATTTGCTTTTCCTGCTTGTGAGAAGGGATTTTGTTTCTAAATACAAACAAACCATCTTGGGGCCATTATGGTTTGTAATTCAACCGATCATCATGACACTGGTTTTTACACTGGTATTCAATCGTCTGGCGAATTTGCCAACGGATAATGTTCCACCGATGCTTTTTTACTTTTGCGGATTACTGGCCTGGAACTACTTCAGCCAGTCTTTCGTTGGGATAGGTTCCACCTTTACCGGCCATGCGCATCTTTTCTCGAAGGTATACTTTCCTCGAATGATCATTCCGTTATCTTATCTTTTATCGGGCCTGATCACATTTACCATACAATTGGTTTGTTTTGCAATAATTTATGTTTATCTAAAAATATTTTCCGGCTCGGGAAACACATTCGGAATAACAATAGGTGTTCTCTTATTTCCGTTAGTGTTTTTGCAATTAAGTTTTCTTTCCATTGGGGTAGGGCTATGGTTTACTTCCTTAACCGCAAAATACCGCGATTTAGTCCACGTCCTTCAGTTTTTGACTCAGGTTTGGCTTTACGCAACACCTGTCATTTACCCGATTTCAAAAATACCGGCCAGTTGGCACTGGCTTGTTTCCTTCAATCCCATGGTTAGCATAGTGGAAAGTTTTCGTATTATGCTCCTGGGGGCTGGCACTCTGAATGCGCAAATTATCTTGCCATCCATTGTCGTAACCCTAACCGTCCTGACTACAGGAATTCTTATTTTCAATCGTGTGCAGCGAACCTTCATTGACACCGTCTGACTTGGGCTATTGTCTTGAGACAGCCCACGGCAGGGGTAATTTATAATGGGAACGCCAATGATAGAGGTTGAGGGCCTTTCCAAATCCTATCGGTTTGGGCAAATCGGAGCAAAAACATTGCAGGAGGAGTTCAGCAATATTTGGAGGCGCATTGGATTTCGAAACTCCGATGGACTGGATCAAGAGGAAGAAAAAAATCGCTCGAATAAATTATTCTGGGCGTTGCGGGATGTCTCATTCACATTGGAACAAGGCGAAATTCTTGGTCTGATTGGGAAAAATGGCGCTGGAAAATCCACGCTTCTAAAAATACTAAGCCGTATAACCGAACCAACCCAAGGAGAAGCCCGGTTGTTGGGAAGGGTATCCTCTTTGCTTGAGGTTGGAACGGGATTCCACCCCGATTTGACGGGACGTGAAAACGCTTATCTTAATGGGGCCATTCTCGGAATGACCAAAGATGAGGTTTCCCGAAAGTTTGATGAAATTGTAGAATTTTCGGAGGTAGGACCTTTCATCGACACCCCGGTGAAGCGGTATTCGAGTGGAATGTATGTACGTTTGGCCTTTGCTATTGCTGCCCACTTGGAGCCGGATATTTTACTGGTGGATGAGGTTCTTGCCGTTGGGGATATCGCTTTTCAAAAAAAGTGCTTGGGTAAAATTGGTGAAATTTCCAGAGGGGAGGGTAGGACAATCATATTCGTTAGTCATAACCTTTCTTCAATCAAATCCCTTTGTTCGCGTGTACTCCTTCTTGATGAGGGCAAACTAATTTGTGACAGCGATCCGACCAAAGCCATTCAAGAATATCATAACAGGCTGTTAAAAAAGGAAGGGGTAGACCTTAAAACCGAGGGAACCCGTTTTGAGGAAGTTTACCTATGTGATGAAAATAACGAGCGCTTGCAATTAGTTCACGGGGAAAAGAGAGTTCTACTAAATTTCGAAATTGTCGTCGAAAAATCAAATTCGTTGAATCTTGGATTTACCGTTTTTAATGACGAAGATATTGGAATATTTTCTTCCTGTGCTCTTGATTCAATGAATGAAATTCCAGTTGGCCGACACACCCTCCAATTACCACTCCCAACCGAAATATTGCCATCAGGTTCCTATCGGGTGGAAGGAGCACTGTGGGATCCTTATAAAGTTCATCATCAGAGCGATCATTTATCCGCATTCAACGTTGTGGCGGAAAACACCCTGGAAATCAAGGGATTCAAGCCAAAGGGGTTGGTCCTCCTGAGAGCTGATTGGCGGCATAAAGAGAGAACCTCAGGTTAAACTACCGATACGACAAAAATTTGCCAAATTGATTTGTTAATAATTCAGTTATTATGAAAAAACTCCCCAAAGTTGGAATTTTAGTGCCAACAAAGGACGATATTCAGGTAATCGGATCAACATTGATCGCTCTGCTAGGAGAAGTTGATCTTTATACACGTTGCGGTGGCAGTGTGGATATAAGTCTAATTAATGATGGATCAACGGATGGCACCGGAGAAGTATTGAAATCCATTCAAAAGGAGTGGCCCTGCAAATTAATTGAGCATTCGAAAAACAAGGGTGTAACGGTTTCACATGCCGATGGATTTGATCAACTCGATCCGGACTGTGAAGCAGTTTTAAGGTGCGACGCCGATGCCAGTTTCATCCGTCCCGGGTGGCTGGCGGAGATGGTACGATTTTTGTTTAGTGACGAAAGGGTGGGGGTGATTGCGCCTCTCATGATTTGGCCGAATGGTCATGTCGCCTCTCATGGAATGTCAATATTTCCAGATGGGGAAACAGAAATCGATCGGGGGAGATTTTCATTTGAGCCTGAAGTTAGGAGAATCATAGAGGTGGACACCGTATATGGCGCTTACAGTATGATGCGAAAAGAGGACTGGACTATCGACGAAAATTATTTTCTTTGGGTTGAAGATGAAGACCAGGGGTTAACTGTCCGTAAAAAAGGTAAAAAGTGTTTTTGTCTGGGAAACCTGCTTTTGGTCCATTATTCGGATCTACGAATAAGCAGAGTCGATTACCAGAAGGCAAAAGAACAACATCTTTCAAAATTGGATAAGGTCAACGTAGGGCTCCAACATTTAAAATCGGGGATGCGAATTATGTCGGGTGCAGTAATGCCCGAGAATATCAAAGGCAAAATCAATGCCCCGAAGCAGACTCAGACAACCGCATCGGATCAAACTGAAAAATTTGATAAACGCATTTACCATCCTATCCGTAATGCGAGTGTCGAATATTTTGAAAAAAAATGGAAATTTTCTCTTCTTCAACCCGACATGGAACAAGTTAAGAAACTTTACTCCGATACTGAATTACTTTGGAGTTATTCAGATGAGAAAACAGCGGTGGGAAAAGAAATTATACGTAAATTTAACCACGGAAATTTCCCTGAAAGAATTCATTAAAAATCTTTTTGCAATGGCCGGTTACAAGCTGGTAAAAAAACAGCAGTATATGTTCAAACATCCAGAATGTGAAATCGAACTGGATTTTAAGCAAATTGTTTCTCCCGTTATTCTCGAATCAGAAGATTTTTTTTTCGTTCAAATTGGTTCCTATGATGGTGTATCCAATGATTATCTACACGAATACATTAAGAAATTTCATTTAAAGGGAATTCTAATTGAGCCACAAAAGGAAGTATTTGAATTATTGCGAATGAATTATATTTCCGAGAGCCAACTTATTCTGGAAAATGTGGCCATTACGGATCATGACGGCTATGTCGATTTATACGGCTTAACGGAACAATACCGTTACCTGGGGGGAGATGTCGCCCAACAAATTACAAGCCTGGATCGAAAGCACATAGAGAAATGCATTTCCTGGGATAGTGATACCAGTGAGGTTATAGAATCCCTCCGAATCCCCAGTCTCACACTGGATTCCCTTTTGGCAAAACACGAGGTGAAAAAAGTTGATCTGTTGCAAATTGATACCGAAGGTCATGATTATGAAATTCTAAAGACCATAGATTTTCAAACCCTCAAACCTACAATGATCAGCTATGAGCATTGCCATTTAAGTTTCGAGGACAAGAAAGCTAGTTGGGAGCTTTTGAGAAAAAATGGATACAAAATGTGGATTCACTACATGGATACTATCGCCAGGTTGGAATCTTTTTAAAAAGAAGATTGAATGTATTGTCAATAATACTCTGCGACACTCTTAAAGTATAAAAAAGAAAAAAAAGTGGTTCCAAAAGTTAGCGTTCTGATGCCTGTCTACAACTGCGGGCGATATTTACAGAAGGCGATTAATAGTATTCTCACTCAAACCTATTCTAATTTCGAATTCATTATAGTCAATGATGGTTCCACGGATAATTCCCTGAAGATTATCCGGAAGTATTCACTTCAAGACGATAGGATTAAGGTAATTAGTCGACCTAACACAGGTATTGTTGGTGCTTTAAATGATGGATTGGAAATTGCAAAAGGTGAATTTCTCGCGCGAATGGATGGGGATGATGTGGCAATTTCAGATCGTTTGGAAAAACAGGTCGCCTTAATGGAAAACGATGATAAACTAGTGGCATTAGGAACTTCGGTTTTATATATAGATTCAAGGGGTTTACCTTTGTTTACATACCACACTCAAAAATCTCACCGAAACATTGAAAAGGAACTTTTGATGGGAAATGGAGGAGCCATGGTTCATCCATCGATTATGGTTAGGAAAAAAGCCATCATTAATGCCGGTGGGTACCGTGAGGAATTTCGCCACGTGGAAGATTTTGACCTTTATCTTAGGTTGAGCCGAATAGGCCGATTTGGTAATCATTCAGAGGTACTGTTAAAATATCGGCAGCATTCCGGGAGTGTTAATTTTAGGGAAAATATAGAGGCACGTCAAAAATTAAAACTGCAAATTCTCAATGAGGAACTTCAAAGACGTGATTTGCCCCCCGTAAAACCTGATAAGTTAAACAATAATAAAAACCTTCGCGTAGAAAGATATCGAACATGGTCCTACCGTGCTGTAAGGGAAGGGTTCAAAAAGGCTGCCTTAAAGTATGCAATTCTTTCGATTTGCTGCGCGCCTTTTGATGTGCAGTCCTGGCGTCATTTAAAGCTGGTTTTGAATGGAATTACATTTACTAAAATATATTAGAATATTTTGCGAATTTTGTTTAATTTACTATGAAGAGCCCCGTCGCACTTGTTATTTTCAATCGTCCAAACACTACAGCCAGGGTATTTGCAAAAATTAAAGAAGCGCGTCCACCCCGGCTTTATCTTATTGCAGACGGGCCGAGGTCCGATGTGCCCGAGGATATTGAGAAAATTGCTAGAACTCGGCAGAATGTGGAAATCGTTGACTGGGATTGCGAGGTCACTCGAATATATTCGGAAGAAAATTTCGGTTGCGGATTCAGGTTGCCCACAGGATTGAATGCTGTTTTCGAAAATGAAGAAAATTTGATAGTCCTCGAAGACGACTGCCTTCCGGACATCAGTTTTTTCCCCTATTGTGACGAATTACTGGAGCGATACAGGCACGAGTCGAGAATTATGATGATAAGTGGGCGAAATAACCTTCAAAAATGGAAAAAGAATGAATATAGTTATTATTTTACTCGAATTGGCTCGAGTTGGGGTTGGGCAACATGGAAGCGCGCCTGGCAATATTTTGACCAGGAAATGAAAGCCTGGGGTAATCCTATTCTCAAAGATCGAATACGACGAGGTATGGGAAATGACAGAGAATATTTTTTCCGTATGGAAAGCTATTCAAAAGTTTATCGAAAAGAAATTAGTACTGTTTGGGACTATCAATGGTCCACCGCAAGGTTCTTAAGAGGAGGATTAACAATATTCCCATCTATAAATATTATCAATAATATAGGATTGGGTTCAGATTCAACACACACGAATCTAAATGATTTAAATAAAGATTACGTTAATTTGGGAAAGGTTTCCTTCCCTTTGATACATCATGAAATAATCATACCAGACGAGGAATACGATAAGAAGAATACGAAGGCATTATCAACCACTTCTTTAACATTAATTGGAAGAATAAAAAGAAAAGCTAAAAATTCTATAAAACACTTCTTAGGTAAGATCAGAATTTTATATGAGAAAAAGGATGAAGGAGTTTATTAGAACTCTAAACAAGTTTAACAATTTCTTGCGTTTAAAAATTAAACCGGTATATATCCAGTATTATCTGGAGCCATTGGCCAAAATTAAAAGGGGGGAGTATTTGTTCAGGCCATTTATTCATTGGCTTCTTACCGGGCATTTAATTTGCCGGTGGAGGATTAGAAAATATTTCAAACAGGTTGATAGCTCCAGGAATCTACAGGTTGGGGGTGGCAGACACGTTATTAAAGGATGGTTGAATGCCGACCTTATTGATGGAGATATTTTTTTAGACGCTACTTGTTCTTTACCATTTCGAGATTCTTCTTTTGATTATATTTTCACAGAGCACTTTATTGAGCACCTTTCAAGAAAAGAGGGTATCTACTTTGTGGTTGAAGCGTTCCGCGTCTTGAAGCCTGGCGGAGTGCTGCGTCTGGGAACACCATCCCTTAGGGCTTTAATGGAAATATATATCGACAATCATCAAGAGATTTCCCGTAGTGAAGTAATGGATCGACACAACAGGATTCACAAACAGAAAGAAGTATGTTCAACCGCTGCAGAGTATTTTAATGACGTAATGCGTCGTTGGGGACATCAATTTATCTTTGATGAAGAAACCTTAGAGTCGACCTATCAAGAATCAGGATTTATCAATATAAAAAGAGTTAGATTTGGGGTGTCTGAACATAGTACACTTCAGAATTTGGAGCGCCATGCCGAAGTTGAGTGGGTAAAATCTGCATTTGTCATTATTTATGAAGGACAAAAGCCAAAAAACAAAATTTTTAAATGATTTTAAAAACTGAACCAAGCTTGGAAACTCCCTGGGGGATCGGGGAGGGAAAATATAGTTTGATATTAATAGCCCTTAAAAATCAGATTGTAGAAAATATTGTAGAATTTGGAAGTGGAGCAAGTACAGTTAGGCTAGCACTTGATTTTCCAAACGCAAAAATCCTATCATTAGAACAGGATAAATTATACTTTAAGGAAACGATTAAACTGATGTCCAAATTTAATGTGCGAAATGCAGAAGTATTTTATGGGCCTTTGAATTGGAAGCTATATACACCGCGGTTTTATTTTACTTATTCAATAAGAAATAAAATGTTCCCTGTATTTTGTGATTTTGTGTTGATAGACGGTCCCACGGAATCCCTGACTCTCCGGGGAAGAGAAGCACCTCTGTATTTTATATTTCCATATTTAAAAATTGGGGCTCTAATTGCTCTTGATGATTATCACAGGGAAAGTGCAAAATTGGTATTGAGAAATTGGTTATCAACGTTTGGAGAAAGTTTGGAAATTGTTCGAGAATATGAAGATCTCGTAATACTTGAAAAAAAGAGTTTTGGAAAAATTAGGCGATTTCCGAGTCTTGTTTCATTAATAGACAACTGGTCTTCCACAATAATTTTATTTTGGAGAGTATATAAAAAAAAGAAAAAAATCTTTAAGGATTTTATAAAAATATTCCTTCCCAAATGAATCCATTAGTAACCGTTATCATTCCAACGTACAATCGATCTTATCTATTAAGCCGCGCAATAAACAGTGTTATCAATCAGACTTATGCAAATTTGGAATGTATTGTGGTCAACGATGCTTCAACTGACGGTACAGATGAAGTTTTACGAAAATATTCCGATCAACGATTACGTTATTTTAAACATAAAGAAAACCGACATGTATCGGCTGCCCGTAATACCGCGATCGGTAAAGCGCGTGGAGAATTAGTGGCATTTCTTGATGACGATGACGAATGGCTGCCTAAAAAATTGGAAAAACAGGTCGACTTAATTCAAAAAATAAGTCCGGAATATGGGATGGTTTATTGCTGGATGGATATTTATAAGAAGTTTAAAAAAATTGGCGAGGTCCATCCAATACTCAGAGGCGACATATTTTCTAATACACTTCTTAAGCAACCGATTGGAAATTGTTCAACATTAATGGTTCGTATGAATGTAGTTAAAGAAGTCGGTAATTTTGACGAAATGCTGCCAAGGGGCAATGACGGAGATTTCATTCGTCGTATATGTAAAAAGTATAAGGTTGATTTTGTACCAGAAGTTTTGGGTCATTATATTGTTGGGCATAACGATCGTATTACTTCACAAAGCACTCATGGGATTCGACAGGCATTGCATGGTGAAGAAACTAAATTAGTAAAATTCAATGAAGACTTGAAAAATATGCCTCATATCCACGCTGGAATTCTTCGGAAGATTTCAGGCCATTGCAAATATCTAGGCGATTTTGACCGCGCAGATAATTTACTGTTTAAGGCGGCAGTGCTTGAAAAAAGACGATTCCTTTGGATCCTAAAAATTTACTTAAGATTACCGAAAACTATTCGATTACCGGCTTACCGGAATTATCTACGGTTTATGTCGGTGAGACAGTGGCTAAGGAATTCGACTATTATAAATCTAAAAAGAACAATATTTTTACTTCTACAGCGTATACTGGATCGCTTAAGATGGAATAACCTGAATCGGCTGTACCCATCAGATTGGTTTGCCCAACGCAAGAGTGGGGAATGGAATTTGGATGTAAGAAGTTTTTGTGAAAATGTTTATAAATCATTTAAACCTGCTTCGGTTGCTGATGTGGGATGTGGCCCAGGGGTTTATTTACAGGTTTTCGAAGAGTTGGGAACTAAAAAAACCTTTGGCCTCGAAGGGACTGACAATGCGTTGAATAATGCCGTTGTCCCTGTCATACAAAAGCAGGATTTACGGCTTCCTTTTAAGGCAGTGGAAAAGTTTGAACTCGTGCTTTGCTTGGAAGTGGCCGAACATATTCATGTTAAATACTCTGATATTTTGGTGGATACTGTTGTTGATTTATGCTTATCTGGAGGGGCTGTTGTGTTTACTGCTGCAGTGCCAGGTCAGGGTGGCTTTCACCACATAAATCTACAGCCTCGTGAATTTTGGATTAGCAAGTTCAGTGATCGCGGGTGCCATTACAGTGAAACATCAAGTGTGCAAATAAGCAAACGGCTTGATTTAAAGGTTTTGCCATGGTTGAAGCAAAATATTATGGTTTTTATCCGAGATTCTGAGTGAAACCAGTAGTTAGTGTGATTTTGACTACTTTCAGAAGACCTAGTCTTTTAAAGGAAGCTGTTAACAGTGTCCTTAGTCAAACTCTTAAGGAGTTCGAATTAATTATAGTTGATGATAACTCAGGTGATGAAACACCGGAGGTTGTCAATTCATTTCAGGATCCTAGGATTCGCTATACCAGTCACGATAAAAATAAAAGGTTGGCTTCTGCAAGGAATACTGGGCTAAGAAAGGCATGTGGTCGTTATGTCGCCTTTCTGGATGATGATGATTCTTGGCTTCCTAAAAAATTAGAACTTCAAATTCGACAAATGAATTTAACGGATTCAGCAAATACACTTTGTTATTGTGGATTAGCTGAAATTAAGGATGGGGAAGTTAAAATTTCACATTCCCCAAAAATTCACGGAAGGATGGATAAAATATTTTTTTCTGGAGATGCGGGAATACCTTCTTCTTCTATCCTTGTCGAGCGGAGTTCCGTTTTAAAAGTGGGCGGTTTTTCTGAGAACCTGGTGAGTTGTATTGATCATGACTTTTTTATGAAACTGGCATTCGAGGGTTTTATTTTAGTACTAGTTCCCCATGGTTTAGTTTATTACAGAAAACGGAAAACAAAAGAAAATATGATGGGCCAGCTTCCTCAACGACTAAAAGGAATTGAACAATTTTTTAATAAATGGAAAGATCCAGTCATAGGAAAAACCGGCTTGAAAGGATGGAAAGCAATTGAAACTCTTTATTATCAACAAACTGTAGACACTATTCTCATACAATGTAAAAATAAGAGTCTTAAACGATCAGAAGCAAAAAGGTTTTTTTTAAATATATTGAAAACTCAAACACCTCCTAGATGCAAGGTATGGTTCGACTATAGTGTATTCTTTTTTGATTATAGGATTTTATTGGCCAGGAGATGGATTTACAAAAAATTTATTAGGTTTAATGAAAGGCTGCATATTCATCATTAAAGAAAGATGGGATTTCTGAATTATGAAATCTCCTGGAATTTCGGTTATCACTCCCGTATTTAATGGGGGAAAATATATTGCTTCTTGTTTGGAGAATATTGCTGGGCAGGGTTGTGAGGGTGTCGAGCACATTGTCATTGACGGGGGATCAGGGGATGAAACAATTAAAATTGTAGAGCGGTATTTGAAGCATAATTCACACATCCGGTTTGTTTCGGAAAGGGATAATGGACAGTCGGAGGCGATGAATAAAGGACTTCGTTTGGCCCGGGGAGAGGTGGTAGGGTTTTTGAATGTTGATGATTTTTATGAGGCAGGGACGTTGAATCGGGTTCAGAATGTGTTTAAAAATTTGCAAGGCCCCTCCTTGGCAGTGGCAAATTGCAATATTCTTGATGGCGATGATTGCTTAATCGGTGTGAATCGTCCGAGGGATATTAGTTTACTCGGTCTAATCAAGGGGAAAGAATATCCCTTTAACCCCTCCTCTTACTTTTACCATAAAAGCATTCATGATTTAGTTGGGTTTTACGATGAAAGAGAGCACTATGTAATGGATCTCGATTTTCTTCTTCGAGCGGTGGATGTAGCCAATGTTCAATATTTTAATGAAACCTGGGGCAATTTTCGTTGGATAGAGGGGACCAAAACATTTGTAGATGCTCGAAGGGGACTAATGAGTGGCCGCAGCGAATCTCTTCGATTACATTATTATAAAAAACTTTCATTTTTTGAAAAAATGAAAGTTTTTGTTTATAGAACAAAAATCCGAGTTTTAAAGATTTTGAGGAGACTTTCAATTAATTTTGGAAAAAAGTAGAAATATTCATGGAATAAGCGCTATCATTTGTTGTTACAATAGCGCAAAAAAGCTTCCAAAAACTCTCGAATATTTAAAGAAACAAAAGGTGCCTTTAAGTGTCCCTTGGGAAGTTCTTTTAGTAGATAATTGTTCATCCGATGATACTATTATAGTAGGAAAAAAAATTTGGGATGATAATCCACCGTCCCCTCTAAGGATTGCTAAAGAGTCAAAACCAGGATTAAGTTATGCACGCAATCGCGGCTTAAAGGAGTCAACCTACGAATACCTTTGTTTTATTGACGACGATAATTGGATCAATGAAAATTATCTTTTCGGTATTTATCGAATTTTTGAGGGACATCAAGATGTTGCCGCCTGTGGAGGCGCCATTGTTGAAAATTGTGAGACAGAACCACCTATCTGGTTCGATAAATTCAAGGGAAACTACACTGTATGGAAGCCATGCGAAACAGCGGGGTTCATGGATCAACCTCTTTGCGGCGCGGGTATGAGTATCAGGAAGAGCGCATGGAACTATTTAAGGTGGAAAGGATTTTCTTCCCAATTAATTGACCGGCAGGGATCCAAGTTATCCTCCGGCGGAGATTTTGAATTATCTTATGCTTTTTTAATCGGAGGGTGGAAACTTTACTTCGATCCATCTTTACAGGTTCGTCATTTTATACCATCAGAGCGGCTAAATTGGGATTATTTGAAAAGATTGAATGAAGGATTCGGCAGTCAATCAGCTTACCTGGACGCCTATACCATTTACTTGGAGAATAGTGAGGGGAAAAAGAAAAGTTCGCAGAAGTGGGTTGGGGAAGGAATTTTTTGTTTAAAAACTGTTTTATCGAACATTCATTGGCTGGTTTTTGAATACTTGGGGAAAGGGGAAGGAAGTTCAGGGGTTCTATTGTTATTTGGACAATGGGGACGATTAAAAACATTAATACATTTAAGGCATCGTTATAATAAGGGGATTATAGAATTTAAAAATAAAAATTGGATTAACAGTTATAGAACCTATCTCAAAATCGCAGATGAATGATGTTTGTAGCGCCACGGCGGCAGATGCCAGGCGGCTTTGCGCCCCGATGGGTTAAAAGCCCCTCGGGCACAAACCAACTCCGCAGGTGTTACCGTGCCGCACAAATCCTTTGGACAGAGGCCGTTATGTGTTTGAGCGGCGTTCCGGCGGGGCAGCCGGGCTGCCAGCCCGGCAAGCCCAGTCGCGCCTTGCTCAAAACATATAATTGCTCTCTGCATCATCATCATCGAATTTGAGATAAGTTCTAAAAACTACAAAACCAGGTTTTAAAAAAATGGACAAGGACAATGCCAAGAGTTAGCTGCATAACATTCGCGGCCAAATACTTAACACCCGATGTAGTTGCTGGAAAACGAATGCTTGATGTGGGAGCCTGCGATTTTAACGGAACGATTCGTCCATTGATGGAATCGTATAAGGTAGGTGAATACATTGGTATTGATCTGATAGAGGATCCTTCGGTCGATATTGTGATGAATGCCGACGATGTGGAGAAGGAATTTGGGGCAGAGAGTTTTGATATCGTTCTTTCCATGGAAATGATGGAGCACACCAGAAATTGGCGACACTCCTTGTCTGGATTGAAACAGATTTGTAAAATAGGCGGTTTGATCATTATCACCAGTCCGAGTATCGGCTATCCTTATCATGGGTTTCCCGACGATTACTGGAGGTATGAGCCTGAAGATTTTATGAATATTATGGGTGACTGCGAGTTACTCGGTCTAGAGAAGGACGAAAAGGGGCCGGGCAGTTTTATTTGTGTGCGAAAGCCTGGAAATTTCAAAGAAAATGATCTTTCAATGGTGGAATTGCACAGCATGGTTGCAGGTAGACGTGTTCGTGAATTAAGAGATGATGATTTCAAGCAATGGCATTTTCAAAAAGTACGTATAAAACAAATCCTTGGTAACACCTGCAGAAATACATTTTTGAAAACAGGAAAATTCCTTACCCGTTTGCTCGGTCTTTGATCGGAACATATGCAAATTGAAAAAATAATTACAATGGCAAGTGAGTCAGTACGGTTGCCATTTATTGCGATGGAACGGTCTCTTCGTTCCGCTGGGTGCCATCTGCCTCTTTTAGTGATTCCGTATAACAATGATTTATTTGAACTTCCAAAGGGATCTAGCTGGTGGGAAACTGAAGATATATTTCAATGGTTAAAGTCACATGGCGCTCGACCGGTTATGCGAAAATACCAATGTTTAACGGTTTCTGACTTTCAGTTCATTGATTCCGACGTAATATTTCTGAAAAATCCGGAAAAAGAGTTAATTCCGTTTAATGGATTTGTTACATGTTGCACGCATTGGCATAATCCTGAACAAACCTATACAAAAGAATCAAAAAAATATTTGAAGTCCAGTTCCACTATTTGGCAAAGTAAGATATTTAATACAGGTCAATTTGCTTGCGGCAAAGCACTTTATACTTTCGATACTCTTAAAGAAAGGGCAGAAAGCCGGGAGTTTATTGAAACATGTCTTGGCGATCCATTTCATGAGCAACCGGGCATTAATTTGCTGGTGGCAAATTCGGGGGTTACCATTAATAATCTGACTTTGCCTCCAATCAATATGGAATCTACCTGGGCCGGTGATTATGAAAAAGAATATAAATGCCATTGGAAAAACGAAACGATAAAGCCTTACTTAATACATTGGGCCGGGGGAGTTGCCACTCATACCAATTACCCCATAAACGCACTATTTGAGGAATATTTGACAAAAAAAGAGATCGGAGAATGGAATGAGATTAAATTAAGAATGGAGAAGGAACGAACCAAGCTATCATCGACGATTTCCAGTAGGGCGTTACTTTTTAAGAAGTCTTTGAGTGCATTTAAAAATACATGGATGGGGAAGACTTGAAGTTTACCGTCGTAATTCCAACTTGCGACAGACCTGAAGAGTTGAGTAAATGCGTGGAAGCTCTGGGGCCCGGAAAACAAAGCCTGTCTTTCCAAGACTACGAGGTAATTGTCTCCGATGATGGGAAAGATAAGAATGTTAAAGAGAATCTATCTAAAAAATTCGACTATATTCGCTGGATTCCGGGTCCCATGAGAGGGCCAGCAGCTAATCGAAATAATGGGGCCAAGTATGCGAAGGGTCCATGGTTAGTATTCGCAGACGATGATTGCATTCCCGATGAGAAATGGCTGGAAGCGTATTGGGGCGCAATTAATAGGGATCCCGAAACAAAAGTTTATGAAGGACGCATTTATTCGAAGAAAAGACAGCAGTATTTAGATGAATCTGCCCCACTAAACGAATCCGGTGGGTTCTTGTGGTCATGCAATATGGCGATTGAGAGAATCTTTTTCAAAAGCATAAATGGATTTGACGAACGCTATCTTTATGCATCCATGGAAGATGTGGATTTGAGGGAAAGAATTATAGAATCGGGCTTTGAATTCAATTTTGTAAAGGAAGCAGCCGTAGAGCATCCATATCGCAGAATCAATTGGTATAAAAGTATCAAACCTTATTATAAATCATTGAACCTGTATTTGAGAATACACAAAAATAAATCCAAGAAGCATTTTGGATATCTCCATTTCAGGAGGGCAATTCGTGGATTTGTGTACGATATTATTCCTTTTATTTTCAAGCTTCGATTTCGCGGGTTCTTTGGGAAAATATATCACTTGATGGCATTAGTTTACATAGGAGTTATTCTTTGTTGGCTAGATTTATCAGAAAAATTTAAGAGGCAAGGTATAAACATATAGTGTTTATGGTAAAAAAGAAAGCACTCGGGCATTGATGATTCAACCTCATTGAAAGCCTTGGTTATGGGAACAATTTGTAAAAATTGAAAATTACTTTTCTTTGCTCTTGTCTGGAGCCTGAAATGGACGGGGTGGGTGATTATACATTATCTTTGGCTTCAGAATGTTTAGAATTGGGTCTACATACCGAGGTTATTGGTATGAGGGATCGATTCGTTGGGGTTTCTGGATTTGCCTCTAAAGAGGAGAAAGTCGGTTCCAAAGTAAAGACAATCAGGTATAAAAATGCATTCGATGCAGAATCATTGGAAAATTTTAAAAAAGATGTTGTGGACCGGAATCCGGACTGGATTAGTCTTCAGTTCGTAGGCTATGGATTTCATCCGAAAGGTGTTGTTTATGATTTAGCCGATAAGTTGGTTCGTGTAGTTCGGGACAGGAAAGTTCATATTATGCTGCATGAACTTTGGATTGGTGAATCTACAGAATACAGTTTAAAGGACAGGTTGGTTGGTTTTGTTCAAAAAAGGGGAGTTATAAGATTAATTAAAAAATTAAATCCTACAGTTTTGCACACCAGTAATTCCGCTTATAAATTAATATTGGAACGTAATGGAATTAGTGCTTTGGAACTGCCGCTTTTTGGTAACATACTTGTAAGCAAGAATCCCGAATTTCAGGAATTTTATGCTTTAATGAAGTCTTATGGCGTAAATTTTGATTCCGATAGCAAAAAAAATTTTGTGTTGGTCGGATTTTTTGGAACCATTCATCCTGGATGGGATCCTTCGGCATTTTTTAGTCAATTGGGAAAGCACCAGAAAATGTCCGGGAATAAACCAGTATTAATTGCGATAGGAAAAAAAGGAAGGAAAGGTGAAAAAATATGGGAAGATATTTCGAATCGGTTCGGGGAGAAATTTGTCTTTATAAACTTTGGGCAACAAAGAGCTGAAATAATTTCTCTTGTAATGCAAATACTCGATTTGGGTGTTTGCACGACTCCCTGGGCTCTTTGCGGGAAAAGTGGAACGGCAGCAGCCATGGTGGATCATGGGCTACCGGTTGTCTTCGTTAGAGACGAATGGTGTTTGCGGAGAGGTATTACCCCCTCCCCAGCACCGAATCCTTTGTTCTCGAAACTCGACATCCATTTTGCCGAGAGGTTGAATGAAGGGCTAAAGCGAAGATCTCCTAATCATAGGCTACCTTCTATTGCCAGGAGGTTTGTAAAGGATTTGAGTATTTGAAAATTCTTATTGCGAGTTATGCATTCGCTCCTTCGGTTGGAGGTATTGAAACCGCATCGGAATTATTCGCGATTGAGTGGTTACGTCAGAAACATGAAATTATTGTCGTGACCAATACCCCTTCCAAGCTTGAAGATAATTTCCCTTACATGGTTGTGCGTAATCCAAGTTTACAAAATTTAGCTAAATTGATTAGCTGGAGTGATATAATATTCCAGAACAATATATCGTTAAATTTACTTTGGCCAAACATTTTGATTGGTCGCCCCGTTGTAGTTACCGTGCAAACCTGGATTGGTTCTATTTATGGCCCAAGAAACATTTACGAGAAAATAAAAAGACAAATACATCGGTTATGTACCTGTGTGGCCATCAGTCAGGCGGTGGCGGACCATTTACCGGTGTCATCCACTATCTTGCCCAACCCCTATCCTGAGGATATTTTTCACCTGGAACCCGATGTCGATCGCTCGGGCGATTTTATTTTCGTAGGACGGTTAGTTACAGATAAAGGTCTTGGCATATTGTTAAAGGCGTTGTCTCTTCTTGGGAAAGTGGATATCAGACCGAAATTGACCATTGTAGGCGATGGCCCCGAAAGAAAAGTATTAGAGGGCCAATGCGAGTCGCTTAATTTGCACGAACAGGTGAAATTTCTGGGAGTTAAGAGAGGCCGGGAACTAAGCAAATTGTTAAATGCCCACCGCGTTTTGGTAGTTCCTTCCCTATGGGCAGAACCCTTCGGGATAGTGGCACTAGAGGGAATCGCCTGTGGATGCGCCATTGTGGGTTCCCGGGAGGGCGGACTGGCGGAGGCCATCGGCCCATGCGGCATCTTGTTCACTAACGGCAACAGTGAAGCCCTGGCCGATTGCTTAGGGCGCATTCTGGCCGAACCTGAAACGATCCAGCAATTAACTGCAAACAGGGAGACTCATCTGAATCGATTTAAGGCCCCTATCATCGCGCGTCAGTATTTGGATTTATTTGAAAGATTGGTGTGAAGATTGTAGTTTCTCATCCAACAGGAAATGCCAATGTTCGCGGGCTACTCAATGGGCTGCACAGGCATGATCTTTTAGCATCGTATGCTACAACATTGGGATTTTCATCAGATGAGTGGTGGTATAAGCAGCTTCCGGCCTGGTTAAAAAGAAACTTGAAGCGGCGTTCCTACAACCTGCCTGAAAAATTGATCAAGCGTCGTCCGTGGGTTGAGATACGACGTCTTGCAATCGGGCATTCCATATTGTCCGGGAAAAATTCGGGAAATAAGCGCTCCTCGGTCGACAAAACATATAACTATCTCGACAAATATGTAGCCAATCTCATCGCAAAGGGCTCTTTCCCAGAGGAGGTGAAGGCCATTTATGGCTATGAGGACGGTTGCCGTGACAGTTTTCGAGCCGCCAGGTCAAAAGGATGGGATTGCTTTTATGAATTACCCATCGGGTATTGGCGCGCTGCGAGGATAATCCTAGAGGAAGAGGCCGAGCTAAGTCCAGAATGGGCAGTAACCATCCCTGCTCTAAGCGAGCCGGAGGAAAAACTTGAGCGTAAAGATGAGGAATTGCGGCTGGCTACGCATATATTGGTGGCGAGTTCCTTTACCTTGCAGACGCTCGATTATTTCCCGGAAAAACTCAAACGGATCAGTGTGATTCCCTATGGAGCTCCAAATGTATATTCCGGCCCGCAACTACAAATGAAAATCGGGGGACCATTGAGGGTTCTATTCGTTGGGGGACTGAGCCAACGAAAAGGGCTTTCCTATTTATTCGATGCCGTGGAAGGATTAGGTGCTCAAGTTAAACTAACTGTCATTGGCCGGGTTGGAACAAAAGGATGCCAGGCATTGCAAAAGCATTTGGACTCACATGATTGGATTGAATCCCTGCCCCACAGTGAAGTTCTAAAGTGCATGCGCAACCAGGATGTATTAGTATTCCCTTCATTATTCGAGGGATTCGGGCTGGTAATTCTGGAGGCTCTCTCACAAGGCCTACCGGTGATTACAACGCCCCATACAGCAGGTCCCGACATTCTGAGCGAAGGAGAGGATGGATTTATAGTTCCCATACGCTCTGCCATGGCGATAAAAGAAAAGCTGGAGCTTCTCCATCGGAATCGGGATTTATTGTTGGGAATGAAAGAAAAAGCGCTGAAAAAAGCCCAACAGATGACTTGGCAGATTTACGAAGATGCCATCTCACAGAAAGTGGTTGAAGTGATCGGGAAAAAGGCGGGTTGACGGTATGAACCGGTATTATATTAACCGATTGATCTGGATTTACTTCTGGCTCGTAATTACGGAAGGGATATTTCGCAAGTGGCTGGTGCCGGGATTATCGGATGCCTTCCTTGTGGCGCGCGATCCGGTTGTATTGCTGATCTATATACTGGCCCTAAATGAAAAATTATTAAAACCGACGCGCATCATGATTGCGTGGCTGGTTCTGTGCATGCTAACCGTTATACAGTCGCTGTTTTTTACGGATGCTCCCTTATTGGTTATTGCCTACGGGGTTAAGGCCAATTTTCTGCATTTTCCTCTGATCTTTGTCATCCCCCAAGTGTTTGCCATATCCGATGTAGTAAAGATAGGTCGTTGGGTATTGATATTATCCATCCCGATGGCGCTTTTGATGGTGGTTCAATTTTTAGCCGACACTAACGATTTTTGGAATTATGGCCCGGGAGGCAAAGGGGGCTCCCAGCTTCGCGGCGGCGAAGGCAGAATTCGTCCTCCCGGTTTTTTTTCATTCATTACTGGAGCGGCCCAATTCCTGGCTCTGACCAGCGCAGTGGTTCTCTTTGGATTTCTCCGAAGGGGCGTTTACCCTATTGTTCTATTGGTGGTTAGCGGTCTGGCGGTAGTATTGTCGACTGCAGTATCCTCTTCCCGGCTAGCCCTGGGTAGCATTGGGATTGTCTTCATGATGCTGGGAGTCGCCTACCTCTACAACAAGCAGCTTCCCAAGCGTTTGGTGAAAATTTTCATCCCCATTGGGTTCATAATGCTGGTGGCGACTAATCTGGATATTTTTAGCGAGGGGAGGATCGCCTTTGAAAGCCGGTTGGCGGACACAGGCGACCTGGACGCAACCTGGGCTGAGCGGGCCAATTCCTGGACCGGACGTGTTTTTGGTGATTTTACCAGTAGCTGGTCAGCCTCTAAAGCTGCTCCTTTTTTCGGTCATGGTATAGGTATGGGGACTAATGTCGGGGCTCGCCTGGTGTCGGGTAAAATGTATTTTCAACTGGCCGAAGGCGAATGGGCCCGGATTGTCCTGGAAAGCGGTTTTTTATTGGGATACATCTATTTATTTTTACGTATCGCAATAATAGTTGAAATCTACCGCCGTGCCGCTCAAGCAGTTCGTCAAGGCAATCTTTTGCCGCTTTTACTTTTTGGTTCGTGCTTCATGCTTATATTAACCGGTCAGGTGGGGCAGGCCACGACTATGGGTTTTACGGGTATGGGCGGGGGCTTGGTTCTGGCTGCTTGCCATGCGTCCCGACCCAGGTCCCGCCAACAACGAAGACTCAAATCAGCGCAGCCATTTCCTTTTCGTGACAGGTAAACCTTATCAAATACTTCTTCTAGGCAATTATGAGGGTGACGGCCAATACAGCATGCAAATGTTTGCATCTTCACTCAAAGAGGGGCTGGAGAAGGCTCAGAAACCAGTTTTCCTACTAAAACCTCCCAAAATCATTGGCGAAAAACTTTGGATTCCCGGGTTTTTACAAAAATGGGCCGGTTATGTGGACAAGATTATACTTTTCCCCCGGCAGTTGAGGAAAGAAATTGAGCGGCTGGAAAAAGAAACCAAAAAGCCGTTAACCATCCATATTTGCGACCAATCCAACACCTTTTACTTGCATTGGCGATGGCTTCGGCGGCGCCCTCATTTGGTCACCTGCCACGACCTCATGGCGATTAACTCAGCGCGGGGGAATTTCCCTCAACATCGTACCCGGTTATCGGGGCGTTTATTACAAAAATTCATTCTGGGCGGGTTGAGGAAATCCTCTTTTGTATGTTGCGGCTCGGAAAACACCAAAAAGGATTTATTCTCTATTGGTTTCTCCCGTCCCGAACGCTCGCTAACGATATTGAATTGCCTGAATGCCCCTTTTCAACCTCTTTGCAGTCAAGATTCCTGGGCGTTGCTTGAACGATTTCAGTTGCCACGAGATAAAAAATTAGTTCTCCATGTGGGCAATAATTCCTGGTATAAAAACCGGGACGGTTTGTTGAGAATATTCAACAAGGCGCAGGAGAAAACTTTGGGGATGGAAATAATATTGGTGATGGTGGGCGCCCCTTTGTCAAATAAACAAATGGGGTTTGTTCGCGCAGAGGGTCTGGAGGATTGCGTATTTGGAGCAAACCGGGTGACGGGTGATGAACTGAGGGCGTTTTATTCGGTTGCCGATGTTCTGTTGTTTCCTTCTCTTTACGAGGGGTTTGGCCTACCGCCATTAGAGGCCCAAGCGTGCGGATGCCCGGTCGTCGCTTCGAACGGCGGTTCACTTGGAGAAGTCCTGGCAGACAGCGCCCTGACCTGCGAGCCTTCGGATGAGGAAACCATTGTCCAAAATCTGCATGAGGTTCTGGAATCCGAATCACTTCGCGAACAATTAAGGCAGGGCGGATTTGAAAATGTGAAACGATTCTCCCGACGGGTCTTGATCGAAAAATACCTGAATGTTTATGAGGAACTGGCCCATGAGGCATACGACTCGAGTCGATTGCCGGAGAACCTTTCAAATTCCGGACATCCTTGAAAATCCTCTTCTGCACCCATTCATTAAATCCTGCTACAGGGGGGCCTCGGGAAACTTTGCTAAATTTGCCGGCGGTATTGCAAAGCTGGGGGCACAAGCCGGAGATACTCACCCTGGATGAACCTGGCGAGCCCTGGTTAACAGATTATCCCGTCCCGGTTAGCACCCTTGGACCCACCGTATCGAGCTATGGTTACACAAAAAGATTGATCCCATGGCTTATCCGCAATGTTCATCGCTTCGACGCTGTGACTGTGCACGGACTTTGGCAATACCATGGATTTGCTGTCAGACAGGTATTGCAGCCCACTTCCATTCCATATTTTCTCTATCCTCATGGC
Source organism: Opitutales bacterium (assembly GCA_021772535.1). Lineage (GTDB taxonomy): Bacteria > Verrucomicrobiota > Verrucomicrobiia > Opitutales > UBA2987 > JAJFLU01. Next base: position 4,862 of record JAJFLV010000159.1, on the reverse strand, counting down.
ATGCTCAATCCCTGGGCAAAATCCTATTACCCTCTCAAACATCTGAAAAAATGGATATACTGGAACTTGGCCGAATATCGGATCCTGCGAGACGCCCGGGCCGTTTTGTTTACCTGCGAGGAAGAGCGACGCCTGGCCGGGCAGGTCTTTGGCAGGTATCGCTGCAATGAGGTCGTGGTATATTACGGGACAATTGATCCCGGGGGTGACAAGGAAGGTCAAAAAGAATCATTTTTACACCGATTTTCCCATCTTAAAAATAAAACAATCATTCTTTACCTGGGCCGTTTACATGAGAAAAAAGGTATTGATCTTTTATTGAGGGCTTTTGCCCGGTTTTCAAAATCGACTGATTGTGATGCGATGAAGAACCTCCACCTGGTGATTGCCGGAGCCAGCGAATACGACTATTACCTGAAATCCCTCAAGGATCTGCAAAGTCTGGAATTTGGAGAAAATCTTGAGGAGACCCCCGTTACCTGGACCGGAATGCTAGAAGGGGATCTCAAATGGGGCGCCTTTCGGGCGGCCGATGCATTTATTTTACCATCCCATCAGGAAAATTTTGGAATTGCAGTAGCAGAAGCCTTATCGACCGGCACGCCGGTTCTACTGAGCGACAAAGTCAATATCCGGTGTGAAATAGAAGAGGAAGGAGCCGGCTTCATCGAGGACGACACCTTGGATGGTTGTTATAATTTGTTGCAAAGGTATCAAGCCGCCCAAGGGAATGAATGGGATCAAATGCGGTTGAATGCCAGAAATTGTTTTATAAACAGGTTTGAGGTTAAGAAGGCCGCTGAAAGTCTTTTACAGGTGATAGAAAAGAGGCAGGGCTAAAAATGAAGATAACCATCGTTCAGGGGCCCTTTTTACCGGTGCCTCCGATCCTGGGCGGGGCGGTAGAAAAGGTTTGGTCGGCTCTGGGAAGAATGTTTGTCAAGAAAGGGCATCAAGTAACGCATATTTCCAGGCAGTACGGCAACCTGCCGAAAGAGGAGACGATTGAAGGGGTGCGACATATTCGGGTTGCCGGGTTCAGCGCTTCCAGGTCCCTTCTGCTTTCAAAACTTTTCGACCTGGTTTATTCGTGGCGGGTGGTGCGGCGATTACCTCCCGCCGATATCCTGGTTAGCAACACATTCTGGCTGCCGGTTTTGGCCGGGGGGAAACCCTTGGGCCGGCTTTATGTGCATGTGGCCCGTTACCCCAAAAAGCAGCTTTGGCTTTACCGGCACGCCGCCCGGCTGCAAACTGTTTCCAAGGCAGTGGGCCGGGTGATGTCCCACCAGGCTCCATCCTTAAAGAGCAAAATCCGGGTAATTCCGTATCCTGTTTCCCAGCATCAATTGAAAAACAAGAAAATAACTAACTATACAGAAACCAAAGCATTTCACATGCTGTATTGTGGACGTGTTCACCCCGAAAAAGGCATCCATTTAATACTGAAAGCACTTTGCTCCCTGGAACCCTCGGCAGCATCGTCAATCAAACTGACCATTGTGGGTCCTTGGGAAATTGGCCACGGCGGGGCAGGGGAGCATTATTTGCGCAGGCTCAAAAGATTATCCGCAGATGCCCTTTTCCAAACTGAGTGGGCCGGTCCGGTTTTCGAAACCGGTAAACTGGATTTTTATTATCGCGAGGCGGACTTGTTTCTTTATCCTTCATTGGCAGAAAAAGGTGAAACATTTGGACTGGCCCCCCTGGAGGCAATGGCCCACGGTTGTCCTGCCTTGGTTTCCGCTCTGGAATGTTTCGAGGACTTTATTCAGGACAATGAAAACGGATTTGTATTCAACCATCGCCAACCCAAGCCGGAAATTTGTTTAGCGAAGAAGTTGGAGCAACTCTTGAAACAACCGGAATTGCTGGCGCGGACGAGAATAAAGGCACATGAAACAGCTCAAAAATATTCGATTGAAAAGGTTGCCCAGATTTATCTGGAGGACTTTCATTCGCTAATGAGCGCATGAAAGAAGGAGCAGCGATGCAAAGCTGTAATCAAGCAACCAAATACTCCAGTCCCTGGACGTTGGGCCAGCGCTTGGTGATGGTTCTTTGGGGTATATGCTGGGGACTATTTTGCGCCTGGACTCCGAAGCCATTCAACCGGTGGAGGATTTTTTGGTTGCAGTTATTCGGGGCCAAAGTGGAAGGGACGCCGTTTGTTCACCAACGGGCCCGTGTGACAATCCCCTGGAATCTGACATTGCGAGATCGGGCTTGCCTGGGAGATCGCGCCCATGCCTACAGCCTGGGAGAAATTGAAATCCAGGGGCATGCCACGGTTGCCCAAGAGGTCTACTTGTGTACTGGGACGCATGATTTCGAGCAACCGTCGATGCCGTTAAGGGTTGGAAAAATCACGGTTGAGGAGAACGTTTTCATCGGCGCCCGGGCCTTCCTCATGCCTGGGGTTTCCATTGGCCGGGATTCCATTATTGGCGCTTGTTCGGTGGTGACAATGGATATGCCGGAAGGAATGATTTGCCATGGGAACCCTTGTCGGCCAATCCGACCGAGAAAACCAGTCGATGGCTGAAAGCGGGACTATGAAAGCGCCTTTATCGGTAATCGTTCCGATTCGCAATGAAGCGGAAAATCTTGCCCGTTGTCTCAAATCCATTCAGTGGGCCGAACAAATTTTTGTGGTCGATTCGCAGAGCGAAGATGGCTCTAAGGAGATTGCTGCCTCGATGGGGGCGCAGGTTGTCCAGTTCGATTTCAGCGGGACCTGGCCGAAAAAAAAGAATTGGGCTTTGGATAATTTGGGATTTACCCACGAATGGGTTCTGATCATTGATGCGGACGAAGTCCTGCCGCCCGAGGGGGAAGCCGAAATCCGGTCTATCGTTAGCAACCCGGATGAAAGGCATTGCGGTTACTGGATCAACCGGCGGTTTCATTTCATGGGCAAGTGGTTAAAACATGCCTATACGCCGAACTGGAATTTGCGTCTCTTCAAGCACCGGCTGGGGCGTTATGAAAAATTGACAGGGGAAGCCACCGCGAGCGGGGACAATGAGGTGCATGAACACATTATTGTGCAAGGCGCCACCGGCCGGTTAAAGACAATGCTGGATCATTATGCCTTCCCCTCGGTCGAAGTATTCGTGGAAAAGCACAATCGATATTCCAACTGGGAAGCACGTGTTGCCCTGGATAAATTGTTGGGACAAAGCGCCCCCTCTCTGCAACAAAAGGATGTCTGGCTGAGGCGGCAATTGAAACGCCTGGCGGGGCGGCTTCCGTTTCGTCCATTTTTGCGGTTTGTCTTTGTATATTTTGTGCAGGGCGGTTTATTGGATGGCCGAGAGGGATATTACTTTGCCCGACTACATGGTTTTTATGAATTTCTGAGCGAAGCGAAAACCTATGAGTTTAAAAAAATGATGAGCAAAGGCAAAAAGATCGAGCGGGATGCCTCTTAGCAGAAAACAGATATTATTAATATTGTGCGGCATAGTCGTGGTTCTGGGCCTTCTGGCTGTTCCTCTATACCGCCAGGCCAAAGTTTGGCGGGCCAGGCACCTGGCGGATACAGCGTTGGAATTACTGGAGGAGGGAACCATTATGGCTGCCTGGGAAAAGGCTCGGGCGGCCTACAATCTGGCCCCCGGAGATTACCATGCGGTGCATACCCTGGCTCAAATTCTGACTAAAGGCGACCCTGCGCAGGCTCTGCCCTTTTGGGAAGAGGTTTTGAACATTTCGGAGGGCGCGGCTGAAGACCGGCTGAGGCTTGTGGAGGTTGCCCTTGCGTTGAAAAGATTTCCTTTGGCGGAAGAGCATCTGGCGATTCTGGAAGAGGAAATTCCTGCCGACCCCGAGTATCGATACCTGCAATCACAATTTCACCTGGGCCAAAACCAGTTGGACAAGGCAATTGAAATTGCTTCCGGTTTACTGGAAATGGAGGACGCTCCAAACAAGGCACACCTCTATTTTGTCCAGTTGAGCCAGCTTTCCCCTCTGCCGGAGATTCGGCAGGCAGGGATCGATCACCTATGGAAGCTGGCCCGGCGCGAGGATGATCTGGGGCTTTCTGCGATCAAGAATCTGGTTCGTTTTCCAGGACGAAATCCGGAGACCACTCCATCCCTGATAGCGCTATTGGAAAAGCATCCCGATCCCCATCTGGAAGAGCAGTTGTTGCATCTGGAATTGGAGTTGACCCTGCCGGGAGCGGCGGCTGACAAAATAATCCAGCGAGCTGAGAAAGAGCTTGATTTGGAACAACCGGAAAAACGGGTGGAATTTGCCCGCTGGCTCAATGGGAAACGTCACTACGAGCAAACCCTGAAGATCGTCGATGAGCAGAGTGCCTTGAGCCGAAAGGATTTTTTTCTTGTCTGGCTCGATGCCATGGCCGTTCTGAATCGATGGGAGGAAATCGGCCGTATTCTGGACAGGCCTGGAATTCCCATCGAGACTTCGTTGATCCATCTTTTTAAAATGAGAACCTTGAGAGCAACCGGGCAAATTCCAAGGGCTGACATCGAGTGGGGGAAAGCCCTTCTGATTGCCGCTGGAGAGCCGGGGAAGCTATGGTTTATGTTCAACTATGCTTCGCGATTGAACTTAATCGAGTATGCACGGGCTGCTCTGGAACGGTTGGCTACCTTTCCTTCGGCAACACGGGAAGCTCTTGAAAAACTGGTTCTTTTGGAGCGCGGGTTGGGCAACACAGAGGCCATGCTGAGAGTGGTTGGCAGGATGGAGAAAATTTATCCCAATGACCCGGCAATCAATAACGATATCGCCTACTTGAGCTTGTTGCTCAATAAGGATGTGGAAAATTCAATTGGCAAGGCACATGCATTGGTGGAGGAAAACCCCAATTACCTTGCGCACAGGGT
>JAJFLV010000158.1 GCA_021772535.1 Opitutales bacterium | reverse complement strand
GTCGTGCCTTTGCTTGACGCTTCCTTCGGCTTGGCCTCGCGGCTGTCGCTCTGCGTTTCACTACGGTTACTGTCACTGTCTCCGATCATCTCTTTTCATATGATTAGTTCTGGCCCATGCCGGGCACACTGGAACGGGCTGTGCCCAGCACGTTTATTCTTTGCGCTCAACCCTCCCCAACATCGACCCTTCTGAAATTCCTGTGGGAAGAGCCTTATCGAAAATTCGAGGGAACAGGGAAGGTTTATGCGAACCTGAAGTTTATTGGCCATAATCTCTTTAGAGTGGAATAGATAACTGAACCGACAAATAAAGAAGGCGTTGTAAGCTATTTCATCTTCAACTCTTTGGCTGGAAGCTGCACCAGTGAGATCAAGTATGGATGATAGATTGTCTCGCCCGGGCCTTGGCGCCGAAGCTCCCGCAAATCTGCCTGCATTTCAATCGGCGGCTCAGTCCAGCCAACGGTATAAACATCGCCGCTCGCGCTAACTGCACACGACTCTGCATAGATCATTGCCTTATCATCATCGCTTCGGATCTCGCCGTGATCGGTAATTGCCTTTTTCTCCATGCTATAGGTTAGAAGGTGTACCGATCCGAGTAATCCTTCCTTTGTGGGTGGCGCATGTACGAATCCGTACAACCGATGGTCGGGACCGATCGTTAGCCCAAGTTGCGCATAATCTGTATTGGCCTCCGCTTCGCGCATATGGTCGGAACGCCAGGGTCCCAACGGCTCCATCAGGTCAGCCGCCGGATCGTATTTGAATAACCATGAGGTACCCCAGTGAACCCCATAAAATGCCTGACTATGATCATCCCATACGATAGTTCGCCACATGTTCAGATCCGGTCTGCCACTCGGCAACGGAATTTGTGTCGCCGATTCCATCCGTGTTTTCATTGTCGCCGAATGTTCTGTTTCTGGATCATATTTCCAGATCTCTCCTTTGGCATTGGACCAAAATAAGTTTCCCGATCCGTCCAGTGCCAATGTGCGCACGGCCTTGCCAAAACCCTTTTCGTTCAGACCGACGGTTTCACCCTTTTCCTGGAGCTGGGCCAGGCGCTCCGATTTCCCTGTGGCGATGTCCACTTTCATGAGAATTGAACTTGGCCAGCTGCCCACGTACATCACCTCTCGCTGTGAATCAAATACGTTGGTGATAAGACCCTCGCCGAGCATCGAAACTTTTTCCTTGCCTACCGCTGCCGTGACCGGCTGTTGGTGTAGCACCTTCGCGACCACTCGCCCTGTGCCGTTCGCGGTCTTGATCGCCAGCACGTATCCACCCGGATAGGGCGTTTGCATCCGGCCTGTTACCGGATCTTCCATATTTTCATAGTACCAAGCGGTATGGGTGCAGGTGTAGAGTTCTCCTTTCCACTCAGTGATCGGCGCATGGAGCTTACCTTGGGTTACTGCATCCGACTGAGGAATCACGTCCTCAAGCTTACACAAAAGTCGCACTGCACGGTCGGTCGGATTGAACTCAAACATGCGCGCAGAGGCTCCCGCCACATGAGTGCTCACGGAAAAATATACGGAGCCGTTTGATCCCATCGTGGCGCCATGGTATGAGCAATCGCCGGGTAACCAATTCAAGTTGTGATATTCGCTACGTAGAATTTTAGGAGAAACTTTGGCACAACCTTCTGTAGCCAAACCGCACATTCCAATCCACATCGCTAACAACACGTACATCTTAACTTTTACCAGGATGGCGGTTTCGGTCTCTTTTTTAGTCGTATTCATTTGATACCTTTTCTCCTGGAACCTATCTTAAATTCGCTGATGTTGATGCAGAGATAGTTTCATTCTGCTTACTCAGCGAAGGGCGTGTTGGCGTGATTGATTACAAAAGATGAAGGCCTGCCTGCTGAACCCAGGTGATTGACCGCTCGAACCCGTAGTTTGTTTTGGCCGGACTGAAGGAGCCAGGTCCAACGCTCGCCGACTTTTCGCCAACCGGTGTCGTCCACATCGATCTCGATATGGCTGAAGTTTGGAGTGTAGGTATCGAACCGCAGAAACAATCGATCGTTGCCGAATCCTTGAGTCATATCCACATGAACCAGATTTAAATCCGGCCACATGTCGGCCGGACGATCCGTGAACCACGCATACTGACGTTTGGGTGGCGTCCGCTCGTCATACCAGGTGATGTAGCCAGTCCAAGGCCATTGGGTATTGCTGCCGTGGTTGAGTGGGCGAGGGGTCGGTTTCTCAAACCAATTATTGCGTGGCACCATACGCATGTCAGCAGCATTGGCGAATCCTGTGGGGACGCCATACTCCGCGAAATGCGTATCCTTCTGCCAGGTCAAGGAACCTCGCCCTACCGGTGCCGGTTGTCCTTCGCGGGCGGACTCCCAATAGATAGTGTCTTTCATCCAATGAATCGGTTGATCCGGGAAATAATAATCCAGGTATCGTTGATGCAGTTCCAAAAGGCTCAGGGGCTCGCCTGTCACTGGGTCATAGTTGTAATTGTTTTCATAGTCAGAATCCAGGAACACCCACTTGCCGAATTCGTCGTTCCAAACTTCGACAGGTTCGTGGCCGATCACATTAACCAGGCGGGCCTGCCATCCATAGGCCATGGCAAAACCACCCAGCACATTGTTTAGCTGGCTGCACTGGCCTCCGCCGCCGGCAGAGGCGAGATGGTTGAGAATGGAGAGAGCGTCCCAGGGCGGGTAGCCGGGTTCGGGATCGGTGTTTACCCACCGGCGCGTAACATAGTTCATCAGCTTCACCTGCGCGTCGAACTGTGTCCGGCTGCCAGCGACGACTTCGTCTAGATTTTCCAATTCGCGCAAACGGGTAAATTCTTCCCTGTCCCACGCCTCCCATTCCCATGGGATCGAGGAATATTGGATTATTGGATTGACGGCATCGACTACGAAAATATTCGGATGACGAACGACAAGTTCCGAGAGTTCCGTCCGGATATTTGCCGACTTGATCACAGGGCTGTGCAAGGGGTTCGTTGTCGTTAATTCTGCGCGAAATTGCAGGTAACGGAAGCGCGGGACCACGCCGGGTCCGTGGGTCTCGATTTCATGATTCAGCGTAGGGCCGTCACCCACGAGCTGGTAGGGCTCCCAGTTGCTGGCCCACGGGTTGGTGCTAAGACCACGGCGAAGATAATATTTCACTTCGGTTCCTGAGGATAGATCGGCCTGCACCGATAGCCTTACCTTTAGAAGCTCGCGTAGCGGGACTACAGGGTCCGTCCGGCCATCCTCTTTCCATAGGTCGATGACCGGGCTGGTGAGCCAACCCGTTTTGATATAGCGGTCGAGGCTGAACCTGACCGTGTATTCTGCTCGAGTATCTTCATTCGGACCAAAAGGACTTTCCAGCCACGTCTGTCCTCCGTCGTTGGATTTGAGGGAGCTCCGGCCAACTAGGGTAGGGTCTCCCCCACCGTCTGCGAATTCATCAGCTCGGGCGAGTAGAATAGACCAGCCCTCATCCTTGCCTTGGGCTTCCGGACAGGCGAGTTCGATGGTGTTCTCCCCCGACTGCAGCCAGGCTGCTGGAAACTCGGTCCACCTCCATGCAGTGCTATTTGATTCGGGTATGGAAATAAGCTGCGGTTTCCGGTCGTTGATGATGAACTCCAGGGGATGTTTCCCAGCCTTGACGACGTAGAGTACGAGCCACGCGTTTTTTGCCCGAGGATCGTCGATTGAGAGGATCTTTTTCGCGCGATGTTCGCCTCCTATAGTATCGAACCACACTCCTTTCTCACTCATCCCGGCCCCCGGTGAGTCGTTTTCGATCAAATCCATGTCAAACAGAGTGACGCCGCCTTTGGGGTCTTTTCTCAAACCCTGTATGAATCCCTCGTCGTAGATGTGCTCTGCTTTTGCTGTCCAACGGGTTTCGATTCGTTCGCCTTGGTTACCTTCCGCCATTCGGGCGTTGCCATAAGTTCGAGTTGGTTGCGCAAATACTTCCAACATTGCACCCGATAGAATCATCCCACAGGTAATTGAGCGCAGAATAAATTGATTAACTCCAAGCCCGAAGAATTTTGGCGACTCGATTACCGAGTCATTCAAGACAACTGTTGTAGTAGACCTGTTATCTCGCTCTCTCATTTGCTACATGTGTGAAATTGAAATACCTTCTTCCTTCGACTAGAGATTCAATGAGCTCGAGACGGTATCCTTTCGCTTCAGCAACATGGATTCGCGTTTCTACCTTAGTCTCATCCGGATCCGGACCCTTGTAAAGCCTCATGTAAGATACGGTTGTCTCTATTACCTGACAGATTTACTCCTTGGAGAAAACAGATCGTTGGAAGTATATCCAAATTGGTTGACGGCGTTTTCAAATGGGGTCAATGTTCAAAAATAAAATTCAACTGATTGAGAAAAAAAAAGACCGCCTCCAAGCTTCGACCTTGCCAAATTTCTCCTCCATTCCATCCATTGAGTGAAGTAAATCCCCGCCCACCTCAGTAGTCATTGGTGGCTGGTATGGGAGCATTTCGTGGGCGATGTCACAGAGAGCGAATTGGCGAAATTCTTTCCATCTATTGCCTTGACCGCCTTCTGGGTTGATTTTTAATGGCTACTGGCCGGGACTCGCCGCTGGTTGGTCGATTTGACCGCTCTGGCGTTGAGACCACTGCTTGGAGCCGCCTGCCACTCATTTAGAATTTTCAAAAAGCATATTATGAAGTATATTTTTATAACCGGAGGAGTTGTTTCCTCCTTGGGCAAAGGGTTGACGACAGCCGCCTTGGGGGCATTGCTGGAACAGCGGGGATTGCGGGTCATGCTGCAAAAGTTTGACCCCTATTTGAACGTCGATCCGGGTACGATGAATCCTTTTCAGCACGGCGAGGTCTATGTCCTCGACGATGGGGCCGAGACCGACCTGGACCTGGGGCATTATGAGCGTTTTACCTCCGGCAACCTTTCCCGGAAAAACAACCTCACCTCGGGCCAGGTTTACGAGTCGCTTATCACCCGGGAGCGGCGGGGCGACTATCTGGGCCAAACCGTTCAGGTGATCCCTCACGTGACCAACGAAATTAAAAACCATCTCTATTCCGCAAGTAAGGATATCGATGTGCTGGTGACGGAGATTGGCGGCACGGTGGGCGATATCGAGGGTTTGCCCTTCCTCGAGGCGATGCGGCAATTCCGTCTGGAGGCGGGCAAGGAAAACGTTCTCTTCATCCATTGTACCCTCGTGCTTTTTCTGTTGGCGGCGGGTGAGTTGAAAACGAAGCCCTCCCAGCAGAGCGTGGCCAAGTTGCGCGAGATCGGCATCCAGCCGGATATTCTCGTTTGCCGGACAGAAAAACCTCTCAACCTGGAACTAAGGCAAAAACTGAGTCTTTTCTGCAACGTGGACTTGAAAGCGGTTATTGAGGAACTCGATGTGGAAACCTCCATCTATGAGCTGCCTCTCATGCTCCAACAGGAAAATCTCGATGGTTTGGTCAACGATATGTTGGGTCTGCACACCCAAAAAACGGAGGAAAATGGTTGGGAGACGGTAGTCCGCCGTTTGAAATTTCCGGCCCACCGCGTGGATATCGGAGTGGTGGGCAAATACATCGAACTGCAGGATGCCTATAAATCGGTTTATGAATCCCTCACCCATGGGGGAATTGCCAACGATTGCCATGTCAACATCCACCGCATTGACTCCGAAGCCCTGGAAGAGGGTAATGGGCGTGAGCGTTTGCTGGAACTTGATGGCATTTGCGTGCCGGGTGGATTTGGGGGTCGCGGGATTGAAGGAAAGATTGAGACCGCAAAAATTGCCCGGGAAGCCGACTTACCGTATTTTGGCCTTTGTCTCGGGTTGCAGGTGGCCGTCATCGAGTATGCCAGAAATGTTCTCGGCATTGAAGATGCCAACAGCACCGAATTCGACGATGCGACGGTGGAAAGAGTGATCGACATCATGGAGGACCAGAAAAAACTGACCGAAAAAGGTGCCACCATGCGGCTGGGTTCCTATGATTGCCAGCTCGTTCCGGGGACCCGCACACAAAAGACCTACGGGAAAGACCTGATACACGAACGGCATCGCCACAGGTTTGAATTCAATAACAAATATATGGAGCAATTCGAGGAGGCTGGCTTCAAGGTCGCCGGGATCAACCCGCAACGAAACCTGGTGGAAATAATGGAAATCACCGCCCATCCCTGGTTTATCGGGGTGCAATTCCATCCCGAATTTCAATCCAAACCGCGCCAGGCCCACCCACTGTTTGAAGGCTTCATCGCCGCCGCCCTCGAACGTAGAAATCGACGGTAGGAAGACGCATTCATTCTTGAATCGTAATGATTTATAGCCCGGATAAACTTCTCCTTATCGCTGGACCGTGTTCCCTTGAAAGTGAAGAAATCTCCTTTCCGGTGGCCGAGGTTTTGGTCGGTTTGCAATCCTCTCATCCCGATCTCAAGGTAATATTCAAGGCCTCTTACGACAAAGCCAACCGCACTTCACTGGATAGCCCACGCGGTCCGGGATTGGAGGCGGGGCTGGCCCTTCTGAGGAAAATCGGCGGAACCTCCGGGCTCCCTTTGTTGACTGATGTCCACACACCAGCCCAGGCGGCTTCCGCGGCGGAAGTTTGCCAGGTATTGCAGATCCCCGCCTTCCTCTGCCGGCAAACCGACCTGTTGGTGGCTGCGGCTGAAACCGGAAGGGCCGTTAATGTTAAAAAAGGCCAATTCCTCTCACCCGCCGAAATGCCTTTTGTAGTCGAGAAATTAAGGAAAAGCGGGGCACAGGAAATCTGGCAAACCGAGCGCGGAACCACCTTCGGCTACCAGAATCTGGTCGTGGACATGCGCTCCTTTTCGCTTTTGAAGGTTTGCGGTCGACCAGTGGTATTCGACGCCACCCACAGCGTGCAGCTCCCAGGGGCTGGTGGAGGGACAACCACCGGTCAAAGGGAATTCGTTCTTCCCCTGGCCAAAGCGGCCCTTGCCGCCGGGGCCGATGGTCTCTTTATCGAAACTCATCCCGATCCGGAAAAAGCGATCTCTGACGGTCCCAACCAAGTGCCTCTAGCCGAGTTGCCGTCTTTGGTTGAAAAATGCCTGAAAATCTGGCGGGCTGCTCGGGATTAAATAATTCCAAACCTATTCGGGGTGATAGGGGGAAGCAGTCGCATGGAAAGGTTCGAGTAGGTGGAACTGGAGCAGGGTTCCTTCGGGCACGTAGAGCCTTTCGCCTTTGGTTATTGCGGCCACACCGGTTCCAATGGCGGCCCCTTTTTTAGCTCCGTCACCCCCATCGATGAGTCCGCCGATGGCTGCTCCTATGCCGATTTTTGCCAAGGTATTCCCGGTTGAACTCCTCCCTTCCTCGACGTATTCGGTGGTTAAAATCGGCTGCAAACGATTCTCGATTTCAATATCGGTCAAAGTGAGACTAAGGATGGACCGGCCTGCCAGGTTTCCGGCATTTTTTGCCTCTTCCACAAAACCGTAAATCCTGGCGCCCTCCGGTGCAACCAGCAGACCGTCGACGACCAGATCTGTATCCAGCGTAGTCGTGAATCGCATTCCGGCCGCATCCCTGGAGGTGATATCGTCCATCATACGCACGAAAAGTTGTGTTCCGGCTGGAACGAAAACTTTTCCGGCAGCCGATGAAGCTGCTTCCGGTGGCTTCACTTCGGTTTCTTTTTGGGTTTTTACCGGTTCGGCCGAGGAGGAAAATTCCTCCGTAAAAGTGAGCGCAAGCACCATGGAAATTGGAAAGACATGCATTTGCCTCTCCGCCTGAAAGCGAATGGTATTGCGCGTTCCTCCCAGATAGAGACCGTCGAAAATTTGCCCATCATTCAACTCCAGCACATCGCCACTAGATAATGAGGAGAAAAATAAGGGTAAAAAAATAAGGATATTCCATTTCAATGTTTTCATGCAGGTTAGTGTGTCCTTTTTCCTCGTTTATTCATAAAAAATTCAAAAAATCGTCCCCAGGTCATTATTGCGGGCAGAAACGATGGATTTACATTGAAAATACGCCAATGAAAGGTTTGACGTGGATCCAATGATTAATCTGGACGAACTTCCCATGCGTATTGCCATGGGCCAGTTTCAAGAAATTACCCCGAAGCGGCTGCAATTTATCAAACAATGCGGGGCCGATGATTTTCAGATGAACACTCCCTTGCTCCCCGGCCCGGAATACTGGGAATACGAGGATTTGGCCCTGCTCGTAAAACAAGGACAAGAAGCCGGTTTGCGGCTCATGGCCATCGAAAATGTGCCCCCTTCCTTCGTTGATAAAATTCTTCTGGGCAAGCCGGGCCGCGAAAAGCAGCTCGACAACATGGTAAAAACAATTGGCAACCTCGGCCGTGCGGGTATTCCGATTCTCGGTTACAGTTTTGCCCCCACCGGAGTTTGGCGGACCTCGCGAAAGACACCCGTTCGAGGGGGCGCCTTGTCCACCGCGTTCAATCTCAAAAAAGTTCAGGCGGCGGCGCCCGAAGATCAAGCCAAATTCGTCATGTGGGAGCGCGTCGAAATCGACCGAACTTACTCTGAGGAGGAAATGTGGGAAAACTACTGCTGGTACCTGGAACGCATTCTACCGGTCTGTGAAGAGTCGGGTGTTCGTCTGGCCTTGCATCCGGACGACCCTCCGGTTTCTGCATTGGGTGGCGTGGCCCGACTCTTTCGAAACTTTGAAAATTTCAAACGGTCCATGGAAAAATTTGATAGCCCGATGCATGGTTTGAACTTTTGCCATGGATGCTGGTCGGAAATGCGCGGAGGCGATGGAGTTCTCGAAGCCATTCGATGGTTTGGCCAGCGTGGCAAGATTTTTTATTTCCACCTGCGGGATGTTGCTGGCTCGGCCGAGGACTTTACGGAATGTTTCCTCGGCGACGGCAATTGCGACCCGGTGCAAACCATCCGCGTATTGAAGAAGGTGGGTTTTAACGGCTTCATCCTCCCCGATCATGTGCCCCACATGGTTGACGACACTGACTGGTGCCATCGGGGCCGCGCCTGGTCCGCCGGTTACATCAAGGCTCTAATTGCCGCCGTAGACCCATAAATCCGCCACGGTGCGGACATCAGGCTTTACGCCAGAGTTCGCTCGAGTTGCAGGGCGGCTGGGAGAGAATCGTCTTAGCCGAGCGTTCGGGCCTTTCGTAACGTTTGAAATGTTCTTCCAGCAGGTTTCCCATTCGGGCGATCTCATCCTGCCAAAGTGGATCATTAATCAGATTTACGGATTCCCTTGCATCCTTGGACAGGCTGAAGAATTCATCGGGATAGGTGCCAGCATGGGGGGCATATCGACGCACTAACTTGAATTTGCTATTGGATACCATGCGGGCGTTGCCGTATTCGCAAAATTGGTAGGCCCGCCAACCTGTTTCGCTGTCATTTAGGTAAGGCAGAAGGCTTTGGCCTGGGCTGTTTATCTTTTTCTTGATATCGGGTGACAGCTTTACTTGGGCAGCATCGAGGATGGTTTGAAAAAGATCGCAGTGGTCGAATGACATGGAGGGCTGCCGTTTGGCGGGAAGTTTTCCCGGCCAGCGCATGAGGCAGGGCACCCGTATGGACTCCTCGTAAAAATTCTGTGGCATGGTGGCGTTGCCTTTGCCATAATGTCCGTGGTGCCCATTCATGTGGCCGTGGTCGGCCGTATAGACAACCAGGGTGTTATCGAGGTCACCCTGTCCATTCAGCTCATCGAGGAGGACGCCTATTTGATCGTCCAGCATGCCGACGGCCGCATAATATTGTGCCAGCGCTTCCTCTGTAGTTCCACTAAAGGGTGAAATATGACTTGAAGGTTTGAGGTGGGAGGTTTCTTTTTCGGGAATATCCCAAAAATTAGCATTACGATAATGCTCAGCCAGTCGTCGGGGGTGGCCTTCGAACGGAAAATGGGTATCCGTGGGGCCTACGAACAGGAAGAAGGGCTGGGCCCGATTCCGCTCTCGCAGGAAACGGACGGCTTGCCTGTTGAAGTAACGGGTTTGGTAACCCATAATCTCCTTTTCTTCCCCCTGCTCTGAAATGTCCGTCGGTCCCTGGTGAAGATACTGGTTTCTCCATCCATTCTTTTTACTTTCGCCGTAGCTGACCCAATGGTCGAAACCGGGTTGTGGCGGGGTACTGCTCGTGGTGCAATGCCATTTGCCGACGAATCCGGTTTGGTAGCCATTTTCCTGGAGCAGCATTGGCAGGGTCGTTTCACCCTCCATCCAGCCGTGATTATAATCCTCGGTGCTGGCCAGAAAATCGTGAATCCCGTGTTGGGAAGGCAAACGCCCGGTAAAAAAACAGGCCCTTGCCGGCGAACAAACCGGGCAGGGCGTAAAAGCGTTTTGCATGAGCAAACCGCTCTCCGCCAAAAAGTCCATATTCGGCGTTCTCAGCTCCGAGTTGCCATAGCAATGCGCCGCCCATTGGGCATGGTCGTCCGCCATGATGACAAGAATGTTCGGTAGGGCTTTCGGTTTCATTATTATTACGTTTGTTGAGATTCGATCTTTTATCTTTCCTGGCCGGAAGGCAACACCCGTAATCCACTCCTGTATTACAAAATTGGAAAAATAGTTTCCTAAATCAAAAAATGGGTGTATCTGGTAATTAATGATTGGAACAAGAATATCGAAGCCTGAGTTAAGAATTTTCTTCCTGGCGCTTTGCATTTTATTTTTAAAAGCATCTCTGGAAGCCTCGTTGACCGCCTGGTGGACTTTCGACAGCGATTACTCCAGCGAGGTAAATAATGATCTTTACCAGGGCATTCCAATAGGAGAGCCGTTCACTAGCATCACAAACCAAGATGGTGAGTATGTCCGTGGCGCGGGTGGCCTGAAACTGGATAACGGGCCGGGAAGCGGAAACCGTAATTATGTCATCATTGACAATGAAGTCTTTCCGGACGGAGCCCAGGTTTTCACCATTGTTGCCTGGTATAAATATGAAGACATCACTCCCACCGGTTCGGACTCCCGAAATTCTATTTGGGAAACCGTGCCTTCTTTTTCCGCTTCCTTTGGACTGCGGCTGAACAATGACCGGCGCGATGCCGAATGGTTTTACGAACTGGCCTCTGGCGGAAACCTGAACAATGATGACGGTCCCATTGTCAATGACGGGCAATGGCATCACGTGGCCATGGTCTGGAACCGGACGGACCGGATAATAAAATACTACCACGATGGCCGATTGCGCGATGCCTCTCCGTTGGCTTCCGACGTGCCGGACCTGAAACCCACGGCCAGGTTAAATATTGGCAATCACAGGTTGGGCAACGGCACCCGGGACTGGGACGGTTTTATTGACGACTTTGCCGTATTTGATCAAGCCCTGACCAGTTCACAGGTTGCCGCCCTGTATTCCGGAGATGCCACTCCGCTGGACATCGACCAGGTTTCCGAAGCGCCGCCACCGGTTGAAACCCCAGCCTTCGTGCCTGGAACCTGGACCTTGGTGATCATTCCCGATATCCAGAAATACACCCAGGATGCCGTCTTTATCCAGGTATTGACCAATATGATGGAGTGGATCAGGGACCATAAAACCGAGCGTAACATCGTCCTTGCCCTGCAAGAGGGGGATATTACCGATGACAACGACGATGACGGGGGTATCCAGTGGATGCGTGCCAAAAGTGCACTTTCAATTCTCGATGGCCACATTCCCTACGTTCTGGCAACCGGCAATCACGATTATGGACCTGGAGGCAACGCGTCGACTCGCGACACCTTATTGAACGAATACTTCACCCCCGTCGACAATCCGCTCAACGATACCGATCAGGGCGGGATATTGGCTGGTTTGAAAGTGCCCGGCGAACTGCAAAACGCTTATTATGATTTCACCGCCCCGGACGGGAAAAAATTCCTCATTTTCTCCCTGGAATGGGGACCACGGGACGAAACCGTCGAATGGGCCAACTCAATTGTCGGCCAGGAGCAATACAAAGAACATATGGCCGTGTTAGTCACCCATTCCTACCTCTGGTCGGAGAATCAGCGGCACAACTGGGCAGTGTTTGGGGATGATGATCAATCGGGAAACCCGCATTCCTACCGTACAGACTCCCTTCCCGGCGGTGTCAATGATGGGCAGGAACTCTGGGACAAACTGGTCAAACTGCATGCGAATTTCAAATTGACCTTTAATGGCCATACGGCCCGGGCCAGCCTTGGTTCGGAAAGAACGGGCGCCAGTTTTTTAACCAGTATCGGAGACAATGGCAATTTTGTGCATCAAATGCTCTTTAATGCCCAGCATGTGGGGGGAAACGGTGGGGGTGGCTGGATACGCCTGATCGAGTTCACACCTGGCGGCAGAATTCAGGTGAAAACCATTTCCCCATATCTCGAATCGATCGGGGAAAACCCCTGGAGGACGGCCCACTACGATCAATTTTCCTTTATTCTGGAGGACCCGCTGCAAGGCAGCCACAACCGCTTGCCCAATACCGTCGACTGGATATTTTCACCCTGGTTCGGATTTTACAACATCTCCTTTTTCCCCTGGATTTTTCACGAGGATTTCGGTTTCAATTATTTTTTTCCTGATTCCACTCCCGAAGGAATTTTTCTTTACGATCCAGTAGTGTCCGACTGGTTATTTACCGTGGAAACCCATTTCCCCGACCTTTACTTTTTTGATGGCCAGGGCTGGATGCGATTCATTGCGGAATCTGAAAGCAATCGCCAATATTTTCGCTATTTGGACGAGGAGATGGTCGTTTACCAAAAATCCGAATAATCCTCGTTGCTAACGGGTATTTTCCTGGAACCACTTTACGGCAGCTTCAAG
>JAJFLV010000157.1 GCA_021772535.1 Opitutales bacterium | reverse complement strand
AAAGAAGGGGTCATGTCATGATTCTTGATTTTAGCTTTATGAATAATTTTTTGGCCTCAGGATTGTCCCCTCCCAGTATCCGCTCAACCAAATTGCTTTCGTCGGTCTCGGTTCGCATATTTCGTGGCATATCATATAAATTTAACCCACATACCACCATCAGTCAAGAATCAGTTTACCCTGAACGGATTCAGCTCTTCTTTTTATCCTGCTCCCGGGTTCTAGACAATTTCATTTGCTGGTTGGTCTTTCCCGTAAAATTGAAACACTGGGTACTGAGGGCTGAGTCTCTACGTGGGAAACTCGCATAATCCGAAGCAAAGGTATTCCATCGTGCCAGGTATGATTGCTACTCGCATCCGATGCGAGTTGACGAAGAGGATTTTCCGATAAACAAGGAACCAGTGCTGTGGGAACCTCCAACACAACAGAAGGAAAGACCTTTCCATGATTTTACCGAGCAAAGGGAAAATCATCAAATAACCAAGGAAAACAATTGCCAAATTACATTGAAA
This sequence comes from Opitutales bacterium, assembly GCA_021772535.1. Classification (GTDB taxonomy): domain Bacteria; phylum Verrucomicrobiota; class Verrucomicrobiia; order Opitutales; family UBA2987; genus JAJFLU01. The sequence continues at coordinate 3,364 of JAJFLV010000157.1, read as the reverse complement.
GCCGAAAATTGGGTCGGAATATTGGAAAGTAGAACCTATCTCAAATTCGCAGATGAATGATCATATGGAAATTCTCGAGTAGGTAAAATAATCGCTAGTCAAATAATTGTGAACCCTAGACCTATTCTTAAATTCCTTCCAGATTCATTAAAGGAAAGAATTTTCTACAAATTATTCAATAATCGTCAAAGTCTATACAAAGAGCTTTTCCACAAAGCTAATTTGCTTTTAGCACCTGATTATAAAATGTACGATTTAGTTGTAGGAGATGTCATATCGGGTCAGATTGCCTTAAACGGATTCTACGAATATAAATTGAGTAAAGAGATAAGTAAATTATCGAAATCCGGTGGTCTTTTTGTTGATGTGGGTGCTAATTTGGGCTACTTCACCTTGCTATGGCTCTACGGTAATGAAGAGAATCATGCAATTGCAGTAGAAGCCTCACCACGTAATCAAGAAATAATCAATAAGAATTTGGTAGAAAACCGCGTAGAATCTAAAGTAACCTTATTTCGTTCAGCGGCAGGCGACGCAAACAAAGAAGTAACATTCGACCTTGGGCCCGAAACCCAAACCGGTTGGGGAGGAATTAACTCGGGAATAGATGGCACTATTTCTATAAAGGTAGATATGATCCGAATTGATAACGTGATAAACGATGAAATTGAAGTTATGAAAATTGACGTTGAAGGTGCCGACACACTCGTCATTAAAGGTTGTGAAGCCCTTCTAGCTGACAAGAAAATTCATAGGATTTACTTCGAACAAAACAGGGTGCGTATGGAAAGGCTTGGAATTCAAGAAGGTGCAGCAATCGACTTTCTTAGGTCATACGGGTACACATGTGAGCCATTCAATGACGCTAAAGATGAATGGCTAGCGAGAATTGACTAATCGGGTTCCCGAAATTCAAAAGGGTAAAAGAAGAAGTAAAAGAAGGGGTCATGTCATGATTCTTGATTTTAGCCTTATGAATAAATTTTTGGCCTCAGGATTGTCCTCAACCGGTGGACAGAACCTCCGCAGAAGTGCAATAAGAAGTCAAAGGATCAGGCCTGGGATATTGTGAAAACTGGATAATTTTTCAATGGAAATAACCCCAATATCATAGGGCGACATCTTTTCTCCTGCCCTACATCCAGCATCCCCATTTCTGATTCCCTGACACCTGAAACCCTTTACCAAAACAAGCCGCCTGACACACTATCCAATCAACAACAAAAAAAAGAGAATCCCGTGCCCAACAAACCCAGTCCACCTCAATCTTCCCCGGCCTTGGAGCGGTGAGTAACTCGGGCTAAATTTAAGCTTTATCAACCATTATATCAATGGTTATATCAATATTTACGTCAATATAATATATCAATGAATCCGATAGCAACGAGGCTGGATACAATTCAGGAGAAAAGCGGGCTTCGTGGTGTGGAAATCGCTCAACTGCTTAAAACAACGCCGGAAACGGTGTCCCGTTGGCGGAACGGCCATTCCGAGCCGAAAAAGGCTTCATTGGAGGTTTTGCTGCAACTGGAATGGTTGGTCGGAGAGCTGGCCGAACTATATTCCCCGCAGGAAGCAAAATTATGGTTGTTTTCCCATCATAAACAACTTTCTGGCCAGCGTCCGGTAGATCGGATTGAAGCCGGACGCCTCGAAGATATATTGACTATCATCGCTCAACTCAAGGACAGTGCGTTCGTGTAATCCGTTGAATCATGATCCACGACGCCGATCTTATCGAACGGCTTGAGCAGTTCAATCCGGACCCTGGAGTGGAATCGTATTCCGTCACTGGCGGCAAAATTACCTTATTGAGAGACTAAAACCTGGCCACATGTTTGAAATTATCGATAGTGAAGTAATTAACCTGTAATAAATCATTTTACCTGTTCATATCCATGGCTATAAATAGGATCAGCTAAATTTTCTGCGGCCATTCCATGACATCCAGCATTCAGCATCGTTTCTCCTCCTCTACCCTCTCAGAGAGCGTCTAAATCATCATGCGCGTTTTTATCATTTTTTTCGTTTCTGCTCTAACGACGATGACTTCTTCGCTGGTCGGCGGGCTGCGTGATATCGGCTCGCAACGGCAGTTTTTCTTTGATGACCAAATTGTCGAAACCATGGAAAATACACGACGCCGATTGAATCCAGCGGTGAAAGAGCCTTCCAACCCGATCATCAAACGCGACAAGCCGTGGGAAGGGCCGGATATCCGGCTGCGATGGATTTTCTTTGATCAACGTCTGGGTAAGTTCCGCATGCGCTATACTACGCGGATTTTTTATATTGATGGACGGAACGACAAAGGGGAGCTGATTGTGCGGGGTGAGGGAGAGGATGACCCCATCCTGGTATGCGAAGCGTTTTCCGATGATGGCATTTACTGGGAAAAGCCGAATCTGGGATTGTATGAATACGAGGGATCCACCGCGAATAATATCGTGCCGGAAGAAAATCAATGCGCCTATGTATTTCAAGACCTGCATGATCCCGATCCGAAACGCCGCTACAAAGGGATGACCCGTAAAGGATCGTTCAACAATATTGGGATGACTTATTCCTATTTGTATTCTTACAACGGTTATGAATGGACCGAATACGAAAACAATCCGGTAATTGATATTGGGGAGAGAAAGGGCCGTTGGGGGCCGACGAATTTCTCCGGATGGGATCCGATTCGAGAAACCTACGCCGTGCACATGGAGAATAATCTCCATATGCACTCCGACCATGCGCGCCGATCGATCGGCCGTTCGGAAAGCGCTGACATGATTCACTGGTCGGAGCCCGAGACACTCATTGTGGCGGATGATCTGGATTATCCGGATACGGAATTTTATTACCTCTTCACCATACCCTACGAAAATTGGAATATTGGATTCCTCTGGATATTTTCTACTACAAACACAACTCACCATCCCGAGTTTGTATTCAGCCGCGACAGCATCCACTACAATCGCGATTACCGCGAGCCCATCATTCATCGCGGAGACAACGGCGATTTCGACTCGGTGTCACTCTACGCGAGCCAACCCATCGTACATGGCGACGAGGTGTTTTGTTTCTACTATGGAACAAACTGGCGTTCTCCGGAGCAGTTGCTGGCGCTTGGTGACGCAGCAACGGCTGGGATCGGCCTGGCTAAGCTCCCGCTTGACGGATTTGTTTCGATTGAGGGCGCCCGGCTTGACTATAGTGTGGTTACAACCCGCACGGTCACATTTTCCGGTGAATCTCTCTATTTGAACATGCGAGCCGCGCTTCAGCAGTGGGGAGCCGGTCCCTGCGAAGTAAAGGTAGAGCTGCTCGACGGCAGGCATGTGCCTCTGGACGGTTTCACTTTTGCCGATGCGGATGC
>JAJFLV010000156.1 GCA_021772535.1 Opitutales bacterium | reverse complement strand
ACACCGGTCAGCGGTCCTTTCTTTGCTGGTTCCTTTACCTTAAATCCGGATGGCACTTTCAGCTACACTCATAATGACAGCGAGAATCTGACCGACAGTTTCGTTTATGAAGTAAGTGATGCAGAGGGAGCCACGGCAACAGCTCTGGTTTCGATTGATATCAAACCCATAAATGATAATTCCCCGGTAGCAGACGACGACGCAATATCCGTCCTCGAAGATGATTTTGCAGCGACCCTCGTTGGGGGGATCGACAACTTGCTGGCCAACGATGACGATCTGGACCTGCCCAATGATACATTGACGGTGAGTATTACCCCAGTGAGTGGTCCGTCCTTCGGTTCGGTCTCTTTAGACCCTGGCGGAACTTTCCTTTACACACATAACGGCGATGAAGAATTTACGGATAACTTTGTTTATGAGGTGCTTGATGAAGAGGGAGCTTCCGATACCGCCCTGGTTTCAATATCCATAACGCCGGTGAACGATAATCCGCCGATGGCCGGCGATGACTTCGCCACTATTTCCGAGGGCGGCATTGCCACGACCGTCAACGGCGGTGTGACCAGCCTGCTGGCCAACGATATGGATTTTGACTTGCCGAAGGATACTTTACAGTTGATTGGCCTGACTGGCTCAGGAGGAGGGGTTCCTATACCTATTCTGCCGGAATTCGGAGATCTAACTTTTGATACTGATGGCACCTTTACCTACCAACACGACGGTAGTGAGAACTTTACCGATAGTTTCGCTTATGTTGTCAGCGACGGGGTTTTTACGGACTTCGGGACTGTCACAATTTCCATTACACCGGAAAATGAGAATGCGCCTCAGGCCGGAAATGACAGCATTTTTGTAACAGAGGGAGGCATGGCCACGGAACTTGCAGGCGGAGCGAACAGCCTGTTGGCCAATGACACTGATGAGGACCTGCCAATCGATTTGCTGACCGTAAACACCACTCCCGTTAGTGAACCCGGATTTGGAGTTCTTACTTTGATCCCGGACGGCACCTTCATCTATTCCCATGACGGGGACGAGGTTTTTACGGACAGCTTTATCTATGAGGTAAAGGATGAGAATGGCGCCATTGACACGGCATTGGTAACGATTACCATCGATCCATTGAGCGATGCCCCTCCGGTGGCCAATGACGACAGCGCCACCGTATTGGAAGGGGCGCCGGTATCCTTGCTCGATAACGGAGCTACAAGTGTATTGGATAACGACGTAGACGGTGATATTCCCAGCGACCCATTGATAGTGACCACTATCGGAACCTTTGCTACGGCCAATGGCTCCTCGGTGACCATGTCCAGTGACGGAACCTTTCTCTATCAGCATGACGATTCCAGTCCTGAGGGCTTGAGCGACAGCTTTGATTACGAAATAACCGATGGAATTTTCACTGCCACAGCAACAGTCAGCATAACCATTGAACCGGTTAATGACAACGCACCGGTGGCTGGTGACGATTTTTCTACCATTTCTGAGGGCGGTATTGCCACGACCGTCAACGGGGGCGTGACCAGCTTGCTGGCCAATGATATGGATCTGGACCTGCCGAAGGAAACTTTGCTCCTGACCGGCCTGGTTGGCTCAGGAGGCGGGGTCCCTATACCTATTCTGCCGGAATTCGGAGATCTAACTTTTGATACTGATGGCACCTTTACCTATCAACACGACGGTAGTGAGAACTTTACCGATAGTTTTGCTTATGTTGTCAGCGACGGTGTTTTCACCGACAGCGGAACGGTATCGATCAGTATTAATCCGCAAAATGATCAACCGACCACCGTTGGTTCGGGATTGCCCAATGTCGAGGTGGAGGAGAATTCAGCGGATACGGTCATTAATTTGGACACTTTCTTTGATGATGCAGAGGATGGGCCTGCCGGTTTGACCTATACGGTTGAAGGGAATACCGCTCCTGGTCTTTTTACAACTGATCCTGTTCTCATTTCCAGCGGAACCTTGACTTTGGTTTACGCGCCAAATATTCCGGGGACGGCAGATATTACTATCCGGGCGACTGATTCAGGGACGTTATTTGTCGAATCAACCTTTACTGTCACGATTAATGAAGCGGTGAATAGCATCGAGAATTGGCGAAGCTTATTCTTTGGCACGGATGTCAACTTTCCAGCAAAAGAAGCCACCGTTTGGGGCGACTTGGCCAACCCGGACGGCGACAACCTATCCAATCTGGTTGAATACTTTATGGGGCTGAATCCAACCCTCAACGACGAGGCTGGGAAGATCACGGTGGAAGTGATTGGAAATACGATCCTTGTTACCTACCAAAGAGCGTTGGCGACTCCGGATGCTGTGGGCGGTGTCGAATGGTCCGAAGATCTTGTCACCTGGGTTACCACCGACATCAATCCGGTCGTAACTAGCTCGGATATGGAGACAGAGACCATTGAGGCAACCATTACCCTTACAGGCAGCGAAACAGCGATATTTATCCGGCTCAAGGTGGAACGTCTTTAAAACGGTCTTGTCTGCTTATGACGCGGGATGTGACAATGCCTTGTTGACATTTTTTTCCGATTGTTTATCCAAGATTTTCGAACTTCCTCGATGACCAGGAAAATCTAAAAGAGCGAGACATTGGCGCAAACTGTGAACGCTTCGATAACACATCCGTCCATCGATCAGGGCAAGAAGGTCTATAACGACATCTTCGAAATGCTGCCTTCGGAGGAGAACCCTTCTCCCATGGTGCGAATCAACCGGATGAACCCCAGCGCTGGATTTATACTTTTGGCCAAGCTCGAATGGATGAATCCTTTCGGCTCGGTCAAGGATCGGCCGGCCTGGCAAATGCTGCGGCAACTGGAGGAACAGGGCGAAGTCAGCAGTGAGCGGGGATTGGTCGAGCCGACCTCGGGCAATACCGGTTTCAGCCTGGCCATGATGGCCCGGACGCGCGGTTACTCCATGCGGGCGGTCGTGCCGAACAAGATCCCTCTGGAAAAGAAGATCCTGCTGAAGATCGCCGGGGCTGAACTCGATGTAATTAACGATGCCCTCTGTCCGGCCCCGGGCCTGGGAGACGGTTCCATTAATCTGGCCAAGACCCGGGCCAAAGCCGAAAAGCATCGTTATGTTATGCCCAATCAATACGAAAACGAGCAGAATGTTCTGGCCCATTTTCACACTACCGGACCGGAGATATGGCGTCAGACGGATGGAACGGTAACCCACGTCTTTCTCTCTTTGGGCACCTGTGGCACGGTCAGCGGTGTGGCCCGGTTTCTGCGGGATAAGAATCCGCATATCAAGATTATTGCGGTGCAGCCGACCGAGGGTCACGATGTGCCGGGTTTGCGCAATGTCAGCCAGCTTGAGGCGACAAAGCTTTTTGACGAGACACTTATCGACCAAATCATGGAGATCGATTATGAACTGGCCTACACTCGGGCGCTCGAACTCTGCCAAAAGGAGGGCCTTACCGCCGGACCGAGCTGCGGCTTGATCTACGAGGGCGCCCGGCAGGTGATCGAAACCGAAAAGGAAGGCGTGGGTGTCATGATATTTCCCGATAACATTTTCAAATACACCGCCAATATGGCCAAACACATTCCTGTTCTGGCAGAGAACACATCTCCACCCTGACGATAAAAAAAATCAACCTTCACCATAAATTATTGAAATACCAATGACTGATTTTGCCCACCCCGAAGTACTCGTAAGCACAGATTGGGTCAACCAACGCCGCAACGACCCCGGCCTCAAACTCATCGAAATCGATGTCGATACCCAGGCCTATGATGCCGGTCACATCCCCGACGCCATCGGCTTCAACTGGCAAACGCAATTGCAGGACCAGGTCCGCCGGGATATTATCAGTAAATGCGAGTTCGAGGAACTGCTTGGCGCCAGTGGCGTCTCGCGCGACGACACTGTCATCCTTTTTGGTGACAACAACAACTGGTTCGCAGCCTATGGGTTCTGGTTGTTCAAGATGTACGGCCATGAAGATGTGCGCCTGATGGACGGAGGCCGCCAGAAATGGCTCAACGAAGAGGATAAGGAACTCGTCGTGGACAAGCCCTCCGTCACGCCGACGCAATACCAGGCGTCCGAGCCGGACACCAGCTTGCGGGCGCTCTTGCCCGAGGTATTACAGGCTTCGGCTGGAAGCAGCCATTTTTTGGTCGATGTGCGCAGCCCGGATGAATACACGGGAAAGGTCATCGCTCCACCGGGAATGAGTGAGACTGCCCAACGCGGCGGCCATGTCCCCGGAGCGGCCAGCATCCCCTGGCTGACTGCAGTGGCGGAGGACGGGAGGTTCAAGTCGGCGGACGACCTAAAGAGCATCTACATCGACCAGAACGGCATCAGTCCTCAAAAGCCGACCATCGCCTATTGCCGGATCGGCGAACGCTCCAGCCACACGTGGTTCGTCCTCAAGTATCTCCTCGGATTCGAAGACGTGAAAAATTACGACGGGAGCTGGACCGAATACGGCAACCTCATCGCCGCCCCCATCGAAAAGTGAGAATATTAGATTCTCGTTTTCACTCTCAGGGAATTACATAATTGCTTGCTAAACTTCGTAAGAATTTCATGGTTCCCAATCACGGGCAGCGTAGACGCCGCCTACGTTATGTTGGACGGTGCAAATGGAGTCTGAAATGGATGAGGGCGGCTTAACGCGTCGTGATTTTGTGACGCGCTCGCTTTTCGCGGCAACTGTCATGCCGGTGGGGTTGCTGGCACGGATGGCCAACGGAAGTCAGGAGACGCGCCCGCTGGAGGACTGGATAGCCCGTGCGCGGAGCCAGTTGCCCGTTACCAAGGAAAGCACTTACTTCCAGACCGGGGCATATGGCCCATCTCCCCAGCCAGTCATCGACGAGATCGCCGAGCGCCTGGCATTCCAGAACCGCGGCCCGGCTGATCCGCGGTTCAATAATCCGATGGGCGAGATCGAGCCAGATCTTCGGTCTTACCTCGCTGAGACGTTTCACGTGGGGCCTACAGGAGTCGCCCTTACGCATAGTACGTCAGAGGGCATCAGCATTGCAGCGTGGTCCTTGAACTGGGCCAAGGGTGACGAGGTCATCATAAGCAATCAGGAGCACCCGTCCAATATTATACCCTGGTACCTGCTCCGCGATCGATACGGGCTGGTCATTCGGGTAATCAATCTGGATACCGGAACCTCGCTTTTGGACGAGGTCCGCGATGCGCTTTCGGCACGCACCCGGATGGTCAGTATCAGTCATGTGTCGCGGAACAACGGCCGGCGCGTCCGGACAGAGGAATCCGCCGATCTTGCCCGGATACTTCGCGCGAAGGACATTCTCTACCACCTGGACGGCGCCCAGGGGCCTGGTTGTGTCCCGGTAAACTTCAATGACCTGGGGTGTGACTGCTACAGCACTTGCGGACATAAATGGCTACTCGGCCCGAAGGGCACAGGCGCTTTCTTCGTGCGGGAGGATATGCTCGACCGGGTTCAGCTCTCCTGGGCAGGCGCCCACAGTCATGCGGACATGGACTATGAGGGCTCTTACACCCTCCTGCCATCGGCGGCGCGATACGAGTTCGGCACCCGTGCCCTTTCCGACTTTGCGGGATTTCGGCGTGCCGTTTCCTGGATACAGGAGTTTGGGCTGGAGCGTGTTCATAAGCGCATTCAGTATCTGGTTGCCTACGCGATAGACCGGATCGGGCAATCAAACCAACTAACCCTTTCGTCTCCTGCGGTCGAGGAGGATCGGTCGGGTGTCTTTGTCATGCGACTGCCGGAAGCTTGTGATGCGCTGACGGTTTATAAACACCTGAGCGGAGACCCGAAGATTCTGACTTCGCCGGTGCGGCGGGAGGGCGATCTCCGGCTCGCGATTCACTTCTTCAACACCGAGGAGGAGATCGATGCGGCGATTGAAGCTGTTGATAACGTTTGCCATGCGGGGAGTGTCGTTTAATCTTTGTTAACGCTGAATAGAATCAACAATGGGGTCTATTTTGCCGGTGCGTCCCAGATGGCGACGCCCGTATGATAGCGGTTGTGGCTTTCGACGCTTTTCGAGTAATAGGCCGTCACAATCCGGCCGTCCGGGCGCTGCACACTGCTGGGATAGCCGCAGTCGCGCTCGATCGAGTGAATCAATCGGATTGGCTCGCCCCAGGTCTTGCCCTCATCCGCGCTGAGCCGGGCGAGGACCCCGTATTGGCCGGGGTCAACTCGGTTGCCGTAACTGAGCAGGAGGCGTCCATCTTTTAGCCGAAGCAGGTGGCCGGGAATTTCGTCTTCCGCCGTCACCTGTTGCGGTCCCTGCCAAGTGAGGCCGTCGTCCTCGGAGTGGAACAAATCGATGGCGTCAAGGCGATTGGCTGCCAGCCAGCGTTTTCCACCCAGATGCAGAATCGAGGTCTCGTTGTGCTTCGGGCCGATGACGGAAATTCTTTTCCAGGTCCGGCCATCGTCCTTGCTGCGAAAGAAGGAGGATTCCCAGCCATCGGTTTTGTAGGATTTGGCGGGTTCTTTCAGCTTACCGGCATAGCAGGAGGCGAGGACGGACCCATCCTCCGTCGGGACGATGTCGCCATAGGGGATAAACGGCGTCCAGCCCGGCTTGTTATCCGGAAACTCCTTTTGTTTGCGCTGTGTCCAGGTGTGCCCACCGTCGCTGGAGCGGCAAACCCAGACGCTGATAACGCCGTCGCGAAATGCCCTTTGCTTGGGTCGTTCCGGTTGCTTCTCATTGGTCCAGCCGGAGCAGAGGACGACCAGGTCGCCATTGCCCGCAAGCCCGGCGGCGACATTCATGCGAACCGTGTTGGGGTCGTTGGGCGCGGGATGCCCGCGTTTTTCCCACAATGCGCCGTCCTTGCTGGCCCAGCATTCCACATCGCCCTCCATCTGACCATGGCTGGGCCGGTTGTGAATGATCGCCACAATCGTTCCATCGTCCAGCAGCGTGAGATTCGGCCAGGAGCAGACGTTGTCCACGGCGATGAATCGCTGGATCAAGGCCGGTTCGGCGGCCCCTGCGACCGAGCCAGCCAGGAGAAGGCCAAGCAAGATTATGGAACTCTTTCGCATGGTATGAGGCGGGTTGTCCCGCTTGGGCGTTTTAAGAAACCGATTTTCAGTCGGCCCGGGCGTGTGGCCGCAAAGACCGGTCCGAAGCAGCCCGATCATGGCCCGGAAGCTTTTGAAAGGCGGCGGGATCAAGATCCCGAAATCATTGTTCGCGTACATTGGTGTTTTTCCGTGGTTATTTTTAGTCTTGGTATATTGCATGGTGAACATTAGAACACAATTTTTGACTGAACGCAAGTTTTTTTTTCAAAAAAATTCATTTTAATATTTTCTATTAACCCGCCTTAAGCATCAACAAGTTAGCATCAATTTTAGCGATTTAACGGCCCCATGCGCGACCCCAAGACCGAAAATCAATCAAAAAAGTCATCCTCCCGCATCTCAAATTTCAAAACTCAGGTGGAACGGGCTGTCCCCAGCACGTTTACCCCATCGTTTCATAAATTCGAGA
>JAJFLV010000155.1 GCA_021772535.1 Opitutales bacterium | reverse complement strand
TGGGCGGAACCCGAATTTAGAAGAAGAGTTTCAACCAACCCCCCTCTTAACTATTTCATTTCAGGACTATAATTTTACCCGGGAGATATCGAACGGAAATCGAGAGATTTCTTCACCGGCCTTGATTTCCAGGATTACTTGCTGGGGTATTTTTCTGGGAATCAGCAGATCGAAGTAACCGCCTGCAGGCTCACCTGGCGCGACCGTAACGGTATCATTGAGGTACCTCTGTTCAATCTTCTCCAGCCCCGCTTGGTGGTCTTCCTCAATAATTGCCAGGGAATCGTCGATGGCTTTTTTAATCTTTTCTTTGGAGGCGCCTTCCTCGCCATCCCCTGTTCCTCCAAAATCCATATCACTGGCCAGGGATTGATTCCCGACCGATTTGGTGTATTTGTCCAGTGATCTTGCTTTTGATTGTTTGAACCCTTTCGCCTGGCGAAGCATAATGTCTCCCCTGGTGTTGATATCCTTTTCCAGGGCCGCGGTTTCTTCCTCCAGTTCGGTGATTGCCTGGGCTTTGCTCACTGTTTCCATCGATTTTTCTTTATTGTCCATAACGCTGACATGGGTCAGGCCGAACTCCATCGGTTCGTCCGAGGTATTGGTCATGCCTACGACAAGGACTGTTTTGTCAACCCGGTCAGAATAGGGGAAAGGTACCGCATAGACCTTGAATGTGCCTCCGCCATCTCCATTTCCAGCTTCTTTGTTTTGAGTTAATCGCAGTTTGAAAGATGACGGTTTGGTCGGCTTTTTAGCCAGGATGGTGGAAGGAGCATGGAAAAAAAATCCGATAAAAAGAGCGCCAATAATAAACATGGCTGGTTTCGCAAACAGGAACTTATGGAATGCCTTTGCATCAAAACGACCGGTTCGGGGTTTTGCCTGATTTTTATTCAGTTCAGTTTTCATGAGTATTCATTGATTAGAACCTATCTCAAATGATGGCACAATAAAGTTAACCGATTCTCCAATAATTGCAATACCGGCAAGCTTCTTAAAAACCATTTACTAGGGTCTTAAAACCTCGATGAGGTCAGTTCCACATCGGCATGCTTCCAGGCCATTTGGAACCGCTCCTTGATGCCGTCCGCTTCTTCCTTTCGGTTCTGGGCTTGCAGGCTTTGCCAGAGGCCGTAGAGAGAGTATCCGTTTTCCCGGTATTTGCGCAAGTCCTCCCAATAAACAACCTCGGCCTCCTCTGGGTAGCCAGCCTCCAGAAGAGCGGCGCCCAGACTATGCCGGACCGGATAATACCAGTCCGGGGGTTCGTTGTAAGTGAGGCTCCCTTCCAGCCGGACCGCCCGTCCCAGATGGCCTAGGGCTTTTTCGTAATTTCCTTCTTTTGCGGCGAGATCTCCGGCCAGGGTTTCCCTCGCGATGGTTAGGAGTTTTCGCGCCTTGGAAAAGCCCATTTTTTCCTGCTCGTAGCCGGGGTCGTTGGAGATACCCGCCACCTTTGCTAGTTCCGCATTTGCTGCCTCGATCTTTCCGCTATGAGTATAAGCCATCCCGCGGGCATAATGCCAAATTCCCTTCAGGTAAATTAGGCCCTTTTCTGGCCTGGGCTCCTGCAAGATTGCTTCCCATTGACCAAACCGTACCAATGTGTAGAAAGGTATACTTAAAAATGTTTGGTAAAGCCCCCAATAGTTTCCTTCCCGGTTTTCGGGAACTTTTGAGGCTACTTTTCGGGCCGCCTCAATTGCCGCGCTGCTGTTGCCCTGCATGATTGCGGCCCAGGCCAGAAAGTGAACGTTATGCGGATAATAACCTAGAGGATAGATGCCCTGCGCATTGCATTGGGTAATGTACTCCTCGTCTGCCAGGGACGCCTTGGCATTGGCTGCAAAGGAGTCCTCGTAGCGGCCCAGTTGCATCCAGATATGCGAAGGCATGTGGACCAGATGGCCTGCGCCGGGGGCAAGCCCACTGAGAGCGTCCGCGATTTTTTCTCCCCGGTCCGGATCGACGGGTTCAATGGCATGAATATAGTAATGCAAGGCTCCTTCATGACTGGGATCTCGTTCGATAACCTCTTCCAGGGTGCTAAGAAAGGTGACCGTATTTTTTCTCGGTTGTTTGTCTTTGGTCCAGTAATTCCAGGGCGACATATTCATGAGAGAGGCCGCGTAAAGAGTGCCCGCGTCATTATCGTTGGGATATTTGCCGTAAAGTTCTGCCATTACCTTGGCATAAGCGGCATCCAGATTACCACGGTCGGCCTTGGTATCGTCACTATAACGCAGGGCCAATGCCTCGATGTAATCCTGCTCTTGCTCCGAGACCTTGGATGCTTTGGACACCGCCAACTGGATAGCCTCATAAGCCTGCTCCACCACATCTTCCATCATTGGGAGGTTCAGGTTCGGGCCTAAAACAAGCGCCCAGCCCCAATAAGCCATGGCGCAATCGGGATCGAGCCGAGCCGCTTCCTTGAAGGCCCGCAAAGCCTCCTTGTGATTGAAACCATAAGTCAGTTTAAGACCCTGATCGAAGAAAAGCTGTGCCCGTTTCGAGCTCGTGGTCACTGCGTGGTAATGATCGCCCAGCCCTTCCAGCACCGGAGCCAACTGGCCCGGCGCCAAGCGCGGATCTTCCTTTAGGGCGCGCGAGTCGTGTTTGTCATGATGCTGTCCGCTTGCCGCCACGCCCAATGCCGCCACAGAAACAACTATACCCAATATTCTTATCATTGAAATCAGTCTCCACATTTTCATTTTCCAACCCCTTTTTGATTTTACTTACCAACTGGTGCGCTCGGTATCGGGAGCACCATCAGACCCTCCCCATTTTGCAAAGATTAAGCCAGTTTTCGCAAGCATGATTCAGAATTGCCGAAAACGACAACCGTTTT
>JAJFLV010000154.1 GCA_021772535.1 Opitutales bacterium | reverse complement strand
GAATGGAAAGATCTACAGGCAAAGCACGATCAAACTACCGCCCGACCTCATCTGCGGTACGGCGGGAGCAGGTGACGCTTTTAGCGCTGGATTGTTGTTCGGTTTCTTGACGGCTATGGATTTGCAGGCATCGCTCAATCTAGCCGTCTGCGCAGGTGCAATGTCTCTGCAGGACGCGAGAACATCCGCCGCCATGCGGCCCCGGAAGGAATGTCTCAACCTGGTCCGGCAGTATGGATACTTGAATGATTGATACCAAATCCAAATAAAGGACACACCAATAGCAACAAAGATGTCAATTAATGGCGAACCTTGATGCCAGATTCTCGGGGTAATTGCGCATTATAGAGAACATACCCCCTACTATTCAGGCAAGTGATGTGACCGCCAAAAACACGACCATTGCCAGTGAGAGTCTTTCCGGGGAAATTACCGGAAATCGGTCGCTTATGCAATTGCCCCGCCTCCTTCACCAGGGCATGACCGAAGTCCTCCTGTACAGCCTTGGAAATGGCGATACCCCGATCACTGTCCTTTTCAGGATCGCCGGTATCAAACTATATTGTTCTTGATTTCCGGGAATTAAAGGAAAATGGCCTTTCAGTATCAAAGTTTATTGTTCTCAGCCTCTATATATTCCACTTTGCATTTGTTGATCATCAACAAATTATGAATCTGCCCGGTATCAAACTTTATTGTCCGAGTACAGAAGAGCTTTGGGGTTGAAACAGTCTTATGTCCTGTTCAGGCACCCAAATGCAATGCTTACGCGGAGCGGTTCGTGAGTTCTATCAAATATGAATGCCTTAACGGGATTATTCCATTGGCGAGAAACATCTATCTGGAACTGGCCATTTATCAATATTTGAAGCATTACAATGCCGAGAGGAACCATCAGGGCATCGGAAATCATTTGATCAGACCCGAGATCTTGAGCAGGGACGGGGACATATCCTCAAAGAAACGCTTGGGTGGCATGTTAACTTACTATTATCGACAAGCCGCTTAAAAACAATGGCTTACAGATGTGGGCTGATTTTTTTGACAGTACAAGCCAAAAACTTGCTCCTAAATCGAAACATTTTGGCCTTTTCCAAAAATCGGTTCCATTAATCCTTTCATGTATCCAATGGCAAAAATGTGACCTTGCATACTGTAGCCGTCGGATTTCACTTTCTCGGTGGCGAGCAAAGGGACGTGATCGGATCGAATGAAGCCTTCATACCCGATTTCCTTGTAGGTTTTGAACACCTCCACCATATCGGTGGGTCCGTTGTCAGGGAAGGTTTCCCGGAAATTTTCCAGGGTCCCGGCAACATCACGGAAATGCACAAAATGGATGTTATCCGCAAAATGCCGAATAACATCCGGAATATGACACCCGAGTTCACGAAAACATCCCTGGCAGAGGGTGATTCCATTTACTTCACTGGGTGCGATGGAAAGCAATCGATCAAAATTTTCCACGCTCCGTATAATTCGAGAGAGTCCGCACATGGGTGAAAGCGGCGGGTCATCCGGATGCATGGCCAATTTTACTTCCGCCTCCTCCGCAGCAGGGACGATACGTGTGAGAAAGTATTCAAGGTTATCCCACATATGTTCATCGCTTGTTGACGATTCCTCGTGCGGGAAAGAGGCTGGATCGAATTTATCCATTTCAAAACTGCTGGTTAAGGCGCTCCCTCTTTCAAGCGTCTGATAGGAAGTTCGTATGACCATGGCATCATCAGAGATTTGCGGCATAAAGTCATAACACAGCACCTTGACTCCCAACTTTCCCATATTTCCAAGAGCGATTTTATATTGCTCTATCTGGTCGTCCCTTCCCTCTTTTCCGAGGACAATCCGATCGATGGGAGGACCTCCTTCGATCAGGGATAATGTAAGCCCCCGCTCCTCCACGAATTTCTTCGTCTCACTGAGGCTATCAAGGTCCATCGGCATGCCATGCATGTCGTAATAGACAACATGATCGACCCCGATTTGTTTAATCATGGTGAGGTTCTCGTGATTGAATGGATTGAGAACAGCAGCGATTTTCATGATTTCCGGTCTGGATAAAATTGTTTTAATGTAATTGATCGATGAATCAATTATCCTGATGCCAATTGAAGGGCTTGGTTTTTGCTATCGCCATATTTCGATTGGGGTCTCGGGATTTTTATTGAGGGGAAACAGCTCAAGGTTTTTGTTTTTATAGGGATATCTGGAAAAATTGAGTGAAGTGCAACCCGGCCCATCAAAATGAAGCCCGCGTGATTCCTCGGCCTGGTAACTTGCCATCCAGCCTTTGTGGCTTTTTACCAAGACCGCAAGAGCGTCATCGGGATTAAGGCCGACACATTCGTAAAGCGCCGGATCCTGGATCATGGAGGGTCTGGAGCAGGCGACGAGGCGCAATTTGCCGTTTTTCAAAACAGCGGTGTCTCCCATCCTGAAGGCGTGGTTGGTATAGGATTTCCCCCGCGCTCGAAAATTGACATTTCCGGTAAATATCACCTCTGCATTCCACTCGACAGATGGTTGCCCAGTGGTGAATGTGGTAGCACCTTCCCGAGCCGCTTTAACGGTTGCAGAATCCACCACCCAAAGAAGCGTTTCTCCGGGTAAATTATCTTTCAAGGGTAAAAGGTGTTTAAGCGCCTCCGCACTATTGCCGGGCGAACCTCCAGTGGTGGCATCGGCCGTGTCCACCAGAATCCAGGGTTTGTTTCCAGGACGTCCAAGTTTTTCTTTGATAGTGTCCCAATCCATTAAGTGGTTATCCCAGGAATGACGTTGGGCATACCACTGTTCTCCCAGTTCGCCTGCCAACCGATTAACTGCTTTCTCGGCCTTGGCCGTAATCACAACGGCGCTGCCCAGCTCCCCGACGTCCAACCAGGGTTGCACGGGGAAAAGGCTGACGTCTGCCAAACCGCATGTTTCTTCCAATTGTCGAGACTTTGCCATCATTTCCGCAAAGGGTCCCTTCAAATCATTAGTATCGGTGGGAGGAATGAGGGCGGCTATTTTGGCAACTGTGCTCTTCAATGTCTGGTTCGCCAAGACCAGCCGTGCAGCCCGCTGCCCCGTTTCCACCAAATCCCGATGCGGCATGGTTCGAAAAGCCGTTAAAGCATCTGTATGTGCTACCATGCGTTTGGTAATGTTGGCATGCAAATCCAGAGAAAGCACCAAACGATCTCTAAAACCTAGTTCTTCCCGCACCATCTCAACGAGGTTCCCTTCCGTATCGTCTTCGCCCACGGCGCAGGCCGCACCGTGAAGGTGCAGGAGGACGCAATCCACGGGCATCGCCATGGCCAGGCCTTCCTTAATTGCTGTGCGTATTTCCTGGAAACAAGCTGCGCTCAAACGTCCCGCCGGTGAGTTGCATACAGCGACGAAAACCGGAATGGTTTCACACCCTGCCCTTTCCAGAATTTTTAAACTTCCGCCTAGTTGGGAATCAACGCCGGCTGCCCAGTCGCGGATGTCAGATTCGCTCGTCAGCCACATTCCTCCCTTCTGAAAAATGTCCAATTCCGTCTGCTGGGAGAGGAATGTGTTACTCTCGAAAATAAATTGAGCTAACGCTACTTTCACAAAATATCAATTGAGAGCAGGATCATTGAGAAAAACGATGCGGTGAATTCCGATAGAATAGCGAAAAATCAAGCCCGGGCGACAGGGTTGACGAGAGATCCGATTCCCTCCACCTCTACCGTTAGAGTATCACCCGGCTGGAGCCAGCTTTGCGGCTTGCGCCCCATGCCAACTCCTTGAGGGGTCCCGGTCAGGATAACGGTTCCTGGTAAAAGGGTGGTATCCCCGCTGAGAAATGCGATCAGGCTGGGAACATCGAAAATCATATCCTGCGTGGTCCAGTCCTGCATGACGTTACCATTGAGGATTGTGCGCAACTTCAGATTGTTCGGGTCCGGGATGGAATCCGCTGTGGCGATACAGGGACCCAGGGGGCAAAAAGTGTCAAACATTTTACCTCGGCACCATTGGCCTCCGCCCCACTTGAGTTGCCAATCCCGTGCGCTGACATCGTTGGCGGCGGTATAACCGAATACATAATCAAGGGCGTTTTCGGCAGAAACATTGCGAGCTTCCTTGCCGATGATCACAGCCAACTCACATTCGTAATCCACTTCCTCACTGGCCAAGTGCCGGGGAAGAAGAATGGGGCCGCCGGGATCCTGAACGGCATTCAAGGATTTCATGAAAATTACCGGATATTCCGGAATTGCCATGCCGCTTTCCTCGGCATGCATCCGAAAGTTGAGACCGACCCCAATAATTTGGGAGGGTTTTAGCGGCGCCCTCAGCCGGGCGATGGGCAGGATATCTTCAGTAACCTGGTAGCTGGAGAACAGGTCACCTTCAATGCGTTTAGCTTTATCGGTGGAAACCCAGACGCCCGTGTGCTGGTTTCCTGCCGGATCCTCGAATCGAATTATTTTCATGGATTGTTAAATGGATTTGCAGGTTTTCTTAGAAGAAAAAAAATTCAAAACTTCGGTTTCAGCATCAAGGGGGAAAATGGGCCTGCGAAGACGCCGGTAGGGCAAAGAATCCAGTCGGGACGCGCAAGGGCCAGGAGTTTCGACGGTAAAACTGTTTTTTGAGATCGGATCATAAGCGCGACGGTGAGCTACGGCAGCTTTTACCCCGATGACCTGAAACTCGGTCGGCTCAATTCCCTGGCTTCGCAATTGTCCGAGATCAAATGGGGGTGTTCTGTGGCTGGTCAGCAATATCGTTATCCATCTGTCCCGAATAACCGCGCAGGGTCCCATATTATAGGTTGTTCCGGACATTGATGCAAGATGGCTGTTGGGATCTTCCAACTTAAATTTGCCGGAACCTCGCGAAAGAAGAATCGCTTCCAGTGAAACCGGGCCTGAGTCTCCGGGAAAACCTCGGCCTCCGACAACCACCTGCACGGTTTCTCCCGGTTGCGCTGCCTCAAGCTGTTTCACGGTGAGGGGATCCTGAAGTACGACCAGCGCCGATCGCACGGGATGGGCAAGTAGGGCTCGCAGGATTCCGGTTCCATCGCCAGGCGCTCCCCCGCCGATATTGTCGGAAGGTTCGACCAGCACGATCGGACCTTCGCTTTCGGGAGTGATTTGACTCAATACCGAATCAGGATCGCTCAAGAAACATTTGGCGTGCTCCCGCAAATCCCAGGCCAGGTTCCTCAATTTTAAAAGGATGTCCCGCGCCTGTTCTTCCGGTCCCGTTGTTATGACGGAAAACGATAGTCCTGCTTCCGTGCAATCGGCGTAGGAAAAGCCGCCCAGAATATTTACGGACCACAAATCCGGGTTCGAGAGCATCAACCGATTCCCGGCCTCTATCAAGGCTGACATGGGCTGCTGAGCGGTGGAGGTTGCCGAAGGAGAAAGAAGAATCCCGGAGTGCGTGCAATATGTGGCCGGTATTTTGCCCTCACTGAGAGAACGATTCAGGAATTCGGCTGCTTTTACGGCGGTTGCGTATGCGTCGGTGTGGGGATTCTCCCGATAGGCGACCAGACAATTGGAAAATCGGGCCATGTTTGGAGTGAAGTTGGCATGCAGATCCAGAATACCGAAAATCGGGAGCGCCTCCAGGCCGGGTTTTTGGCGGAGATATTGCAGAAGTTCCCCCTCAAGGTCCTCAATGGTCTCCGTCAACATGGCCCCGTGAAGGACGAGAAAAATGGCGTCCACAGAAGTGTCCGGCCAATGATTCTCCACATCATCCATAAAAGAAGTCCAGACCCGGTCTTCTACCACACCTCCGGGAAGCGCCCGGTAATCGGCGATGGGAACGACTTCCCAATTGAACTTTTCGGCCGCTGCCAAGAATCCGTCCATGGGAGAACCACTTCCCCGTGACTCCAGGATTTTTCTACCGAGTGTAATTTCAAAATCCTCCAGGCGGGTTTTATCCGGAAGAAAGGAGTGGGTTTCATGAAAAAGCCCGATTACCGCGATTCGCTGTTTCATGGGATAACTAGAACCTATCTCAAAATCAAGCGGACCAGGTTTCGGCATGGCGCCGGAAGGCGGTTTTACTTCGGTCGAGCGTTTCCTGAATATCGTCCGCTGTGTGGGCAAGACTGAGGAACCACAAACCCCGTTCAATTGCACGGACTCCCTCCTCCAACAAACATCGGCGCAAATGCGCCCACCTTGGTGCATCATGACGCTGAATATAATCCCGGTAATCCCTGATTGGCGTTGTCTCCCGTTGTCCCGATTTAAAAATGGTGGTATGAAAAGTCAGACCCGGCCCCTGTGGCACCAACGGTATATCCCACTGGTGGGCCAAATCGGAAAGGCCCGCCATAAGAGTTTTGCCGAGGTTGTTGATTTCGTTCGGGTGCTTGTCGCCGAGGGATTCCAGGTATTGCAGGCACCAGTTGGAGGCCGCCAGGCAGAGTGGATTGGCATTCAGGGTTCCCGCGTGGATAGTGTTTCCCTGGGCAATCGGCTCGAACGCATGGCTCTTCCCAGCCAGTGCGGCAAAGGGCGTTCCTCCACCAACAGCCTTACCGAAGATTGTCAGGTCAGGATCGATGCCGAGGGCGCTCTGGGCGCCGCCGGTGCCAAAGCGAAATCCGGTAATGGTTTCATCGGCGATCATGATAATGCCATGTTTTCGGCATAACTCGGTTATGGCCTGCATCATTCCTTTTACTGGTTCCAGGCAGGAAGTGTTGCAAACGACGGGCTCGAAAATGATGGCGGCGATTTGACCGGCAAAAGGTTCGATGCGAACGCGAAGATGGCCGGGATCGTTCCAGCGAGCCACAACAAACCGGTCCAGAACCTCCTGGATGACCCCACGGCTGGGGTGCAAATTGGTCGGAGCATCGTCTGGACCCCATTCGTCCGGGGACGGGGCAAACCCGACTAATCCCTCATCCAGCCAGCCATGGTAATGCCCTTCGAATTTGAGTATCTTGGAACGCCCCGTATAAGATCGGGCCAGTCGAAAGGCAGCCGCCACCGCTTCTGTCGCACAATTGTTGAAGCGGACTTTTTTAACGGATGGAACCATCCGGCAAAGGCGTTGGGAAACCTCCAGTTCGAGGTCGCACTGGGCAGCCCAATGGATGCCTTTGGCAGCTTGTTGACAAAGCGCCTCGACCATACCATCGGGAGCATGTCCATAGAGAATGGCGCCCTGCCCGATTTGATAATCGATGTACTCGTTGTCATCGACATCCCAGATACGGGAACCCTTCCCGTGTGTGAAATATAGAGGGACAGGTTTCTCCATCAACCGAATACCACTATTGACACCGCCCGGTATGGTTTTTTGGGCGATTGCAAAGCGTTTTCGGGATTCTTCAAAGGTATAAGCCATAATGCTGTTCGAGGATAAAATTTCTTTGCTTCGGAAGGATTGTATTTTTCAAGAAAAGTATTCACCAGATTAATTTTCGGCGCCTGTTGAAACCGGGATTGGGGGGACTGGAAGGCAGACCGAGGTTGGCGGACCGCTCATATTTCCTTTCTATTTCCGACTCATTCTATAACAGAGATGGAAAGATGGAATCTACAGCGTTCCGGCAGTTTTCCTGAACTTGATGAATAAGATACTAAAATTGGAAGAATAGTAAACAGACCTCTATAGGTTAAAAATACTTACCAGTATCTAATGATTGTCTCAAAGCCTGGACTGGGAAAGAAGTATGGACGGTATTTTGACTGCTTTGTTAGTTGTGAGTAGATTCGATTAACAAGGTAAACCAAACAAGATATCAAGAATTACTGGCACTTATTTCCGTCCTGTTTCATCAAGAAAATGAACCGAATTCGAGGCTATAAAAGATAATTAAATAAACTTCAGGAATAGACAACCGTTTAAAGCATCCAAGTAGTAATCCATTCGTGTTCGGGTATAATCCTCCGTATCTTTTACTTTAACCACTATGCGAAAATCTAAAATTCTCTCTAAACTAAGGGCCGGAAAGGTTGCCCGTATTTGCTGTCTTTATCACCCTTCCAATATGTTCCCCACCCATGCGGCAAATTCTGCTTATGACGGCGTTTGGCTGGATGTTGAGCATAACGCCTGGGATATGAGAGAATTACAGCGACTTCTGGCTCTTCATCAAATGGCGGATATCGATTGCATAGTTCGCCCCTCCACATTGGGAAAAATCAAGCTATACAACCTTTTGGAGAATGGAGCTACGGGCGTTTTGGTTCCTCATGTCTCCACCGTTGAACGAGCGCAGTATCTGGTTGAATCCTTAAAATTTCCGCCCTTGGGTGAGCGGGGATTGGATGGGGCTGGAATCGATAATAATTTTTTTGTCTCCGGAACCAATGGTTATCCTGAAGCCGCCAACAGTGAAACCCTGGTAGCGATTCAGATTGAAACTTTGGAAGCTCTGGAAAATGTTGAAGCAATAGCCAAGGTAGAAGGCATTGATGTGTTGTTTATCGGTCCCGGAGATCTGGCCTTACGGCTGGGTTGCGAGATGAGCTGGCAAGATCCACAGATGATTGCTGCCCAAGACCGGATTGCCAAAGCAGCGGCAGCAGCCGGTATAAATTGGGGCAGGCCCTCCGGAACCCCCGAAGACATTGCAAACCTGGTCCAAAAGGGAGCCCGGTTTATTGCCCACGGCAGTGATTTTGAGGCGGTCCTCTGGTCCATGAGAAATCGTTATAAAACTAATTTCGATACGGCATTGGCGGAAGTAGAAAAAGAAAATGCCTCCCAGTCGGATACCTTGGGGAAAGCCAAAGTCCCGCAATAAAATTCATTTGCGCATGAACCAAGCCGAGGTTGTCGAGCAGGAAAAATACCCCAGAAGAATCGCGGTTACCGGGGGAGTCACTAATATTGGCCGTGCAATAACGGAATGTTTCCTGGCCAAGGGCGCTTCGCTGGCAGTGGGGCAACATCGTTCATCAGCGAATTCCCTCGTTGAGAAACATGGTGACCGGCTGAAGGCCATTCACCTCGACCAGAGCAGTTCGGAATCCTGCCAGGAGTTTATCACCGAATCCGCCAATGTTTTGGGTGGCCTGGATGTCCTTGTCAACAATGCCGCAATTACCGGTACGGGATCGTCCCGAGCCTTTATCGACCTGGATACTCAATTTGTAAATCAAGTAGTGGATATCAACCTGAAGGGAGTTATCTTCTGCTCGTTGGCCGCGGCCCGGATTATGCGCGAACAGGGTTCCGGTGTCATTATCAATATTTCCTCAGTCAATGCCTTTAGGCCCCAATCCAATGCCTCCGTATATGCCGCCACCAAGGCCGGACTTAATAATCTGACCCAGTCCATGGCCAAGGAATTGGGGAACTTTGGTATTCGAGTTGTCGCGGTTGCGCCAGGGGATATCTGGACCGATACTTACGAACAAGTAATCGCGGAACAGCGGGCCAGGGGAGTAGACAAGGAAGTAGTCGGCCAGGCAGTTCTCGGCCAGGGACAACCGGTGGACATTGCGGAAACGGTTTGTTTCCTTGCCTCGGAAAAAGCCAAATACGTAACCGGGGTTATCTGGATTGTGGACGGCGGTCTCCTGGCCTGACTTTAAGCCTCTTTATAACAATCCATCGACGGGAACCACAGTGGCCAGGGCGTGCCCCTCTGTAACGGATCGCTTCCTGCTCAAGAGGACAAGCTTACCCTGCTCTTCCGCGTTGATGGAGATACAGGAATCTCCCGCCAGAGAATAAACATTTCCAATTCTGTCCCCTTTTTCAATTACATCGCCCAAGGATACTTGGGGAATAAAAATACCTTGAATTGGACTGGGATGATGCACTTGCAAGTGGGCTTCTTTCGCATCGCTTGATAAGTATGTTGGCTGTTTGTTTAAAGTGGGAGAAGGTTCAGAAATAAAATCAAAGGTTCGCAGGAAATTAAACAGGCCGTTATGAATTGCGGAGAGATCTTCGCTGCGCACTCCTCCGCAGCCCATTGATTCGGTATAGATAGCCGGTATGCCCAGGTCAAAGGCGGCGCTCAAGGTGCGGCCTTCAATATAGGGACTGCCCCAACACCAATAACTATCGAAACAGGCAGCAATCCGGGCCTGTGTCTTATCCAAGGCAGCATTTTCCGACCGCATGTAGCCCACCCAGGGATACAGTTCATAAACCACTCCTCCGCTATGGAAATCCAGGTAGTAATCCGCATATCGCAATACACTGTTCAAAAACAGGTCGGCCAGTTTTTCACACGGTGATCCCGCCGGGTTTCCGGGAAAGACGCGGGCCAGATTGGCCCCGTCTTGCGGGTGGCAGCGAGTGCCCGCAAAAAAGGCCGGTTCATTGAGAACCGGTATGGCCACGACCGTTCCGCGAAGGTTTTCCGGACGCCAGGTTGCGGCCAGGTTTGTCAGCATGGTCGGCCCCTCGTATTCGTCCCCATGAGTGCCGCCGTTCAACAAAGCTACCGGACCCGGTTCTCCTTTCCAAACAAAAGCCTGGAAGCCGCCTTTTTCAGGGCCGATTCGGAGTTGATGATAACCTTTTGAAAAGGATTCCCAGGGAGCTTTGTTATTCATTTTTTATTACCGGTCATTTCACAATATGACAGGTCAGAGATTAACTCTCAAACGGTGCGTTAAAATACGCCCCCGACCATCGACGACGGCCCAATGGGTAGCGATAATATCACCGTTGTCCAAGCGTAACAATGATGCTTGGCCGAATTTCAGGGATTTGGCCATGTCGCCAAAAGCGGCCACCTTGGACGCCTGCGCGTTATCCCAGATGGTTGCCTCCGCCACCACCCGCCACTGGTCGTCGGCAAAATCGACAATGCGAACAACCAGTCCCACTTCGCCTTCCCGGTGGCAGTGTATGGTTAACAGGTAGTCGCCTCCCATATACATCAAGTTCGATGCCTGTGCAGCGACCCCTGTATCGATGGCTTCCGACCAGGTAATCCCACCGTCATGAGAAACCGTTAAATGGTTTGGGAGGTTCGAAACCGACACATGGCCGTGGGTCCAGAAAAGAGCGACTACCCGCCCGTCCTGCATCTCACAAAGACGCGGTTCTGCCGGCATGTATTGTCCCTTGGGATCGTGATAAAAAACGGTATTGTCGTCCCAGGTCCGACCCTGGTCGCGACTGCTTAATAATACCCCGATGTGGCTGGAAGGATGGGTTCCCTCCCAGGTCGGGAAAAGAGATCCCGCCACCAGGAGCCGTCCGTCCCGCAATTGAAGACAGGGACCCGAAGCTTCCACCAGCTCCGGGCGCCGTGTGGGAATGATACTTGGCGGCGACCATGTGAATCCTTCGTCCAGGGAGAAAGAAACAAGGTTGTCTCCACTCCGAACGCCATCCGTCTCGGGATTGGTAATTGGCATATCCCGGCCGGTTCTGTAAAAGTGATACCCTGTGGCAATCAGTGAGCCGTCACGCAAAACGGTTGGCTTCAAATAATCTGAATCAAACTGGTGATCCGGGTCTCTTTCGTGGAGCGGGTTGGGTGGGGACCATGTGCGCCCCTGATCATGGGAACGCGATACGACGGTCGTCATGTCGGTTGAGTCCATGGCTTCGCCAAGTGTGAACAAAGCGAGGAGATCACCGTTGGGCAATTGCACCAGACCGGGAAAGTAGGCATGTCGGCTACGAATATGAGGTATCGGATTCTCATACAAGGTGGTGTGATCAATGACTTCAATTTTGCTCATTCAGGAATTTTTTATCTGATTTTCGGGCGACGATGCTCAAGATGTTTCGCCTTCAAACGACCAGGGGATGAAGAACACAAGGCGCAACGGCTTCTTTACCTCAAAACTAAATGCAATCATGTATATAGTGGTGGTCAAAGGTAGTTAACTGGACAAATATTCTTTCCACTGCGGAGGCATTGCCGAATTCAGACCCACTTTTCATGTTCGTCACCAATGGAAAATAGTTTGTTAAATAGCGCTTGATAATTTATTCTTTATCCATGGTTTTATGAATTTCATAACGTAGCGTTAATAATACATGAATACAGACGGTGTTTTCCCATTATCTGAATGACCCCAATTAAAGCTGCTCTTTTGGGGGCTTCCCATCCGCACGCCTCCACTTATTTGAGAACGCTCCAAATCAGTTCTCTGGTCTCCGGCATAGCTGTTTGCGACGAGGATTCCGAAGCTCTGGAAAAATTATTGAGCAACGGCACGGAAAAAATTGAAGGAAACTTCAACAGCCTGTCTTCTCTTTTGCAGAGTGGAGGTATTTCTTTCGGTATAGCCGCATTACCCACAGATTTAAACGAATTGCTTTGTGAACAGCTTTTAGAGGCTGGAGTTCATGTATTCAGTGAAAAACCGGTTGCCACAACGTCCGGTCAAATTGAAAAATTAATTTCTATAGCGGAGAGGAATAATCGCAAACTTGGCGTTGCTTATTGCACCCGCCTTCACCCCGCAGCGCTAAAAGCCCGCCAGATGATCCAGAAAAATGTGATTGGCCGGGTTACCAGTGTCGAAGCCAGGTTTATAACCTCTCAGGTTCGGCATCGCGATCCAACCCACTGGTTGTTTAATCGCCAACGTGCTGGCGGTGGAATTCTTTCGTGGTTAGGCTGCCATTACCTGGACCTTATGCGTTTTATTCTGGCCGATGAAGTGTCAACCGTTTCCATGATGTCCGATACTTTTTGCGATGAGGATATTGATGTGGAGGACACCGCTTCCCTGACACTCCAATTCGGCAACGGCGCAATTGGCAGCCTGCAAGTGGGTTATCAACTCGCCGTGAGCCAAAGCGGATACATCAATGGCAGTTATGACTCTTATTTTTGCATTCGCGGAAATGATGGACAGATAAATTGCGGCTTTTATTCAGATCCACCGGTTCTTAAGGCCGAAAGTATTTCCAGTGGTTGGGGAGAAAGTTGTCGGCGACAATTCGAATTCGATCTTCCGGAAACCGATGGTTATGGTGGATCGATCGGTCTAGCAACTATAGAACAGTTTATCCGGTCCCTTGAAGGGGAAGGTGAGCTCATTGCGACCGGTAGTGACGCTCTTCAAATTGCTCGCATTGTGGAAGCAGCTTATCAATCTAATACCAGCGGACGAAGAGTGGAAATATCGAATTCCTGACACGGATTATATCTCGAATACCATTTGGGTCAAAAAAGGTAAGCTATGACTATTCATAATAAAGATAAGGATCAACCAAAAGCTAACTGGATTCAAGACAAGGGGAGGGATTTGCTGATCCTGGAAAACAATTGCCTCCGGATCACCGCTTGGCCCGCCTTTGGTGGCGCTGTATTGGGAATCGTGGACTGCGAGTCCGGGATTGATGTAATGTGGCACAATCCACTGCTGGAACCGTCAGGAACCTGCCTTTCCGCCCAACCCGTTGAAGGCAATAGCGATTTGTATGATTTTCTCGATGGATCCTGGTTTCTGTCTCTGCCGACAGGGTTTTTTCCGACTTCATATTTTGGAGCGCCCATTGGCGCGCACGGCGAAATACGCTCGGTCTGCTGGGAAGTCGTCGAAATAACAGAAACGGACTCTCGGCTCGATGTCCGGCTGGTTGGAAACTCAGTCCGCACTCCATTTCGGGTGGAACGAACCTGGACATTATTGTCAGGCAGCAGGTCCCTGGTCTGGAAGGAACGAATCATCAATCGAAGCACCCGGGAACGTCCGGTGTCGTGGCTGCATCACCCGGCATTTGGAGGTCCTATTGTGGATGGAGCCGAGTTGCGGGTGGCCTGCCGGGAGGTGGGGGTTTATGCTGGATTCGATCCCGAACAGGTTCAGGTTCAGCCGGGATATCGGGGGGCCTGGCCCTATGTGCCCGAAACACCGCTAGGCGGCGGGCAGCAGCGGGATTGCAGCCGCGTGCCGCCAGCCGGCAGCGGCAAGGATCATTCGATCATGCTAACCGGTTTTGATATCGGGTGGGGTTGCCTCTGGAACTCTAAATTACAACTGGGATTCGGTCTTCGCTGGGATGAAACCGTTTTCCCCTGGGCCTGGAGCTGGATGAATGCCGGCGGACCTGAGGACTATCCCCTTTGGGGACGGGGACACCTGGCAACCTTGCAGCCGGGAACCTCGCCTGTCGCTCCATTTCCGGAACTTGTCGAATCCGGACAAGTTTTAACCATTCCAGCGGGAGATTTTAAGGAAACAACCTTCGTCAGCGGCTTTCTATCCGATCCCGAAGTTCCTTTAAATCTTCCCGAGGGGTAATGAGTATTTGGAAATATGAAAACCTGTTGTTGCCGATTGCAGCGGAGCATCGATTAACTCTGGGTGAAGGGGAAACGCCTTTGATCCGGTCGCGGCGAATCGGGCCGTCTTTGGGATTGCAAAACCTGTATTTCAAACTGGAGACCGTGAATCCTACTGGCTCCTACAAGGACCGTTACGCGGCTGCCGCCATCAGCCATCATGTGAATGCGGGAGGCCGGGTTTGCCTAGGGACTTCAAGTGGAAATACGGGATCCGCCCTGGCGGCTTATTCAGCTTCGGCCGGCCTGCCCTGTATAATGGTCATCATCGAAACCGCCCCAAAGGAGAAATTACGGCAAATGATGGCTTACGGAGCCCGACTTTACCAAATTCGCGATTATGGAATGGACCCTGTCGTCACCGATCGGGTCATTGAGGGATTGACATCTCTGGCCAAAAAGATGCGGACAAATGTGGAAATCAGCGCATTTACTTACTCGCCCAACGGGATGCAAGGGGTTCAGACGATTAGTTATGAGCTGGCGGAACAACTACCGGAGGGAATAACCCACGTTTTTTCTCCCAGCGGCGGCGGCGGCCTTACCCTGGCGGTTGCCAGAGGGTTCTCACTATTAAACGAAAAGCAGGATGTTCCCAGGCCTGCCGTTCACTGTGTCCAGCCGACGGGAAACAACACCATTTCAGGACCACTGCGTTCCGGCTATTCCTCAGCCAAATCCTGCGTTTGCACTTCAAAAATCAGCGGCTTGCAAGTTGGCAAAGTTATCGATGGAAATTGGACGTTGAAGGCCTGCCGGGAATCGGGAGGAACCGGGCATGTCGTTGAAGACGACGCTGTTTATTCAATGCAGGCTCGCCTAGCCCGTGAGGAAGGGGTCTTTTGCGAACCGGCTGGAGCGGTTTCCGCAACCGCCTTGCCAGCCGCTCTGGAAAGTGGTGACATCACTGCGAAAGATACCGTGGTCTGCCTGGTGACAGGGATCGGGTTCAAGGACGAACGCGCAGTCCAACGAATGACCAGCGAGGCGAGTTTCCCACGATTGGACAATTTTGCCTCGTTTACCGATGCCGTCAAAGACTTGATAGAAATCAGCTGAGAAGACCCAACAGGGTTATTCCCACGACCGGCAGAAGACACAAAAGCAGGGCCAGGACGGTTCGTTTTCGAGCCGAATTGGGCAAAGAAAGTTTTGCCAGAATAATCGCTGTTCCAATCTGCACAATGAGTGCCGGTGGTATGATATACATGAAGCTCAACGGACGAAGGCCAGTCAAAATATCCCAATAAGCGATGGTTAGAGAGGTCATGAATCCCCAAACCGTTCCCACCCAGGCGCCCAATGGATTGGCCTTTCGGTATATCACGGCGAGGAAAAAAAGACCGAAAATAGGTCCTGCAAAAAGATTCGTGGTTTTTTTTGTCAGCTCGAGAAAACTGCCTGGTATTCCCCCGACCAGAGTAGCGGCCAGAACAACACATAGACCAATGCCCAAGGCAAGCAAGCGGGCCAGATGTAAACGCTTGTTTTCAGGGAGCCGGTTATGGAATCCTTGTAAAAAATCTCTCAGGACTACGGCGGTAATGGAATTTATTCCCGAATCCACACTGGACATGGCGGCAGCAAATAAGGCGGAGACGACCAAACCGGAAAGACCGACCGGCAACTGTGTGCCGATGAAGTTGGGAAAAAGTTGATCGGCGTAAGAATTGATGGATTCTCCCGCAGGCAGTAAATCGGGAAATTGGGTGTAGTAACCAACCAGGGCAAAACCTATGGTGGCCACCAATAAGGAAATGCCGACTCCCAGAATGGAATTGATGAGGAAAGCGCGGTTGGCGGCGGCGGCATCCCGGGTGGCCATATAGCGTTGGATGGCCAACTGGTCGCCTCCCGCAGTGCAAATATGCCAGAAAAAACTCATTACAATGACACCGATCACGGTGACGCGCACATGCGGATCGAAACTGAATAAAGGTTGCACGTCCCATTGCGGATTCCAGGAGGTGGGAAACCAAGAAAGTCCGCCCATGCGCCAACTTACGATCCATAGTGTGCAGAGCGCGCCCAGCAAAAGTATGAAGGTTTGAACGACATCGGATATAACCACCGCCCTGAGTCCACCAAGGGTGGTGTAAATAACAGCGACAA
This sequence comes from Opitutales bacterium, assembly GCA_021772535.1. Taxonomy (GTDB): domain Bacteria; phylum Verrucomicrobiota; class Verrucomicrobiia; order Opitutales; family UBA2987; genus JAJFLU01. The sequence continues at coordinate 21,037 of JAJFLV010000154.1, read as the reverse complement.
AGCCGGTGCCCGCAATTACCCAGTAAACCTGGTCGGACGGCAGGCCGATGATTACCGTAATGGCCGAGGATGCCATAAAGATCAAGACAGACATCCAGACCAGTCGCAGTAATATGAAAAGCACCGCTCCCAATTGCCGGATGCTCGGCCCAAGGTTGGAATCGAGAAGCTCGTAGGCGGAGACAACCCGATGACGCATGTAGGCGGGAATTAATAAGCGGGTTACAACAAAGTATGCAATTGGGATGGAGAGGAAAATAAAGAGGATGAAGGGACCGTGCTTGATGATTTCTCCAGGTTGGGAAAGGTAACTGATGGTGCTGAAGAGGGTGGCAAAAAGTGAAATACCGACCAGGGTCGAATTCATCTGACCTCCTCCGATGAAATAATCGGAATCATCTTTTTCGCGCCGGGCATACCAAACGCCAATTCCGATCATGCCACCCGCATATAGCGCAACGAAGAACCAATCGACCACATGCATTCCGCTACGGGGTGTAACGGTTGCGCTAATCAAATCCTGCATTCAACTTCAGGCTTCATTCCGTTAAAGCGCTCGTGTTTTTAGCGGTAGTGTAGAGTGACGGACCGCACTATCGGGGTATTGGCTGAATTCGGGCTTGTCAGCCGGGTCCGGTATTGCACCCAGGCCTTTGGAGAAAGAGAAGCGGGCAATTCAACTCCGGAAGCTTCCCAGAAAGAATCCGAACCCGACGGGCCCGTCCAGGGGGAATCGGCAAGGATCTCGCGATTGGAAGCGGTACGAATCTGAAAGGCGACATGCGTTCGTTGCGGGGTTTCCGCTTCCCACGCCAATCGGGTAAAGCGGGAGCCTTTTCCGGCGAAATAGGGGGCTGATGTATAGGTCCAGAATTCTTTCCGATCCACCACATTGCCGATATCGGTTACCGTCATTAGGTGTGGGCCAAGCCCCGGCAGGGATAGTCGCCGAGTCTCTGAAAAGCCATCGGCCGCTCCCCAATACAACCAGGATTCGTTGGCATGATTTCCATCCCTTGTATGATTGGCAAAAAAAAGATCGGGCCAATCATTGCGGTCAAAATCGGCGACCAGGACTCCGGAGGCGGAGTGGGTCGGGATCATTGTTACCTGGTCGGGATTGAATCCCTGGGCGCTGTTCCAGTAAATATAAGAGGGATGGGAGCGTGTAATGCCAGCATGATAGGAGGTCAGAACCAGGTCCAGATGGCCGTCCCGGTTTAAATCGGCTACGGCAGCGTCTTCTGCTCCGGTCGATGGCAAGACCATGAAGGAATCAGGGGTCGGTCCCTCCGGTGTGCCCCAGAAAATAAAGGTGTCTCCATCCGGCGATCCTCCAAATGACCGGGGTTTACCGGGAGCCGGATTTTTATCAAAGAGGTTGGGAACAATTACATCAAGAAATCCATCCTGGTTGAGGTCGGCGACTTCCAGGGCAACGGTGGCTCTGGCTGGCAGGCGAGTCTCATTTTCCTGAGCAAACCCATCGGGGCCATTCCAAAAAATGCCTACATACTCATCGATGAAATTGGGATACAGCAGGTCTACCCAGCCATCTTGATTCAAGTCGGCGATGGTATGAAATCGAACGCTCCGGATCTTGAAAACCTGGCTGTTGGCCTCGGAATATCCCCCCGGCCCTCCCCAGTAGATGTGGGTCGAATCTATGCCGGGCTCCCATTCGCTCATGGCCATGTCCAGATATCCGTCCCGGTTGAAATCCGCCGTCCGGCAGGAAAAGGCATATTGAGAGGATAGTGCTTCCGATCGCTCTTCTGAAAACCCTTTTTCCCCTCCCCAGAAAATTGTGGGAGGGCTGTGCGCAACCAGAATGTCAACATGCCCATCGGCATTGAAATCAGCCGCGGTATAGGCGTCCGCGCCGGTGGTGGGCAGCAGGGTGCGGTTGGCAGCGGAAAATTTACCGTCCGATTCACCCCAGTAAAGGTGGGCCGGGGACTCCCCGCCTTCCGGACCCGACACCATGTTGACTACGACCAAATCCTGCTTGCCGTCCAGGTCCAGATCGGCGGCAACCAGATCGGCGGCATGGGAAGAGGGGACAACTATTGTATCTGTGAGTGAAATGCCATTCTGATGCCCCCGGTAAATGGTTGTAAAGGCATCGTTGGACCCGGATCGATGGTTTGTGGAAAGAAGGAGGTCGTTGTGTCCGTCCCCATCCAGATCTGTAATACGGGCGGCCGAATGGTTGCCCGGAATTTGCAGGCGCCTATTACGGGCAAAGCCTTTTGAGCTGCCCCAATAGACAAAACTATGTCCGCCCGCGGTTTGCCCAAAAACAAGGTCGGGCCAACCATCTCCGTTCAGATCCCCGGCATCAACGGCCTGTGGGCCGACGGTTGGGAGAAGCGTTTTACGATCATTGGAAAACCCATCGGCTCCGCCCCAATAAACCGGAGATTCCAGCGCAACCGTATCCACGATATTGTAAATCCCGCCTTCGCGCTCCCGCAGACGAAAGGCGTTTGTCAAAACAAGATCGGGCCAACCGTCGCGATTCAAATCATGTGCCGTCAGAGCGTTGCTACGCTCGCCTGGAAGACGCACAGATGGTGTTCCCGGGTAATCACCACTCGATCTCGCCAGAAAAATATAGATTCCAGCCTCTCCCTCCTCATTTCCCTCATTGGCAAAGGCGATATCTGGGAGACCATCCTGATTGAAGTCCTCGACCGTAACTCCTTTGGCGTTTGAGGTTTCCAAATCGGTTCGGTTCTCGGGTGAAAAGGCGCCATCCCGATTCCAGTAAACAAAAGATCGGTGGAAGGAGTCCTCCGCCACGTGGTAACTCAATCCGCTGTTGGCCAGGACGATTTCGGGAAAGCCATCTCCGTTCAGATCAGCGACGGATACCGCCTCCGGTCCCTGGGCCGGCAATCGGCTTAACCGCTCCGGCGACATGCCCGTTTTGCTTCCCCAATAGATGAAGGTGTCCAATTCGCTCTTTGTGCCATTAAACCGGTTCGCGACCACCAAATCCGGCCAGCCATCCAGATTTAAATCCGAGACAGCGGCCGCTCTGGGGCCTTCGGTTGGAAGTTGGACTCTTGTTTCCTTGGACCATTGGTCCCGACCCAAGTAAACGAAGAGGTCCGGCTTGCTGTTGGACCCATGGGAGTTGGGTAGAATAATGTCAATGTTGCCATCTCCATTGAGATCCCAGAGATTTATTAACCTCAGGGTGCCGTCCGCTGCGGCGTACATGTTTACCCCGCCATCGGAAAAGGTTCCAGCCTCGAAGTCCTCCCAGGAATTAGTGACCCAGGTTTTTTCCTCCGAGAATCCAATAGAACCCGCGAGTAGACCCCATGCAATTCCCAGACAAGGGTAGCTGAATGCCCGACTGGTAAAAAACGATAGCATAAGCGGAAAGTCAGGAAGCCGGAGATTTTTTGGGGAAAATCAGGCTCACCAGCCAGGAAACAGCAAAGCTGACGAAAAAGGATCCCGGAAGGAGCCAGATAAATCCGATAGGGTTTTCCAGAGCAAAGAGTTCCTTGCTGAAACCGATGGACACACTGGTGGCGACGCCCGCGAAGAATCCTGCCAGGGCGGCCCGTGAACCAGCCTTGGGGAAAAGAATGCCGACAAAGAAAAGGACGGCCAGCGGAGCTACGAACAAATGGTTGGCTCGCTCCGTCAATTCCAGGAGATTCCATTCTCCCGATTCCATGAACTGATTTACGGTCAGCGCGGAAGCTACTCCAAGTAATCCGCTTACAACGGCCATTCCCACAGCAAGATAGAGGTGGTCCTGGTATTTTTTAAGAATATTGAAACGGTCCAGAAAATCCGTTACCGCCACCGCCGAGATGGAGTTGATGGCCGAACTCAGGCTGGACATGGCGGCGGCCAGGAGAGCGGCCAAAACCAGCCCGGAAATTCCCGGTGGAAGCTCGGTCGCAATGAAGCGGGGAAATACCTGATCCGCCTCCTTCACGATACTTTCCTGGAATTCCTGGACGGGCAGACCGGATTGCAGGAAATTGAAGTAAAAGAGGGCCAGTCCGATAACCATTAGAAGCAGGATCATACCCATGTTCCCCAAAGAGAATATCCAGACCGAGCGGCGGGCGGCTGCGGCTGAGGGCGTGCTCAAGTAACGTTGAGCGGCCACCTGATCGGCCCCATGAGTGCAAATATTCCAGAGGAAACCGACAACTACCATTCCCACCATTGTCAGGCGCACTTCGGGGTCAAAGCTGAAAACCGGCACTTCGGTTCTGCCTGCGGCGGAAAAGACCTCCCACCAGGCCATGGGCCCCGATCCGGTTGATATGGCCACATAGGCGATTACGAATACGGCCCCGCCAAACAAGATGACGAATAGCGCAAAATCAGTCCAGATAACCGCAGCCATACCGCCTGCAGAGGTGTAAACCGTCGTGAGGAGTCCGATAAAGAGAATGACCAGGGGTTTATTCCAACCGGTCATTGCGGCGATGGCGAAGGAAGCCATGTAGATAATCAGCCCGGTCCAGATAATCCGTGAAAAAATGAAGGCAGAGGCCGCCAGCAAGCGAGCCTGTATATTGAAACGCTGTTCGATATATTCGTAAACGCTGGTGACCTGCAGATTCATTAAAAACGGAATGATAATCAGGTTCACAAACGGGATGATGAAGATGAAGGAGAGGAGCATGGCCGCAAATCCGATTCCATACCGGATCGTTTCCCCCGGAACGGCCAGGTAGGTTACGGTCGAGAGCAGAGTTGCAACAACGCTGATTCCGACCAGAAACCAGGGCATTTTACGATTGCCGAGAAAGTAGTCTTCTTTGTCGTTCTGGCGTCCTGCAAAGTAAAATCCGACCCACAAGAGGCCGGTGAAATATATCGCGATAACAATGAAATCAATAGTATGCAGGTGCATTTTTTATCAAATGATGATGTGAACCCGAAACCGGGCAGGGGGTGATGTCAGGAAAAAACGGCGTAAGGTTGGGCCGTACTTTACCGAATGGAGGGGCATGCTCTAGTAAGGTGTGAGATACTATATTTTCAGGGGATCAGGTTGAGTCGAACATTCTCCACTGTGGGGTAAATATCTCCGTAATCGGAATGAAATACAAGCCGGTACTGTAGCGCCCTGTTTTTCCGATCCAGGGTGAAGGAATCCTTCTTTACCACACGCCAGGGAGCATTATCCAGTGCTTCTGGGCTCGCCGCTGAGCGGATTTCTTCTCTCAGGCTGCTTCCCGGAGGAGTCTGAGCCTGAACGACCAGACCTCCTTTGCGGCTGGACTGGCTCCATGTAAAAACCTGGGAGGTGTAGGTTTCTTCAAAACGGCGATGGTAGAGGTTTCCCATGTCCTGCTGCCACATCCAATGAGTGCCAATGGTAGGCAGCCGTGTTTTCTTGGGATCGGTGAAACGATTCCCGTCATTATAGAATATTTTCGATTCGATGACATGCCCATTGTTGATTGAATGCTCGGAAACCGCCAAGTCGAGCAGTCCGTCGAGGTTAAAATCGGCGATTTGGGCGTCATGGGCCGAATTGACGGTGAGGATGCTGCGAAGCTGCGGGGAAAACCCATTGGAGCTTCCCCAGTAAAGGAAAGAAGGTACGTGTTCGCGTGTGCCCTGAGCTTGGTAATTGGGGCAAAAGAGGTCGAGATAACCGTCCGCATCCAAATCGGCCACGGCAAAACCCACAGTGGCCAAGCCCGGCAGCCATTGGGAATTAGTCGGGCTGTAGCCGGATGCGTTTCCCCAGTAGATATGATTGCCCATATCGGGCAAACTGCTCGTTTTATCAAAATAACTTGAGGCCATTAGATCGAGCCAACCGTCTCCATTGAGGTCTGCTGCTTCAAGGTCGATCGGCGACGGCACATAAAGACCTGACCGGTTCTCCCCGGAAAATCCGTCGGGACCGCCGTAAAAAGTCCATAGCGTATCAGAATTGAAACCGGAAATAGTGAGGTCGAGCCACCCGTCTCCATTGAGATCGGCAGGCAGCGGGCTGATGCAGCGGCCGGTTACCGGTATGGCTTGCCGGCGATCGGTGGAATAACCGTCTTCCGAGCCGAAATAGATGACCAAATGGGTATCCGGGACCTCCCCTTCAAACGCGCCCAATGCGAGGTCGAGATATCCATCCCGATTGAGGTCGCTGATTGCGCTGCTGCCAAGATTGATCTCATTGAGAATGGTCCTTCGAGACAAGTCGAACTTGTTGGGGCCGGGTGTGGTCCCATTTTTTGCTCCCCAGTATATATGGGCACCCAATTCTGGATCGCCTTTGGAAAACGCTGGACCGGCATGGCCGGAATTAAGAAATACCAAATCTAGCTGACCATCATTATTGAGATCGGCGGCGCTGGATTCATAACCGCTTCGGTTGGGGAATTCCGAGCGGTTGTCGGGTGTAAAACCTGCCGGGGAACCCCAATAAACCAGCACCGGGACAGCTTCCCCCAAGGTTCCGGCCAAACTGTTGGTAAATACTACCTTTCCAGATGCACCCTTCGCTCCGGGAATGACAACCGCCTGGGTGGGACCACTGGTGGGAATGCCTTCCGCCGCACGTTTCAACTTTCTTCCGGGCGCTCCAAAATAGATCAGCGAATCGGCCTCCATGGTGGTATTTCCCTGATGGACGGCTATGGCCAAGTCCATACGGCCATCACCGTTAAATTCACCAATGGCTGTATGTATGGCCGACGGGATATTCAATTCCAGCATCCGTCCGGTGGAGTAACCTCCATCATCCGCCCATAAAATTCGCACCGACTTGACACTGCCGAGTTGGGCGCCGGCGGCTTCCCCGCCCATCGCCTGACCGAGTTTGAGATCGGTAAGGATGAGGTCCGGAGAGCCGTCTCCATCAATATCTCCCGCCGTCACCTGCGAGGCAGGGAATGCGTTGATGGATTCAAGTTCTTCCCATCTCCCTCCCGATTTTCCTTTGAGGATGTAAATTATCGGGTCCGCACTTCCAAAAACAAGGTCTATGTTTCCGTCCTGATTTACATCACTGGCCGCCAATGCCTGCAGGTTCAATTCCTTATCCGAAATCGTATTGGGTGACGGTTTCCATTTTGTGTTTTGCTCGGCTTCACCCGTCGAGAGAAGAGTGTAAATAGTCGAATTATCGGCAAGAATGACCACATCTGCGTTGCCGTTGCCATCAATATCGCCGTGCGCCAACCCGACGGGATTATCAATCTCGAATTCGGAATAGGAGTCGACCTTGAATCCCTCTTGGGACCCCCAGAACACTCTCAGGAATTGACCGTCGCGATGTCCGGGCTTGCCGGAGAAATTTTCGGCCAGCACCAGATCTGCCCAACCATCCTCGTTGAGGTCCGCTGTTTCGATAGCGGAAGGATTGTACAAGGGAAGGGGCCGCTGGATTTTGGCGTCTGGCCAGCCATCCGGCCCGCCGTAAGCAATGGAAAGGAAATAGCGTGGTGATCCCTGCACGTTTTGCCGATTGGGCATGAAAGCGATGTCGGAAAAACCGTCTTTGTTAAAATCGTCAACAACAGCGGCTTTGCTTCCCAGAACTCCAAGCTTTTGGCTAGAAACATGGCCCGCGGCATCCACCCCGGCCAGAGTCGGAGGAATAAAATGCATATAATCGTGGGTGCTGTTGAAGATCAAATCAAGAAATCCATCCTGGTTAATATCGAATCGATTGATGACTTCCACCTTCCCTTCCCTGTTTACGTAAATGTTATTCCCGGCATTTCCAAGCTGGCCCTTGGAGAAATCTTCAAATGTGTCCTGAGTCCAGGTCACCGGACCGGAGGCGCCAGAGAGCATCGTTGCTAACAGGAGGCTGGAAATTGCGATAAAAAAGGCCCCTGAATTTTGGAGGGACCGGATCTTGCCGACATTATTTTTTTTCATAGAAGCAAATGTATTTGGTTTTTGAGAATTATATACTCAAAGAAGAGAGGTTATTGAATGATGGAAGGCATCTTATCAAGGCGATGAAACGAAAAACGCCTCGTAATTGGAATTCAGGCCTTTAAAGGTGGCAAATTCATTGGAGTGGTAAAAAAAGCTAACCAATGGCTCTGGCGCTTATTAAAATTCCACGTTGAAGGATTGTTGGCCTTTCCCCTGATGTTTCATAAAATCACGGACTACGCAGACAAAGAAAGTTAATTTCGACCATTACTTAACGAATCAACTGACTGCATTCGTGTAATCTGAGATAGAAAAATTAAAGAATCATTTAACTTCACCCATCAACGAATTCAGGATAATCCCTTCGCCAGGAAACATCTTCCTGTACACCCCAAAGGTCGGTTTGTGGTAGCAAGTTTTCAGGACGATTGCCCCCCGAGAGCGATTCGGGCAAAGGTTGAAAGCGAGCGGGCGCACCGCAAGCCAGAGTGTTGGCCGGGACGTCTTTTGTCACCACTGCGCCGGCCGCCACGAACGTGTTGAGGCCGATTGTGACGCCTGGACAAATTGTAACGTTACCACCGATCATAACGTGGTCTTCGATCGTTACACCACTGATTTTCGGTTTTCCCCGCATTGGATGTTTGTCGTTCAAGATCGTCACGCCGGGGCCGATGAAAACCATGTTGCCGATGCTGGTCTCGCTGGGAATATAAACGTGTGCCATGATCTTCACACCAAAACCGATTTTAATTTTCCCCTCTAACGTCGATTTGTGATGAACGACAACACGGTGCCCGATGGTGACTTTGGCACGTATCAAGACCTGATGGCCACATGAGAATCGGTTGCCGATGATTGTATCCGCATAAATTATTGAGCCCGAGCGGATGATTGCATCGTCGCCAATACGGGTTGGATGTGAGTCATTCGGGTACCGGTAACCCAGCACAACCCCTTCATCAATTTGGGCACGTTGACCAATTGTGCAGTATCTCTCTTGTTGCATTGGCTATCTCTGAATCGATTCTTCTACTTTTCCGCAGGGCGTGAGCGCAGTGTTTAGCGCATTGAGATTATGGGTTTAGCTCCGCGATAAGAGTTCTGCCGCACGATCGGCCAAGACGTCACCGGCTGGTTCGCGTAATGGCGGCCGAAATCTTGTGTAACGATAAAAAGCGCTCATGTATTCACGGTCGCCCGTATTTGTCGAATCGGTAATGTATCCGTGCGAGCCGTTAGTGTAGCCGCAGGGGATCGTCAAAGGCAGCGGCGAGAGCTTCCGGAGCCGCCGCCCGATTCCCTGGAACGGCTCGCATTGCATGCCAAGGATGCCAACGTCACCCAATCGAATCACCTGGATAGGCAGGTCGATCGCTTTCAATACCGTGTCTTCGCGGCCTGTCCTATGCAGTTGCAATGCCCATTCGCTCCAGGGCAGAATCAGTTCAACCAGCGCCGCGCGATAACTCGGAGAGAGTGCCCGCGGGAAATTCAGGCCTACGCACTCAAGCGTGTCCTCATTTCCAGCCTTTGCCCGTTTAATAAAGTCCTCGATTTCCTCGATTTCAGCCACCAGCGTTTCTTCGGGAGGCAGCGGCGCCAAGGGCACTGGCACGGTTTCCGCGAAATAGTTCATACCTCGGCGTGCCGAGGGTTTCAGCTCTTGAAGGGCTTTCGTATAACTCCCGCCAAGCATCTGCCCGAATTGTCGTGCCCGCTCTACCCCGCCGTTAAACATCTCCTTCGAATTGACGTCACCGGCGCACCCTTGCAGAAACCCGACCGGAATGGGGTCGCCGCCGTCGGCCAGTTCCCGGCCCACAATATCGGCGGCCGTTTGCGGCCAATCGCCAAATACTACCGGCTTTTCCGGGTGGTAGCTGGTAACGGGGTGCCCCGTAAATTGTACCAATCCGGCCACTGCCTGACCGCCTGCGTTCTTGAAGACAATCACAGGCGCTTGACGGTCTATATCCCCATTGAAGTCTTTGCCTACAAGCTCGCGGTCTTCCTCCCGCATGAAGTAAGTAGAACCGTCGGCGCGGCGGCCCTTGCGATTGTAGGTGATGCGTCCTTCCGAACCTTCGGCATACCACACATTTACCGGCTGGAGCATATCGGGCAGACGTTTGGCAGCATTACGCAGTTGGTCGACCAATCTCTCCCCTACCGGATAGAGCTTGATTTCTTCTCTATGATCAGACATCGCGCTGTAATGATAATCCGGGATTCCACCGGCAGACTGGAGTGGAACGCTATGATCGTGCGACGAGAACACAATCACATGATTTTTTGGCATATTGAGCCGCTTGGCCACGATGTCCTGCAGGTAATCGTTCGATGAAAAATCGGTCGCAACGATGCAAACACGTAGGTCGCCATCCTTAAGAAGCATTATGGTAGTTTTCAGTGGCCCAGCCACATCCATGACCTTGCTGCCGGTTCGACCTCCCGTCGGGTCGCCGAGGCGGGCCATGGTCTCGAAGCGAATGGCCGCAACTTCGAGTTGCCGCCCCGTCTTCTTTCGATCAGAGGATTTTCCGCTTAAAGGCAGACCGGCGGTCACTGCGGCGCCGAGGGCAAGCGACTTTTTCAAAAATTCGCGTCGATCAGCATCAGTCATGAAAAACTCCAGCCGAGGTGTATTTCTTTCTCAAAATTGGAAATTGAATTCGAGTTTGGCATTCGTAATCCCCAAATCAATCAAGCGCACCCTTCAGTAGGATAAAATCCTTTTATCGTTACAGTTAGTCAACCCAGGATTTTCTCCTGGAGCCCGTCCCGGCACGTTCTGAAATCTTGAGCGGACTTTTCCAGGCCGTTCATGATGGAATGAAAATCGCCTCCCATTACGACGAACCTTGCGCCTGCTGACATGGCGGCTTTTGCGACCTCCGGATTTCCGCAAGGGCAGCCCCACACTTTACCGTGAGCCCGGGCGGCCCGGTCAACTTTCCGCTGGGCTTCAAAGTAAGCGGGTTGGTTGAGATCCAACGGTAAATCCATCCGGCTCAACAAGTCGGCCGGACCCATAAACAACAGATCGACCCCTGGCACCGCGGCAATGGCATCGGCCTCTTCGACCGCCTCGGGGGATTCCAGCATAACGCTGAGAAAACGTTCCCGGTTGGACTCCTCGAAGTAGTCCTCGGGCCTTTCCAAACCAAATACAGTATCCAAACCATATCCGTCCACTCCGCGATCACCAAGGGGGTGAAACTTGACCAAATCGACGTAAAATTTTGCCTCTTCCGGTGATTCAACATGGGGAATCATGATTCCGGTCGCACCATTATCGAGAAGCCGGTAAACTTCACTATCGGACCGGCTGGCAGGCCTCACCATGCAATCAAGGTCGCAGGACTGGTGCTTCGACAGGTAGAACTGAATTTCACGGTTATCCCACAGGTGGTGTTCCGTTTCCAGCCAAACCCCATCGTATCCATTCTTCTTTGCGTAATCAGGAAACCATGGGATGGGGGTGCAAAGACTGGCGACCAGAGCGGGCTGCCCGGCTCTGAGACGTTTCATTATGAGTGATTGGCGCATGTAGGGTAATTGCCCGTTGTAATGCCGGGGGGCCAAAACATTGAAAAGCCAACGGGGCCGGACAATCCCCTTCCAGTGGTTATAAATTTTATCCAGATAAGGGAATTTGCGCCTTTTTCAAGGGGTACTTAATTTTTTTCTCATGCCTGTAATGATTACCCGAAAAATTCTACGGAAAACCCCCGAAAGGAGTCTTATTGCCTTTCTCTTTTTTCTCATTGCCTGGCCAGAGATTCTTCAATCGGCGGAAGGTCCGGGTTGGGGACATTTAATATTTAATGAAAAAACCAACCCGGTACAGCCGGTTCCCGATTCCGAAGTTGAGCAGGGTAAGTCGATGGCGGTGCTGGTAGCACCGAAAGAAATTCGGGACCTGGATCATCGGGCAAATTCGATTCTAGCGAAAATTGTCTACCTGGAATACGCTCCGGGGGGAAAGGCATCTTGGAAACCTTCCAAGGGGAAAAGTGAAAAATTACTCGTTGTCACCGGCGGTTCGGCCGACATTCAAATCGGCTCATTCCGATCCCGTGTGGAGAAGGAGAATTTTATCCTTGTCCCGGCGGGAATGCCTTTTGAGGCCAATGTTACGGGAGACGAGCCCTTTCGGCTGGTCAAAGCAGTCTGGACAGAAGACGCTGAGGTCCCCGAAGAAAATGTCGCGCCGGTGGTGCGATCCGAAGCTACCCACCCCTTCAGCTATTATAGTCGAGGTGGGCACATAACAATGACCCCTCTGGCCCGTCAAAAGGACAATAGTTTGGCGATCATCGGAGTAGGCGGACATACAAAACTTTCGGCCTCCCTCATGTTTTATCCGGAAGACCTGGAAAGCCGGGATTTTATTGGAAACAGCCTGATGATTCGATCGGCTCTTTCCCAATATGGAGCGGGGGGCGGCGGAACAGGTTCCCATTCTCATCATGGCCGCGAACAGGCTTTTCTTATTTTATCCGGCAGGGGGCTTTTTGAAATTGGCCCAACCACCAGTGAAGTGAAAACCGGAGATTTGGTTTTTGCCCCCAAACAAGTGTTCCACGGCTGCAAGGTAATCGGTGACGAACCCTTGAAGTATCTCGAAATGGAGTGGAGCCACGCCTGGTAGGAATGCTGCGTTGACTTCATATTTCCGCTGCTGATGGTCGCTTTGAGATGGTTGCCGCGGAGAATAAGAGAAATAGCGAGGTCTTAATCATCGGGGGCGGTGTTATTGGAATTGCCTGCGCCTATTACCTGTTGAAAGAAGGTATCGGTGTAAGGATTATTGAAAAAAATCAGGTCGGGTCAGGCGCATCGGAGGGAAATTGCGGGCTGGTCAGCCCAAGTTATGCTCTTCCGCTCAGTGCTCCCGGGGTAGTGTGGAAAACCATCAAAGGCATCATTCTCCGGGATACGCCTTTATATATCAAGCCCCGGTTGGATTTAATCCTGTTGAGGTGGCTGTTTCAATTTTCCCACAACTGCAATAAGCGAGATCAAATGCATGCCGCCACCGCCCGGGCTGATTTACTAACGCAATCGAAAATCCTTTATGATCAACTTCTTGAAAATGAGCGACTGGAGTGTGATTGGGAGTCAATCGGCCATTTTGTCGTTTTAAAAACCGAGCGCACAATGGAGGAGTATTCTCGAATCAATGACAGCTTAAAGCAGTTTGGTTTGGGAGGAACTTCCTATGTGGGAAAGAAGCTCATTAAAAAAGAGCCCGCTTTAAAGGAAGACATTTATGGGGCCTGGTTTTATGAAATGGACGCTCACCTGAGACCCGATCGACTAATGAATGAATGGAAATCGGTTATACTTCAAAAAGGTGCCCTTATTGAAGAAAACTGTGCTCTTCAATCATTAGAAATCAGTGGGCAAACGGTTTCAAAAATCAAGACCTCGCGAGGCGATTTCCGGGCAAAAAACTATATCGTGACAATGGGAGCATGGACCTCGCTGTTGCAGGATCAATTGAACCTGCAAATTCCGATCCAACCGGGAAAAGGTTACAGCATAACCATGGATCGCCCGAAGATATGTCCAATCTATCCCTGTTCTTTTATCGCCCGAAAAGTCGTCGCAACCCCGTGGAAAAGCGGTTTTAGACTTGGGGGCATTATGGAGTTTTCGGGTTTCCGCTCAAATATTAACCGGTCGCGTATCAAATCCTTGAAGATCGCGGCGGAAGAATACTTGCGCGAACCGCTCGGCTCTGGATCGAGAGTGGAATGGGAGGGATTGCGCCCAATGACCTATGATGGGCTTCCGCTAATAGGCCGGTCTCCGAATCAGGAAAATGTATATCTCGCCTCCGGGCATAACATGCTGGGATTATCCATGGCCACCAGCACCGGTAAACTTATTGCCGAATTGATAACCAGGCAAGACCCGCACCTGGATATTGCTCCATATAGTTTAAAGCGTTTCTAAGAGGGCAAAACCCCACTTTTATTGAGGTCTTGTTCTAGCCTGCGCCTATGGGCGGTTCGATCAGTTCAAAACTATAGTCGGGGACATCCCCGGCGAGGGTCGACAGTTTCCATGGTTCGAGGTGTCTGAGGTTTTCCGCTCCATAGACCGCTGCATAGGCGCGGCGGCTGTGGTCACTTCGATTGGGAAAGCTTTTATGCACCAATCCGCTATTAAAAAAGATGCCATCTCCGGAATCCATCTCGATGGGGATGAGTTTTTCGATTTCCACCTCATTTTCGTAAAGAAGATTACCCTGGATGGGATGATTGTGATGGGGAAGGTCAACCGTGTGCGAGCCCGGAATGAGGTGCAGGCAGCCGTTTTCGACGGTCGCCGGATCGATGGCGAGCCAGAAGTTCATGGCGTTTGGTTCCAGCTTGGGCCAAAAGGAGGTATCCTGATGCATTGCGGCTTCGATTCCGTGATGAGCCGGTTTCATAAACACGGTATCGCTGAACATCTGCACCCCGGATTGGAATAGAAACGAAATCACTTCGTAAATCGAATGATGGCTGCCGATTGCCCTGAAATACCGGTGGTGATGGAACATATTCGACATCAGGCGCACACGTTCGCGACGCGGTTTATCCGTGCGATCTTTCATTTCCGGTTCCCAAAAAGTATAAAAGTGTTCCGGCATCCAGCCTTGGTAATCAGTCTCAGGATTTAACTCACCGTCTAGCAGGCGATCAATCATCCTGTCCAGTTCGACTAAATCGTTTCCCGTTATCAGATTCCGAACAACCAGATAACCATCCTCTTCGAATTGTTTTCGATCTCGTGCCCCTAATTCCATATTACATTTCCTCCAAAGTTATTGGAAATCCGAGATCCCGCAAAGCTGATACCGCCGTATCAATCGAATCCTCCCGGACCAAAAAATAGTCCTTTGAGAAGGTTGAGACCACGAGCACATTCAGGTCGCAATCCGCAATTGCCTTTGTAATACTGGCAATGAACCCTGTTGCCAGGAAAGGCAACGAAACCTTGATTTCAATAAGTTTAAACCACTTGACGTCCTCATCAAACGAAGTTCCCGCGACATTTGCCTCTTCCGTGACGATGGTTATTTCATCCTGGTCGTGGGAGATGAGAAAATGGTTGGTCAAATCTGTTTGAGCGTGTGCCTTGAGGTAGGCATAACGGCCCCTGCGAACAATCGCTTCGCTCGTGCGGATAACTTCGTTCAAACTGGATTTTTCCGACATCAAATCAATCGCTTTATAGGAACTTATTTGGCCGGGTGATCCGGCACCGGCCAACCCTGTTCGATCAGGAAGGAACTCAACTCAGCGAGTTCCTGCTCATCCATGGGGACCGAAGGCGGACGGGGCGGACCCAGGTCCAGGCCCATTATTTTCGACATCCCCTTGGCCACTTTTGAGTCGCTGCCCGATTTGCTCATTATCTTGCCGAAGAACTGACCGAACGGTTTGACGAAGGCATCCCACTTGGCTTGGGCTTTTTCATACTGGCCCTGCAAGATCAGATCCCAAAGGTTCAGATAGAATGGCGGACAAGCCTCCACTCCGTCGATGAGAAAACCATGTCCGCCCAGTTTGTGACAACCAACCGGGTCGTTGTTGTTGTCAAGGATGTTGAACCGTTCGGCCAATTGAAATACATCGGTATAGTCGGCCTCTTGAGGGGCAGACCATTTGATGGCAACGACATGCTCGAAATCGACCATCCTGGCGAGTGTTTGAGGGAGGATTGCACCGTGATTGAGCCAAGGTGTGGCATAAATTATGATGCCGATCCCGACCGCCTCTGAAACGGCGCCGTAGAAACGCAGCATGTCATCCTGGCTTGGCAGATTGAAGATAGGCGGCGAGATTTGCAAAGCGGGCACGCCAACATCGACAGCTCGTTTGGCATCCTCGATGGTGCGGAGCGTGTCTTTGTGATGGATCGCTCCCAGAACCGGCACGCGGCCCTTGGCAGCTTCGACTACCGTTTGCAGCAGATGGGGCCATTCCTCTTCCCGCAAAAGTTGTCCTTCGCCAATCGAGGCTGCTACCTTAAGCGTTGATCGGCCGTTGGTCAGGCCCCCTTCGATCCACCGTTCCGTGGCGGCTGCCATATGGCCATGGTCGATATCGAAATTGTTGTTGAAAGCCGTCGGAACCGTGGCGATGGGGCCGACGATCAGCTTTCTCAATTGCGCGTGTGTCATAGCAAGGGTATTGAGCGAAGTCTAGGCAATCGATTGACGGGGACGCAACAACGCCGCCAGCGCAACCACTGCCCAGGTCCCCTCGAGAACAACGAAGGGCATGAAGTCGATTCTCCAGGAGGCGTAGCAGGCCAGGCTTGCCCCCAGCACATTGAGACCCTGGTAACCACGCGATGCGCGTGACAACCATCCGAACAAGTTCATTCCAAACGCCAGCAGCAGTAATGCCACTCCCAGAGAACCTATCCAATCGGAAAGCGTCATATTTTCCCTATGTCCAAGTAAATTAAAGTCAGGATTCCGGGATTTCCGGTTCAGGAGGCAGCTTGCACTGCGATCATGCTGTTTTGGCAATCGATGCGGACAGATTTTGAATAATGATGCACCTGCATATCCTCAGAAACAGGAGTTGGGACGCGCACCAGGAATTCCGCCCAATCCTTTTCGGTATGGGCTATATAGGCGAGTTGAAAGGATTCGTGGATTTCCGATGCCGGGAGGGTCAAATCGGGGAGGAGAACTGGCCCGGTATCGACCTGGTAATATTTTTCCCGGGGACTCCAATTAACAGTTTTAACGGGATACTCCAGCAAAAGGTCATAATGTTCAGCGGTTATCAAGGTTCTTGATACCATGAGTTGGCCCGATTCCAAAATGTTTATCATTTCCTCAATATTATCAACAACAACACCCGGGCGCTTGATTATTTCCAGGGCATAATGGGTATAGGCGTCTGAGGTTTTCTCGAACTGGCGCTCTGGTTGAACTCCCAGGTTTTCGGGGTAGCGCATAACGCCTTTGTCGCAACGGTCCCATTTTTTGATGATCAGAGTATTTTCCGGCGAAGCGACGGGGAAGAAATCGGCATTGGGTTCGGTCCAGATGTCCCGCTCGACTCCAACCCGCTCCGTTTTGCAGGCTGCGCCGAGGAGAAACGAAGCGGTCCAGCCGGTTTTTCTGTCCCACGCCACAGCCATGCATTCGGCGGGCACACGCACCTTGTTAAAAGTATGGGGGGGCTTATGAGAAACCGTTATAGGGGGTTTGATCAACGTATCGAATCCCCAACGGATGTAAGATCGATTGAAATCGCAAATTTCTGTCATTACCTGGGAGATCATAATAGGAAGAAGATTAGAACCTATCTCAAAATCGCAGATGAATGATGTTTGTAGCGCCACGGTAGCAGATGCCAGGCGGCTTTGCGCCCAGATGGGCTGGACGCCCCTCGGGCGCAAACCAACGCCGCAGGTGCTGCCGTGCCGCACAAATCCTTTGGACAGAGGCAGTTATGTGTTTTTGCGGCGTTCCGGCGGGGCAGCAGGGCTGCTAGCCCGGCAAGCCCCGTCGCGCCTTGCTCAAAACGCATAATTGCTCTCTGCATCAACATCATCGAATTTGAGATAGGTTCTAGTGGATTAATTTCATGTTTTAAAGCGGTCCGGTTCAGCCCAATTTTACACTTTGGAGCAATGGGGAGGTAAAGTCGGGATTAACGGACAGGTTTTCAGACCAGTACGATCCCTTAAGCAAACGTTTTGGCGCTGTAAGGGAATTAATCGGCTTGGTCCAGCCAGCTTGTCATACGTTGGTGCAATTCTTTGGAAAGAGGGTTTCGCAGGCAATCGAGGGCATTGTCGATATGTGATAACTTTCGCGCCCCGACGAGAACTGAGGAGATACCAGGATAGGCGATCACCCAGGCCATTGCCAAGTGGACCATGCCCAGTCCTGATTCGGCCGATAATGCGCGAAGCGATTCCAGTATTTGAAAATTTTGTTCGTTGAAATAAATATCGATATGCCCGGGAACCACATCGAAACGAGTACCCTTGGGAATACTGTCTCGGGAGGGAGAATATTTTCCGGCCAGAAAACCGGCTGCCAGCGGGCTGTAGACCATAGTGGCCACTTTTTCCTCCAGACAAAGGGGCAGCAGGTCCAGACGAGCCCCGGAACCCACCAGGCTGAAGGGCGGCTGGGTGAATTCCATCCGGGCGTAACCTCGGGTTTGGCTGAGTTCAAGTGCCTCCGCCAATTGAAGGTGTGAAAAATTGCTGCAACCGATTGCCCGAATGCGTCCTGCTCTTACTTCTTCAGTAAGGGCCTCAAGGGTCTCCTCCAATGGAACCTTGGGATCCGGTGAATGCATCATGTATATATCGATGACATCGGTTTGCAGGCGCTCCAAACTCCCCCGGACAGCCCGGTGGACGTTGGCCGCCTGTCCGCCTGTGCTGAATTTCGTGCAGAGGGTGACTTCCTTTCGGTTGTCCCGGTCGCGCAGCCAGCGGCCGATGATTTTTTCCGAGGAGTGCATTTCTCCGGAGACCTCCCGGATATCATCGACGCCGCATACTTCCCGCCGGTAGGAGCGGGCATTACCCCCGCCGTAAGCTTCTGCCGTGTCGATCAAGGTGATGCCATGTTCAAGAGCGTAATCGAGTGTTTTTCTGCTGGTTTCCTCGTCAATTTCGCGCCCAAAGAGCGCTCCACCCAAACCAAGGCGGCTGAGTTTGATGTTCTCAATCCCGTTTTCCATCAACTTCCGTCCTCCTGCACCAAGTGGTCAATCAACGGCTTTAAATCCTCCGGCAAATTTTCGTAGATGGACTTGGGCAAAAGGGCGACCTGGGAGTCTCGGCCCCCGGTTTTCTCAACCATCTGCCGGCGTTCCCGGGTTCCTGGTTTGAGGGGATTGAGGTTTATCCACCAAGGGGCGTAGCGCACGATTACCCCGGATCGGTCATGATCGCTGATGTTTGGGGCGATGGCATGCCAGGTGCGGGCATCGAAAACGCCCACATCGCCCGCTTTGCCAACCAGTTGGACTTCTCCCTCGTATTTGGCCAGAGGATCGACGGCAGTGCCGAGTTCAGGGGCATAGTTTCGCTTGTGGCTGCCGGGAATGATAATAGTTCCCCCGTTTTCCACCGTATAATCGGTTATCATCCACATCGTGACCAGATTCATGATGACATCAGGAAATGGCACTCGAATGCGGGCGCGCCCGTTTTGATTGTAAGGCCAGTCCGCATGGACTTCCCCGCGAGGAAGGCCTCGCCCATTGATCGTCCCGGTTAACATCGAGATATTTGGAAACTCTCCGAAAAGGTGGTCAACCAGCGCCATAAGACGGGGATTGGTCAGGTAGGGGGCGATGTCCTGGTTGATCCGCAGAAAACCGGTCACGTAACCCGAAGGCGGAGGGTGGGAGGAGTGCTCATAAACGGAAGCCATAATCGAGTCGCGTAAACGCGGAAATTTTTCAGATGGAATGACCTCGCGAAGGATGCAGTATCCATCGCGATCAAGGTCGTCCAGCATGGTTGAAAGCTCGTTGGAATTATTTTCAATGACTGCCATTATTTTTTAAAAATGTTTAAACTGTCGAAATTGGGGTTGTTTGAGCGAAAAATTTGTTTCCGCCCGACGTGTAATTGACTTATTTAAGAAATCTACGATTTCCCGGTCCAACTCAAGCTTCCCCGCCGGTCAGATATTCATACCAGTTACTATCTTGCAGAAGACCGATATTATTCCTTCACAGGCTCTAATGTGTGCAAGCTTTCTCCATCCTTAAAATCGGAAAGGATCAGGTTTCTGCGGGTATAAACCGTTACGTTATCGAGTAGCTGAAGAATTACCCTAGTCAAACGCCGGGAAAACAAATCTCTGGGATAAGCGTAGTGGGCGATCTTCGGTTCAAGAAAATTGAAGGAATAATCCCTGTCGCGAGCAATCAAGGAAATATCCTCCGGTATGGTTATGCCTCTTTTCAATAAATGCATAACCACCATGAGGGTTTCCAGGGGCCTCGAGGTAAGAATCCCCGTCGGGCATTGATCCTCCGAATCGAGCAATTTGTCCAACCGGCGAATAAGGTCCCGCCGGGTGTCCTTGTGGCGGATGACAATCCCATTGGCGTCGGCATGAGGCGATTGGGTGATACCATCCATGAAGCCTTCGGTGCTGGCGCGATCTCCGGCAATACGGTTATCGGACCGTATGAAAGCCAACCGTCGATGGCCACGACCAAGAAAAATACCGGCCGCATGATGGCAGACTGCATAATTATCCACGTCCAAAGAGGGTAATTTGACAGAGGGGTAGCAGGAACCAAAGACCAATGCCGGGATGCCTTTTTGGAAAAACCATTTTTGCTGTTCCTCGGAGGAGAGCAGGAGGATACAGCAAGATACTGAATGTTTTTCTATGAAGTTTTCCAACTTCAACCTTTGATGACGAAATTCCTGGGTTGGCGATATGAAAATTTCAGTCTCGAAGCCCCCCAGATGAAGATGGTGGCGCACCTCCATTAAAATCTGGAAGGTCAAAGGAGAGATTTGGGATATCGATTTGTTAATGATTAACCCAATCATCCTGTTTTGGACGGATCGCGGCCTGTCTTCAGCAGGGAAAACCTTACGCCGTTTTCCATGAGTTACCCGAATCATGCCTTCTTTTTGCAAGAGAGAAAGGGCTGCCCGCAAGGTGGGACGGCTTATGTGCAACTGGTCGCAAAGGATGCGCTCTCCCGGAAGGTTTCCCTGCCAATATCCTTTATTGATCCCATCCCGCAAAATAGATGCCGTTTCGGATATCAAAGAGATGCGTTTGGGGATTTGCAGCATGTTAACTATTAAGCAGAATGCGATCTTCCACTCCAAGGTTATTCTAAATCTTTGGAATGGTAAAGAAATTTAACCAGATATTTCGTTTTGGCAATTCGATTTCCCCTTGGTTCACTTCTCCCCTACAACGGAAATAGATATCTTATCTTGTCCATTCAGGATAAGATCAAGTAGCTCAACTCCTGCCCCAGTTAAGTTAAAATTTTTTTAACAACCAAACGAATAAACTCATGAAATACACGCTTAAAAAACTCAGCATCATATTGGCAGTTAACTGTTTCCTGGTCGGAATTCTTTTCAGCCAGCAATCCTCCACTGCATCTTCTGAAGA